>WYBK01000070.1 GCA_011525905.1 Acidobacteriota bacterium
GAGCTCGCGATGGCCGACGGGGTCGCGCTCGCGGCGACCTACTTCCTGCCCGAGGCGAGGGAGCCGGGGGAGCGCTTCCCGACGCTCCTGGAGCTGCTCCCCTACCGCAAGGACGACTCCTTCTACCTGCGCGACCTGCCGCACCACGCGGCCTGGGCGCGCCGCGGCTTCGCGAGCGTCAAGGTCGACCTGCGCGGTACCGGGGGCTCCCAAGGGCGCGTGCCCGAGCGCGAGTACTCCGAGGCCGAGCTCGACGACGCGGTCGAGATCGTCCGCCAGCTCGCGGCGAGGCCCTTCTCGAACGGCCGCGTGGCGCTCTGGGGGATCTCCTGGGGGGGCTTCAACGCCTACCGCGTCGCGTTGCGCCGGCCGCCCGGGCTCGCCGCGATCCTCGCCGTACATGCTTCGGACGACCTCTGGCGCGACTCGATCGACTGGCTCGACGGCATCCTCCACCTGGACCCCTACCACCTGCAGATCCACCACGAGAACGCGCTGCCCCGCACCCCCGACTACCCGCTCGACGAAGCCTTCTTCCGCGACCGCTTCGACGTGCGCCCCTGGCTCTTCGACTACCTGGCGGCCCACTCCGACGGCCCCTTCTGGCGCCCGGGGGTCCGCCTCGATCGATCCGGCGGCGGCGCGCGGCTCGAGCTGCCGGTCTTCGCGATCGGGGGACTCCTCGACGGCTACCGCGACTTCCCCTTCCGGCTGCTCGAGCGCGCGCAGGCGAACGTGCGCGCCGAGGTCGGCCCCTGGAACCACGACTGGCCGCACGGCGGCGAGCCGGGGCCCAACTACGAGTGGCTCGACGGCGCCGAACGGTTCCTGCGCCGCTTCCTGGTCGAAGGCGCGGCGAGCGACCCGGCGGACAAGAGCCTCCTGCTCTTCCTGCGCGCCGGGCACGCGCCGGGCGAGGAGCTCCCCGAGACCCCGGGGCGATGGCTCGAGACCGTCTGGCCGATCCCGGGGACGAGCCTGCGCCGCTTCCACGCGAGCGCCGACGGCGCGCTCGCCGAGGCGCCGCCCGCGCGCTCCGGCGGCCGGCGGCTGCTCGCCCGCGCCGGCAGCGGCAGCGCAGCGGGAATCTGGTGGGGCGAGCCGACCGGCGACCTGAGCGGCGACGACGGCGAGAGCCTGGTCTTCGACTCGGCGCCGCTCGCGCGGCCGCTCGCCGTCGCCGGCTTGCCGCGCGTTTCGGTCGGCGCCGCCTTCGACGCGCCCGAGGGGCGGATCGTCGCCCGGCTCGAGGACGTCGCTCCCGACGGCCGCGTGGCGCTCGTCACCGGCGCCGCGCTCGACGCGCGCGAGCGCGCAGGCTCCGACCGGCCGTCGCCAGTCGCGCCGCACGCGCCGCTGGCGCTCGCCTTCGACCTGCACGCGACGACCTGGACCTTCCGCCCGGGGCACCGGATCCGCCTGGCGCTCTCGACCGCGCAGTTCCCGATGCTCTGGCCGACCGCGCATCGGCTGACGCTGACCGTCCGCACCGGCGGCGGCGACGACGCTTCGCGCACCACGCTCGAGCTCCCCGAGATTCCACTCGATGCCGGCACCGCCCCATCGCTGCCACCGCCGCAGGAACGCGAGGCGCGCAGCGACGCCGCCTACGGGCGCTGCGGCGAGGGCCCAGAGGAGATCGAGCGGGTCGTCCGCGACCTCGAAGCCGGCACCACCCGCTACGAGCAGGAGACCGCCTGCGCCTGGACGATCGGGGAGCGCCGCTACCGCTCGCACGAGCAGAACCGCTGGCAGGTCGAGGACGACAACCCCGCGAACGCCTCCTACTCCGGCCGCGAGAGCCACACGATCGACCTCGAGGGGGGCCGGCGCCTGCGCCTCGAAACGACGATCGACCTCACCTCCGACGCCACCGCCCTCCACCTCGCCTTCACCCGCCGAATCTCCGAGAACGGGCGTCTCGTCCGCGAGCGCGAATGGCGCGAGCGCTATCCGCGGAGGCCGTGACGAGGCAAAGCCGACGGCCCCCTGGGACCGGGGCGGAAAGTTGTCCCGCGTTCAAGAGGCTCGGAGCCATTCGCGCGGCGAGAGCGCACCAGCGCGTTCGATGAGCTCGCGGTCCCAGGAGAGGAGAAGCGCGTCGAGCTCGACGGCGGTCGCGGCGTAGAGTGCGTCAGCGGCACGCAAGCGGCGCTCGGTCCCGACATCGACGGCCAGGGCAAGCAGCGCGTCGGTGAGGGGCTCGAGACGGAGGATGGGGTGGGCGACGAGTCGAGCGCCCGCCGCGCGGGCCCGTGCAGTGTCACCCAGACGGCGCGCGAGGGCGCAGAGTGTCTCGAGCAGGACCATGCTGGGCGCGGCGAGCGGCTCGCCGCGGTCGGCGGCCCGCGCGAGCGCCGCAATGCTCTCCTCGTGCATGGGATCGGCGGAGTCGAAGGCCGCCACCCAGACATTCGCGTCGACGACGAGCAGGCGCTACCTCTTGCGCCGTGGGGAGCGCGCGCCACGAGCCGCACGGCCTGCCGGAGCTCCTCGTCCACGCCGGCCGTGCTGGACGCCTCGTTCCTTTGCCAGGTTTGTCATCGGCGAAGAGACGTCCGCTTCCGGATGGCTCGGCTCGAGGCGGTCGCGGTCGGCGTCGAGGATCTCCCTCGCAGTCGGACTCGGAGGGAGAGAGGTGGTCGCGTCGCGCCCTTCCGCGACCCACTCGGCAAGCCAGCGCCGCGCGGCCCCGGGTGGGGGCGCCGCGGCCTCCCGCTGCGCACGCAGCCCCGCTCGGACCAGCTCGGGCACTAGCTCCTTGAGCTTCTTCTTGCGGAGCGCGGCCTCGACCTTGATCTCGACCACCAGCTCGTCTGGCAACTCGAGCGTCGTTTTCACGAAACCAGCTTACCAGAAAACCAGGAAGGTGTGCGACTGGCGAAGAAGGTGGGCTCGTCCTCGATGCCAGGGCTCACATCGCTGAATCGACATCGCTCGCCAGGACCCCTCCAATAGAACGAATGACACGTCATTCTCGGAATGTGGCGCTATTCCGAGCGAAGTCGTGTCCGCTCTAGTGTTTCCGATAGCGCTCGGCGATCCTGCGGTACGCCTCGCGGAAGGGGATGCCCTCTTCGAGGACCAGGCGGTGGGCCTCTTCGGCGGCGTGGAGCTCGGGGGGGAGGTGGATCCGCTCCGGGACGAAGCGCAGGTCGGGGAGGGTCGCGGCGAAGAGGTCGCAGGTCGCGCGCGCCAAGTCGCAGGCGCGGAAGAGGGGGGCCTTCA
>WYBK01000351.1 GCA_011525905.1 Acidobacteriota bacterium
ACGGCTCACCGCGGGGCGCCTCCGTCGCCCCCCCGGCCCCGCGCGGCCAGCGAGCATCGCGTCATCACCCTCGATCTCGGAGCGGATCCTAGCAATCGGCCGCCGCGAGCCCGCTCGGGGACACAACGATGGCTCGGGGACACGCGACGCTCATTCGGGGACATGGTCCCAGCGCAGCTGGGTCCGCGTCCCCGTCCCAGCGCTGGCCTACGGAAGGACGGGGACACGAAGCGGAGGCGCCCGCTCTGGGACATGGTCTCAGCGCTGGCCCACGAGGCAACGGGGACACGAAGCCGAGCTTCATGTCCCCGAGCCGGCGCCTCTCAGATCAGCGCCAGCGCCCGGTCGGAGGCGAGCTCGGCGCGCGCCGCGTCGCCGGTCAGCGCGATCCCCACCTCGATCAGCCGCGCCTTGAGCTCGCGCCGGCTCCCCTCGAGCCGCAGGCAGACCAGCCGGGGCAGGCCGCTCACCCGGTCGGCGGCCCGCGCCGCGAGGATCTGCGTCCGGCCCCCCAGATCTCCGAGATACCCGCCGAGCTCCTCGGCCACGGGGACGACGATCGTGTCGACGCGCTCAGCGACCGCCGCCAGGTAGCCCTTCACCCGCTCGGGCGCGTCGGCCAGCCCGTGGATCCGTTCGAGCCCCGCCTGGCCGAGGTGGGCGAGCTGCTCGCCGGTCGTCACCACGCGCACGCCCAGCTCGCGGCAGAACTGCTCGAGAGACCGGCGCAGGCGGCCCGCCTCGACCGTCGGCGCGATCGCCACGGTGCAGGGGCAGGCGGCGGGCGCCGTCGCGTCGTGCGGCGCGTAGCCCGCCTGCGCCAGAGCGGGCGGCAGGCTCTCGCCGCTGAAGGCGCCGCGCAGTCGCGGCACCCAGCGCCGCACCAGGTCGTGCTGCGCGACCTCCTGGACGAGCGCCGAGAGGGCGCCCTCGACCGCCGCGCGGTCGGGCAGGAGCCCCTGGCGGAACTCCGGACGGAGCCGGCGGTAGCGCCGGGCGATGCTCCGCAAGGCGCGTCCGACCTGCCGCCCGACCTGCCGCTCGACCCGACGCCGCAAGCGGTCGTGCACCGCCGCCGCCCGCTCGAGCAGGCTCTCGGCGCGGGCGTAGCCGTCGAGCGCCGCCTCGCGGTAGGCGTGCGCGGCGAGCGTCTGCTCGGTGTAGCGCTGGAAGTGCCACCCCTTGACGGCCATGCGGATCGCCTCGCCGAGCATCGTCGGGCGTGTGAAGAGCGTGTGCGCGAGGAAGGCGGCGTAGGCCGGCCCCTGCGCCGAGAAGAGCTGCAGGCGCAGCGAGCGGAGAGCGGCGCCGAGCTCGGCGCGCGAGACGCGGCGGTTCTTTTTCGGTCCCCGTCCGAGGCGGCCGAGCAGCGTCCGGCAGCGGGCGAAGTAGGCGCGGAGGTCGGGGCCGTAGAGCGTCGAGAGGACGCGCCGGTAGCCGTCGACCAGCACCTCGCGGTCGAGCTCCGGCTCGAAGTTGAGCGCGATCTCGACGTTGTTGCCGGTCGACTCGGCGACCAACCGCCCCTCGCGCTCGAGCCGGGCGTAGAGGTTGGTGCCGCGCAGGGCGGTCAGGAGGCCGACCATCGCGATCGGGATCCCGGCGCGCTGGATGAAGGCGACCTGCGCGTCGAAGACCTCGGGGCCGTCGCCGTCGAGACCGAGGATGAAGCCGGCGGTGACCTCGATGCCCTTCCTCTGAATCGCCTCGACCGCGTGCAGCAGGTAGTCGCGGTCGTCCTTGGCGGTGTTCTGCACCTTGTGGGTCTTGAGCAGGGCCTCGGGATTGGGGCTCTCGATGCCGAGGAAGACCATCGAGAAGCCGGCAGCGACCATGGCGTCCATCAGCGGCTCGTGCTTGGCGAGATTGACGCTCGCCTCCGTGTAGAGGTCGAAGGGGTGGCCGCGTTCGCGCTGCCACTCGGCGATCGCGGGAAGGAGCCGCAGCGCCTCCTTCTTGTTGCCGATGAAGTTGTCGTCGACGAGGAAGAGCGACCCGCGCCAGCCGAGCGCGTAGAGCGCATCCAGTTCGGCGAGCATCTGGTCGTTCGACTTGGTCCGCGGCACCCGCCCGAAGAGCTTGGTGATGTCGCAGAACTCGCAGTCGAACGGGCACCCCCGCGAGAACTGCAGCGCCATCGACCCGTAGGCCGAGAGATCCAACAGATCGAAGCGCGGCACCGGCGTCGAAGTCACCGCCGGCTTCGCCTCCGGCCGGTAGACCCGCGCCGCCCGCCCCGCCTCCCAGTCGGCGAGGAAGGCGGGGAAGGTCTCCTCGACCTCGTCGAGCAGGAAGTGGTCCGCCCCGACGATCTCCGAAGCGAACGAAGTCGGATGCGGCCCCCCGACCGCCACCGGCCTGCCGATCTCGTTGCAGCGCGCGATCACCTCCCGCAGCGAGCGCTGCTGCACGACCATGGTCGAGGTGAGCACGAGATCCGCCCACTCGAGGTCGGCATCGAGCAACGGCTGGACATTCAGATCCACCAGCCGCAGCTCCCACGACTCCGGGAACATCGCTGCCACCGTCAGCAACCCCAACGGCGGCATCGGCGCCTTCTTCCCCAGGAGCTCCAACGCGTACCGAAACCCCCAGTACGACGGCGGAAATTCCGGATAGACGAGAAGCGCACGTGGCATGGGGGCCCCCTCTCTCGTGCGGGTAGGGCAGTCAGCGTACGCCCCGGTACCAGCCGTCACAAGGACCGGCGACGATGGAGACGCACTCCTGACACGATCGCGACAGAAGCGGGACGGAGACGTCGATGCCGAGGCGCGAAGTCGCCGGGACGACGACTCCTGCGGCCAGTCAGCGTCGAGGGTTACGGAGCCGTCTGCTCAGGCGAGCTCCGGGGAGGGGGTCCTGGGGACCTTTCCCCGTTCGCGCTCCCAGCTCGAAGCGGATCGGTTCGGCGCCCCGCCGCTCCTCCGAACGAAACAGAGCGATCGCTGTCGGAATGCCGCCGCGTATCCCAGTCCGCGAATCGCCGTGAGAGGATTCCACGGGCGCTCGGCGGCGGAGGCGGGCGGACGATGGGTGGGAGCGAAGGGATCGAGCAGCGGGTCGTCGAGGCGCGGGTGCGGGGGCGCTACTTGCTGCGCGTGCCGGCGGGGGAGCCGGCGGCGATCGTCGTCGGCTGCCACGGCTACGGCGAGAACGCGGCGCGCCACCTGGCGGAGCTCGAGTCGATCCCGGGAGCCGCGGCCGCCGCGCTGGTCGCGGTCGACGCGCTCAACGCCTTCTACGAGCGCAAGAGCGGCGAGGTGGTGCGCGGCTGGATGACGCGCGACCTGCGCGAGGCGGCGATCGAGGACAACCTCGCCTATTTCCGCGCGATCCTCGACGAGGTCCGGGCCCGTTTCGGCTGGCGCTTGCCGCTGCTCTTCGTCGGCTTCTCGCAGGGGACGGCGATGGCCTGGCGCGCCGCGGTCGCCGCGGGTCATGGCGCCGCCGCGGTCGCGGCGCTCGCCGGCGACCTGCCGCCCGAGCTCGCCGAGCTGCCCGAAGCCGTCCCCTTTCCGTCGCGCGCGCTGCTCGCGCGCGGCACCCTCGACGACTGGTACACGGAGGCGAAGATGGCGGCCGACGCGGCGGCGCTCGGCGCGCGCGGCGTCGCGGTCGAGAGGGTGGTCTTCGAGGGGGGGCACGTCTGGAGCGACCCCTTCCGGGCCGCGGCGGGTCAGCTGCTCTCGTCGCTCGCGCCCCGCTCGTCGCTGTCGGGCGACGGGGGCACCTGAGCGAGGTTCCGCAGGTCGCGCACCACGTTCTCGAGCTCGCCGATGTGCTGGACGAGCGACAGGCCCGGCAGCGGCGTGCCCGCGGCCTTGTTCGGCAGATAGGCCGAGACGACGCCGAGGATCTCCGGACGCGCGTGCACGCCGAGGCGGAAGGCGGGGCCGCCCGAGACGCCGCTGATCGCGACGCCGTCGACCAGGTAGGCGCGCTTGTCGCCCAGCCAGGCGCTCACCCGGCCGCTGAAGAAGCAGAGCGTGTCGCGCGCCGCGGCGACCGCCGGGTAGCCGACCCAGCCGATCTCGACGCCGACGCGGACCTTGGCGCCCTCCGGGGTCAGCGGCAGGAGCTTCTGCGGGAAGGGGGCGTCGTCGCGCAGGAAGACGATGGCGGCGGTGTCGGTGTCGTCGTCGATGACGATGGCGCGGTCGGTCGGGCGCAGGAGGCGCTGGTAGCCGCTGCAGCAGTGCTCGACGCGGATCGGCTGCTCCCAGCGGAGGGCGTGCGAGAGCGCGTGCGCGGCGGTGGCGAAGCCGCAGATGCCGCCGGCCGCCCCGAAGGCGAAGAGGCAGGCGGTCCCGGCGTGGTCGGGGGTGGAGATCTTGATGACGTAGGGCGCGATCGTCTCGACCGCCTCCTTCCAGCTCGGCTCCATAGTCCTCGCCCTCCCGCACGGCAGTGTACCGCTCGCCGCCCCATCCCTTCCCACCAGGGTGACAGTTACCCGGGTGACAGTTACCTAGCTCGAGTCATCCTGCACGATCACGATGACGGCGACCCGCCTCGAGGAGGCTGTCACCAGACTCTCGAGGAGCTGCTCCAACGACGGTAACTGTCACCTCAGGTCGGCTGCTTCCGTGAAGGTAACTGTCACCTCAGGTTGGCAGCTCGTCGCGGCGCTCGCCGGCTTCGATCTGACGGCGCAGGAAGGGGAGGAGCAGGAGGGCGGGAGCGGCGAGCAGGGCGGTGAAGAGGAAGAAGGCGGCGTAGCCCAGGTGCTCGGCGCCGAAGCCGGAGGCGGCGCCCGCCACCTCGCGCGAGAAGGAGAAGAGCGCCGA
>WYBK01000071.1 GCA_011525905.1 Acidobacteriota bacterium
CGCCGTCGAGCGGGCCGCCGCGATGGGCATCGAGATGCTGAGCGAGGAAGAGTACCGAAGGCTGCAGCAGCTCGGCGAGTTCGACAGCAAGACTTCGAGCTGGATCCGCACCCCGCCCGACGTCCGCACGCTCGGCGGCGCGCTCTACTGCGACCGGCGCTACGGCCGCGTCTTCGTCTACCACAACGGCGCGCAGTCCTACTACGCCGTCCGCGGCTTCCGCGGCGCGCTGCGAGTCTGAGGCTCGCGAGAGATGGGCGCTTCGAGGCACGCGGCGGCTGCAGGGCCAGGAGAGGAGAAGAGGATGCGGCTCGGCAACTTCTCGGTGAGTCTCGCGGTGAAGGATCTCGGCGCCTCGCGCGCGTTCTACGAGAAGCTCGGCTTCCGGGTGACCCATGGCGAGCCGGCGCAGAACTGGCTGATCCTCCAGAACGAGACCGCGACGATCGGTCTCTTCCAGGGGATGTTCGAGAAGAACCTCCTGACCTTCAACCCGGGTTGGGACCGCAACGGCGCCACGCTGCCCGACTACGACGACGTCCGCGACCTGCAGCGCGCGATGAAGGGCCGGGGCCTCGCGCTGACGATGGAGGCCGACGAGGCCACCTCCGGTCCCGCGAGCCTGATGCTGGTCGACCCCGACGGCAACCCGATCCTGGTCGACCAGCACGCTCCCAGCCCCACGAAGTGACCGCCTGGCGCATCGCGGCGCTCGAGGCGGCTGCTTCCTAGACCTTGCGCACCGGGCCGGGGTAGCGGGCGAGCTGGGCGTCGGTGGTGAGCAGGACGATCCCCTCGACGAGCGCCTGCGAGAGCAGGAGGCGGTCGAAAGGATCCTTGTGCAGCGGCGGCAGCGCGTCGACACCGACGGCGTGCTGGCCGGTGATCGGCAGCTCCAGGTAGCCGTTGTCGAGCAGCCCGCGCCGCAGCAGGCGCGGATCGGCCTCGAAGTCGGGGCGGCCCAGCGTGCGCTTGATGGCGATCTCCCAGAGGCTCGCCGCGCTGTAGAGCAGCTCGTTGCCCGGGTCGGCGAGCAGCTTGCGCGCCCGCGCCGGGAGGCGCTCGGGCTGGCCCGCGGCCCAGAGCAACAGGTGCGTGTCGAGCAGGAGCTTCATGCGCCGGTTCCGAACAGCGCGGCGATCTCGGCCGCGCCCATCGTGTCGAAGTCCTCGGGCACGGAGATCTCGCCGGCCAGGAAGCCGAGTCGGCGCTTCGCCTTCGGCGTCTCGAGCGCCGTCACCCGGACCAGCGGCTTGCCGGCTTTGGCGATGACGAAGGGCTCTCCCTGGACCGCGCGATCGACCAGCTTCGACAGGTGGGTCTTCGCCTCGTGGATGTTCACCGTCGTCATGGGGCTCTCCAGGGACTAAACTAATGCAACTTAGTCTATCTGAAGGTCGCCGAGGATGCCACCCGGCGGCGGCGGATCGGTCGACGGGCGCGCCGGGTCGCGTGGCTCGGCCCGCGGATCGGGCAGGTGCGGTCAGGCCGAGGCGCCCGCTTCGCCCGGCGCGCGCCGCGCCTCGCGCTCGAGCAGGTCGGCGAGCAGGACGATGCGGCGGGCGAGCGAGGCGAGGTCGACCCACTCGCCGCGGGTGTGCATGCCGCCGCCGACCGGGCCGAGGCCGTCGAGCACCGGCAGCGCCGCCGGATCGGGGAGGAAGTTGGGGAAGGAGATGCCGCCCCGCTCTTCCTCTAGCTCGAGCCGCCAGCCGCGCGCGCGCGCCGCCTCGACCGCGGTGCGCGCCGTCGCGCGGCCGGCGGCCGTCGGCTCGACCGCCGGGATCTCGCCGAACGAGCGGTAGTCGAGCCCGACGCCGCGCCGGGCCGCGATCGCGGCGGCGGCCGCGGCCAGCGACCGGTCGACGCGCTCGGCGTCGGCGCGCGCGAGGAAACGGATCTCGCCCTCGACGGCGGCGGCGTCCGGCACGACGTTGACCTGACGGCCGGAGCGCAAGAGATCGGCGTTGGCCGCCAGCGCGTCGACGAAGCCCGCGTCGCCGGCCACCAGGCGCGCGGCGTTGACCGTCGGCCCCCGCCCCGGTTCGGAGAGCGCGGTCGCGGCGACCGCCCATTCGGCGGCGGCGGCGAGCGCCGAGCGCCCCTCCCAGTAGGCGAGGCCGGAGTGCGCCGCCCGCCCGCGCGCCTCGAGCGTCCAGGAGAGCATGCCGCGCCGGCCGATCACCAGCGTCTCGCCGGCGGCGCGCGCCTCGCCCGGCTCGAGCACCCAGAGGGCGCGCGCCCGCGCGCCCTGCTCGGCGATCGCGCGGCGCGAGATCTCGCCGCCGACCTCCTCGTCGGGGACCGCGACCAGGGCGAGCGGCGGGGGCTCGGCGCCGCGCGCGGCGAGGAGGTCGAGGGCGCCGAGCAGCGTCGCGAAGCCCCCCTTCATGTCGATCGCGCCGGTCGCCAGCAGGTGGTCGCCGACGCGCTGCGGCGCGCGCGCCGGCAGGACGGTGTCGAGGTGGCCGGCGAGCAGCAGCGGCGCCGGGCACTCGCCTCTCCGGGCGTGCAGGAGAGGGAGACGCCCGTCCGGCCGCTCGATCGAGACCTCGAAGCCGCGCGCGCCGAGCTCCGTGCCCAGCGCATCCGCCATCCGGTCGAGCCCAGCGAGGTCGCCGGAGGGAGAGCTGATCGCGGTCAGCCGCTCGAGGCGGGCCACGGTCGCCTCGAAGAGCGGGACGGCGAGCCCGTCGGCGGCGTCGGAGGCCATGCGCGCCCGATCCTATCCGCCCCGTCCGCGCGCCTCGTCTCGCGCCTCGTCTCGCGCCTTGTCTCGGTCGCTGGGCCCCCGTACACTCGCGCCGCCCTCGGCCGCGGCTTCGAGATCGAGGGGAGAGAGGGCGGCCGGAGAAGGGCGGGAGGAAGATGTCGAGATGAGCGAGACGTCCTGGTACGTTGCGATTCAGGGGAAGCAGGAGGGGCCGCTCGCCGAGGCCGAGCTGGTGGCGCGCGTGCGCGCCGGCCGGGTTTCGCGCGACGCCCACGTTTTCGCGACCGGCATGCCCGGCTGGGCGCCGATCGCGAGCGTCGAGGCCTTCCGCGAGGCGTTCGCGACGAGTGCCGCGCCGGCGCCGCCGCCCCCGCCCGCCTTCGCCGCGGCGCACGAGATCGACTACGAGATCGGCGGCGGCGAGATGCAGTTCGTCGAGGTCACCCTCGACCCGGGGGAGGCCTGCGTCGCCGAGGCGGGCGCCTTCTTCTACATGGAGCCGGGCATCGAGATGGAGACGATCTTCGGCGACGGCTCGGCGTCGAGCGGCGGCGGCGGGCTGATGGGCAAGCTGCTGCAGGCCGGCAAACGGGTGCTGACCGGCGAGTCGCTCTTCCTGACCGTCTTCACCAACCGGGGGGGAGGGCGGCAGCGCGTCTCCTTCGCCGCGCCCTACCCGGGCAAGGTCCTGCCCTTCGACCTGCGGACGATGGGAGGGCGGGTCCTCTGCCAGAAGGACTCCTTCCTCTGCGCCGCCAAGGGGGTCGCCATCGGTATCGCCTTCCAGAAGCGCCTGGGCGCGGGCCTGTTCGGCGGCGAGGGCTTCCTGCTGCAGAAGCTCGAGGGGGACGGCCTCGCCTTCGTCCACGCCTGCGGCTCGATCGTCGAGCGCACGCTCGCGGCCGGCGAGACGCTGCGGGTCGACACCGGCTGCCTGGTCGCCTTCGAGACCGGGGTCTCCTACGACGTGCAGATGGTGCCCGGCGTCAAGACCTTCCTGTTCGGCGGCGAGGGGCTGTTCTTCGCGACCCTGACCGGCCCGGGACGGGTCTGGCTGCAGACGCTCCCCTTCGCGCGTCTGGCCTCGCGCGTCGTCCAAGCCTCGGGGATCGCAGGCCGGGGGCGGCGTGAGGAGGGGTCGCTGCTCGGGCCTCTGGGCAACCTGCTGGACGGGGACGGCTGAGCCGTGGCGCGCAGCACCCGCCGAAGCGCGGGATCCGCGCCCGCCCGCTGCGCGGCGGCGCTCGCGCTGGTCGCCGCGGGCGCGGCCGGCGCGGGGGAGAGCCTCCCGCAGGAAGCGCTCGCGGCCGGCACCTCCGCCCGGGTCGAGCGGGCGCTCGCAGCGGTCTATCCGGCGCTGGTCAACATCACCGCGGTCAGCCGTCACTTCGCCGACGGCCGCGCCGTCCGCTTCCCCTCCGCGGGCAGCGGCGTGATCGTGACCGCGGAAGGGCACGTGCTGACCAACTACCACGTCGCCGGCCAGACGACGCGGATCCGCTGCACGTTGACCAGCGGCGAAGTGCTCGAGGCCGACGTGGTCGCGCACGATCCGTTGACCGATCTCTCCGTGCTCAAGCTCCGGCCGGCCGCCGGCGCGACCAAGCTCCCGCGGCTGAGCCCGGCGCGCCTCGCCGAGGAGGCCGAGCTCTCGGTCGGCGATCCGGTGCTGGCGATGGGCAATCCTTTCGCGCTCTCCTCCTCGGTGACCCTGGGCATCGTCTCGAACCCCCGGCGGGTCTTCACCGACTTCGCCGGCAGCGAGATGAGCGAGATGGACCTCGGCGAAGGGGAGACGACCGGCCTGCTGACCCGCTGGATCCAGCACGACGCCTTGATCCTGCCCGGTAACTCCGGCGGGCCGCTGGTCGATCTCGAAGGGCGGGTGGTCGGCATCAACGAGCTGGGCGGCGGCGGCATCGGATTCGCCATCCCCGCGCGCGTCGCGGCCGACGTGCTGCGCCGGGCGATCGCGTCGGGAGAGCTGCTGCGCGGCGATCTCGGCTTCTTCGTCCTGCCGGTCGCCAAGCTCGGCCGGACGAGCGGCGCCTTGGTTTCCGCCGTGCTGCCCGACTCGCCGGCCGAGCGCGCTGGCCTGGCCGCCGGCGACCTGCTGCTCGAGCTCGACGGCGCGCCGGTCGCGGTCCGCTTCTTCGAGGAGGTCCCCGAGCTCTATCGGCGCGTGGCCGATCTCCAGATCGGCGGCCGGGTGGCGCTGACGGTCGAGCGCGCCGGGGAGCGGCTGGAGCTCACCGCGCAGGTCGGCGAGATGGCGCCGGCGCGCGGTCCGGAGAGCGAGTCGCGCCGCCTCGGGCTGTCGGTGCAGCAGCTGACCCGGCCGATGGCGCTGGCGCGCAACCTGGGCGTCCGCGCGGGCCTCCTGGTCACCGGCCTGCGCCCTGGCCAGCCGGCCGCGGCGGCGCGTCCGCAGCTCGCGCCCGGCGACGTGCTGGTGGCGCTCGGCGGCAAGCCGCTCGAGACCCTCGAGGACCTCGAGCGCGCGCTCGACGACGCGGCGGGGCCCGAGCTGCTGCTCGAGCTGCGGCGGCGCGACGAGCGGTTGCTCTCGGTCGTGCGCCTGGCCGAGGACCGCACGGGGCGCTCGGGGGGCGAGCTGCCGCGCGCCTGGCTCGGCGTGCGCACGCAGGTGGTCACCGGCGAGCTCGCCCGGGCGCTCGGGCTCGCGGAGGGCTCGGGTTTCCGTGTCACCGAGGTCTTCCCCTGGACGGAGGCGGCCGCGTCCGGCCTCGAGGTCGGCGACCTGATCCTGTCGATCGACGGCGAGCCGCTCGAGGCGAGCCGGCCGCAGGATGCCGAGGAGCTGCGCCGGGCGGTGGAGGAGCGGGGCATCGGCGAACGCGCGAGCCTCGGCCTCTGGCGCGACGGCGCCGCGCGCCGCGTCGACGTGCTGCTCGAGCCGCAGCCGCCGGGCACCGACCAGGCGCGCCGCAGCCGCCAGCCGGAGCTCGAGCTGGCGGTGCGTGAGCTGCTCTTCTTCGACCGCATCGAGCAGCGCTGGGAGCGCGAGCAGACCGGCGTGGTGGTCACCGAGGTGACCAGCGGCGGCTGGGCGCACATGGCGGGGCTGCGCTCGGGCGATCTGCTGACCCGGGTGGACTCGACGCCGATCGCCGACGTCGCCGACTTCGAGCGGGCGATGCGCGAGCTGCTCGAGCTCCGCCCGCCGATCGTGCAGCTGTTCGTGCGGCGCGGGCCGCGCACGCACTTCGTCTTCCTCGAGCCGGAGTGGTCCGAGCTCGATTCCGAGGGGAGCTCGCGATGAACCGCCGCCGCCACGCGCTCGCCGGGGCGCTGCTCGCCGCCGCCACGCTGCGGCCCGCCGGCCCGGCGCGCGCCGACGACGCCGCCGACTACCGGCGTCTGCTCGAGCAGGTGGCGCCGGCGATCGTCAGCGTGCGCGTGGTGATCAAGACCGAGTTCGATTTCGACGGCTCGCAGCAGGACCAGGAGACGACGCTCGACGCGCGCGGCGCGGTGGTCGATCCGAGCGGCCTGATCCTCCTGTGGAACTCGCAGATCTCGGCCGCGCGGCTGGTCGAGGCGGCGGCGCAGATGAGCGGCGGCGAGGGATTGCAGTTCAAGATCACGCCGACCGACTTCCGGGTCACGGTCGCCGGGCGGCCGCGCGAGTACCGCGCTTTCCTGGCCGGCCAGGACTCCGACCTCGATCTCGCCTTCCTGCAGATCGAGGATCCGCTCGAGTCGCCCCTGCCCGCGATCGACTTCGAGGAGGCGGGACGCGCCCGGTTGGGCGAGACCCTGGTCGGCGTCTCGCGCCTGTCGCCGAGCTTCGACCGAGCCGCCTACTTCGAGAGCGCGCGAGTCGCGGGCGAGGTTGCCAAGCCGCGCCGGGCCTGGGTGCTCGACGCCTCGCCGGCCTTGCTCGGCCTGCCGGTCTTCAACCTGCGCGGCGAGCCGGTCGGCGTGGTGGCGACGGTGCTCTCGCGAGTCGCCGAGGCGCAGCCTCCCGGCGGGGGGATGATCGGCTTCTTCTCGTTCGGCCGCGGCGGCGTCGAGAACGGCCCGCTCGGCATCTTCCTGCTGCCCGCCGAGCGGGTGCGCGGCGTCGTGCGCGAGGCGCGCCGGCGCGCGGCCGCGCTGCTCGAGGAGCGCGCCGCGCTCGATCGGTCCGCGCCGGCCGCGCCGGCCGCGTCGGTCACTCCCCGTCGCTGACGGGCGCCGGCTCGATCTTGAGGATGCGCGCCCAGGCGGCGCGCAGGCTGTCCGGCAGGTCGAGGCTCGCGAAGAGCTCGCGCACCTGCTCGCGCGTGACGAAGTTCCAGATGTCGTCCCAGTCGGCGTAGCGCAGGAGGTGCGAGACCGCCCAGGCCCGGCGCTCCGGGGTGCCCTCGGCGAGCAGCCGCGCGAGCTGCGCGGCCGTCATCGGCTGCTCGGGGAAGAAGTAGAGCGTGTCGCCACGCTGCAGCTCGGGCAGGTCGGTGCCGGACGACTGCATCTCGCCGCCAGTATAGCGGCTGCCCCGGGCCGCGCAAGTCGCTTGACCGTCTCGGGCGGCAACGGTTAGATTGCCTCGCCGGGTTGCTCCGGCGCAGGGCCGGGCGGGCATAACTCAGCTGGTAGAGTGCAAGCTTCCCAAGCTTGATGTCGCGGGTTCGAATCCCGTTGCCCGCTCCAGATCCGAGATCTTCGCGGCGGCCGTGAGGCCGCCGCTGCCGTTTGGAGGCGGAGGGCATCGATGGCGTTCTTCCGGCGGGACAACGAGACTCCGGCCGCGCGGCCGGCGGCGGGCGGCGCGGCGCCCGACGCCCTCCGCGCGGTCACGCGCATCGCCGCCGGCACGCGCGTCGAAGGGGTCGTCTCGGGCGCGGCCGAGCTGGTCGTCGAAGGCGAGGTGAGGGGCGAGATCCGGGTCGAGGCGTCCGTCACGGTGGCGCCCGGCGGGCGCGTCCACGGCGACATCGCCGCGCCGTCGGTGCTGCTCGCCGGGTTGGTCGAGGGCAACGTGCGCGGCGGTCGCCGCGTCGAGATCGCCTCGAGCGGAGCGCTCCACGGCGACGTCGCGGCGCCCAAGGTCGTGCTCGCCGAGGGCGCTTTCCTCAAGGGCAAGATCGAGATGTCCGGCGAGGGCGCGCCGGCCGCCCCGGCTCCGGCGCCGGCGAGCTAGCCCGGCGGCCAGCGGCCGCCGAGCTCCCGCCAGAGCCGGTCGAGGTCGGCGGGCACCGGCGCCTCGAAGCGCACGAGCTCGCCGGTGCGCGGATGGGCGAGCTCGAGCCGCCGCGCGTGCAGCGCCGGGCGGGGAAACTCGTCGAGCCGTCTCCGCGTCGCCGCGGCCAGCCCGCGCGGGCCCGAGCCGCCGTAGACCGGATCGCCGACCAGCGGGATGCCGGCATGCTTGAGGTGGACGCGGATCTGGTGCGTCCGGCCCGTGAAGAGATCGATCTCCAGGAGGGTCGCTCCCTCGACGGTCGCGGCGACCCGCCAGCCGGTACGCGCGGCGCGGCCACCGGCGCGCACCGCCATGCGCTTGCGCTCGGTCGGGTGGCGGGCGATCGGCGCGTCGATCTGCCCGGCCGCGGCGCGCGGCCGGCCGCGGACGATCGCCAGGTAGCGCTTGGCGACGGCGCGCCCGGCGAAGGCGCGCGTCAGCGTCCGGTAGGCGCCCTCGTTGCGGGCGATGGCGAGCACGCCGCTGGTCTCCCGATCCAGGCGGTGGACGATCCCCGGGCGGCCGGGCCCGCCGACCCCCTCGAGATCGGGGTAGCGCGCGAGCAGGCGGTGGACGAGCGTCCCCGCGCGCCGCCCGGCGCCCGGGTGGACGACCAGGCCCGCCGGTTTGTCGAGCACCACCAGGTCGGCGTCCTCGTAGAGGATCGCGAGCTCCCCCGGCTCGGGCAGGACGCGCGACGGGGCGGGGGGCGGCCGCCGCAGCGAGAGCCGCGCGCCGGCGCGCAACGCCTCGCCCGCCTTGGCGGGCGCTCGCCCGTCGACCTCGACTCGCCCTGCGCGGATCCAGGCCTGGACGCGGCTGCGCGCCACGCCGGCGAGCTCGGCGAGCGCCCGGTCGAGCCGCTCGCCGGCCCGTTCGGCCGGCACCCGCCAGCTCTCCGCCGCCGCGGTCTCGGCGCTCCCGGCCGCGGTCATTCCGCGGCGCCGGGCGCCGGCTCCGCCCGCGGCGCGCGGAAGGAGTCGAGGACCAGCAGCACGAGGCCGATCGAGATGGCGCTGTCGGCGACGTTGAAGTCGGGCCAGCGGTAGCTGCCGAGGTAGACGCCGACGAAGTCGGTCACCGCGCCGGCGGCCAGGCGGTCGAGCAGGTTGCCGACCGCGCCGCCGAGCACCAGGCCGAGCGCGGTGAGCAGCAGCGCGTCGTCGGCGCGGGCGCGCCGGAAATAGAGGGTGACGACCCCGATCGCCAGCACGCCGAGGCCGGCCAGCAGCCAGGCGCCGCCGTCGGCGCCCTGGTCGGCGAAGAGCCCGAACGCGACGCCGCTGTTGCGCAGGTGCGAGAGGTGGAGCAACCCGGGGAGGATCTCGTTCGAGCTGCCGAGCGGCAGGTGGCGCTCGACCAGCCACTTCGTCCACTGGTCGAGGCCGAGGATGGCGAGCGCGAGCAGGAGATAGCGCTCCTTGCCGGCGAAGCCCGCGGCGGGCGGGTCGGAGGTCGAGCGGGAGCTCAGGCGCCTCCCCCTTCCAGGACGACCACCGCGGCCGCCGATCGCCCGTCGTGCGTGATGGTCAGATGGCTGCGCTCGACGCCGAGCGCGCGCGCGCGCTCGGCCGCGCTGCCGTGGAGCCGGAGCTCGGGCGCGCCGCTCGCGTCGCGGGTCACCTCGATCTGGTGGAAGCCGACCCCCTGCGCCCAGCCGGTGCCCAGCGCCTTCATCGCCGCCTCCTTGGCGGCGAACAGGCCGGCGAGGTGAGCGACTCGCGGCGGGCCGGCCAGCCGCTTCGGCTCCCCCTCGCGGCAGATGCGCGCGACCGCGGCCTCGCCGTGGCGCTCGAGCAGGCGCGCCATGCGGTCGAGATCGACCAGATCGAGTCCGAGTCCGAGGATGCGTCCCAAGCGGCCCTCCGAGCGGGGCGAGGATATCGC
Organism: Acidobacteriota bacterium; assembly: GCA_011525905.1. GTDB lineage: Bacteria > Acidobacteriota > Thermoanaerobaculia > Multivoradales > JAGPDF01 > JACTMI01. Next base: position 9,789 of record WYBK01000071.1, read on the forward strand.
GCGCCGGGGTCAGGGCGCCGCCGGGCCGGGGCCCCGCCGCCGCTCGCGCAGGAAGAGGTCGATGTCGTGCAAGGCCCAGAGCAGGTGGACCAGCCCGAAGCCGCTGGCGAGGCCGCGGAACCAGGGCGCCAGCGCGATAGCCCGGCCGAAGCCCCAGGGGAGGAGCGCGGCGAAGCGCGACCAGCTCGGCGTCCAGGGCGCGACGAAGAGGAAGAGCCCCGCCTCGATGCAGTAGACGACGAAGAGGACGCGGAGGAGAGGATCGGGACGCACGGAGCGGCCGGCATCCTACTGCACGCCGGCCGCTCCTCCGGGCTCAGCGCCCGCCGCCGTCGTCCTTCGACGAGCCGCCGCCCCCCGAGGAGGAGGGGCTCGGCTTCGTTCGCGCGGGCGCCGTCGCCCGCCCGCCGCTCGAGCTGCCGCGCGGCGGCGGCGAGCTCGTCTTGGGGGTGCTCGGCCGGGCCGGAGAGCCCGACACCCGCGGCGGCGGCGAGCTCGGCGCCGGTGCGGTGCGCGGCGCCGGCGCCGCGCGGGGCGCGCTCGCGCTCGGCGGCGTGTAGCGAGGCGAGCCGGAGCCCGCCGGCGGCGTGTAGCGCGGCTGGCTCGCACCGGCCGGCGGGGTGTAGCGCGGCGAAGAGGAGCCCGCCGGCGGGGTGTAGCGCGGCGAACTCGATCCGGTCGGCGGCGCGTAGCGCGGCGAGGAGGATCCCGTCGGCGGCGTGTACCGCGGCGAGGGAGACCCGGTCGGCGGCGAGTAGCGCGGCGACGGGCTGCCGCCGGGCGGCAGGGCGCGCGGCGACGAGGCGCCGGCGGGGGGCTCGTAGCGCGGCGAGCCCGTGCCGGGCGAGGGCGCGGTGGGCGCCACCGGCTCGCTGCGACGGACACCGCCGATCACCCGCTGCACGGGCTCCTCGCGAACGGTGCCGCGCGTCGGGCTCGACGGCGGCTCGCTGCCGGGCGCCGGGGCGACCCGCGCCTTCCACCCCTGGCGGGGATCGACCGGAGTCGCCGGCGAAGTGGGCGCCGCCGGCGTGCGCGGCGCGGGCGCGGCGGCCGGGGCGCGCGGCTCGACC
>WYBK01000072.1 GCA_011525905.1 Acidobacteriota bacterium
CCCAGGGCCGGGCGCGCCTCTTCGACGACGGCACGCATGGCGACCCGGTCGCCGGCGATGGCATCTACTGCCTCGACGACGACATCGGCCAGATCGGCTGCCAGCGCTCCGACGCCCCGATGGGCGACTACCACTACGACTTCTACGGCGCCGGTCCCCACGGTGATGTGACGAACCACTGCCTCGTCACGGTGACAGTGGTCGGCGGCTGAGCGTGGACGCGCCGGCTCGCCGCCCGCCAGGCGCAGGGAGCAAGAGGCAGCTCCCGGATCGTAGAGAGCCGCCGCCGCAGTAGGTCTCCGCGCCGGTAGAGCGTCGAGGAGAAGGCGTCGTTCCTGGTGCCGGACGAAGGCGCAGATCAGCCGGCGCAGCAGGAGAGCTGCCGGACGTCTCTCGTGAAGGCCTGCGCCGCCAGCTTGAGTCCCTCGACCATCGTCAGATAGGGGAAGAGCTCGCTCGCTAGGTCGTGAACAGTCATCCTGGCGCGCAGAGCCAGCGCCGCGGCCTGAATGACCTCGCCACCTTCTGCGGCGAGCACCTGGGCACCCAGGAAGTGGCCGCTACTGGCTTCGGCCACGAGCTTGACGAAGCCCCGGGTGTCGAAGTTGGCGAGGGCCCGGGGGACGTTCTCGAGCGCGAGGGTGCGACTCTCGACCGCGAGACCGCGCGCGCGAGCCGCCGCCTCCGTGAGCCCGACCCAGGCCACCTGGGGATCGGTGAAGGCGACCGCCGGCATCGTGGTGAGATCGAGCACGGCGTCGCCGCCCGTCATGTTGATCGCGGCGCGCGTCCCGGCGGCGGCAGCCACGTAGACGAACTGCGGCAGGGTCGTGCAGTCGCCCACGGCGTAGATGTGGGAGACGTTCGTCCGCAGTCGCTCGTCGACCGGGATGGCGCCGCCGGGCACCGTCACGACGCCGGCTCGCTCCAGGCCGAGCCGGGTCGTGTTCGGCCTTCGCCCCGTCGCGACGAGGAGGCGATCGCCGGTGATCGTGCCCCCCGAGGTCTCCAGGTGGAAGCCCGCCGAACCGTGGTGCACCCGCGCCGGAACGGTGTGGAGGAGGATGTTCATCCCCTCGCCCGCCAGGGCCTCCGCGAGACCCTGGCCGAGGGCTGGTTCCTCCTTCGAGAACAGCGTGCTCCGCGCGAGGAGAGTCACCTGGGCGCCGAGGCGCAGGAAGGCTTGAGCCAGCTCGACCGCCACGAGCGAGCCGCCAAGCACGAGCAGGTGCTCCGGCACCTCTTCGGCGACGAGCGCCTCGGTGGAAGTCCAATAGGGCTTGCCGGCGAGGCCCGGAATCTCTGGAATCGATGCCGAGGCGCCGGCAGCGATCAGGAAACGGTCGGGCCGAAGCGTGCGTGCGACTCCTCCCGCCTCCTCGACGCGCAAAGTTCGGGCGTCCTCGAACGAGGCGAAGCCCCGCACGAGCTCGATTCCGGGGTTCCCGGCCACGAGGTCCTCGTACTTGGCGCGGCGGAGCTCGGCGACGCGGGCTTGCTGCTGTGCGACCATCGCCGCGCGATCGACCGTGGGGCGCACTCGGCTCACGCCATCGAAGGGGTGGCTGCTCTGCGCGTGGGCGGCGTGCGCTCCCCGGAGCAGAATCTTCGACGGGACGCAGCCGACGTTGACGCAGGTACCGCCCACCGTGCCCGCTTCGATCATCGTCACCCGCGCGCCGGACTCGACCGCGCGCAGCGCGGCGGCGAAGGCGCCCGACCCCGAGCCGATCACCGCGACGTGGAGCCCGTCGCCGTCCTGCCCCGTCCTTGCTTTCGGCGCCGACGCGCTCGGACCGGCTGAGAAGCCGGCGCCGGAGACTGCAGCGAAAAGCTCCGCCCGGGATGCCTGGCCGTCGGTGTCGATGCGGGCGAGGCCTGCAGCGAACGAGACCTCGGCCCGCACGCCAGGAAGTCGCTCGAGCGCGCGGCGGATGGTCTCTGCGCAGTGATCGCAGGTCATGCCTTCAATTCGCAACTCGGTGGTCATTCCATGCCTTTCCGATCCTGACGAACCACGGCCGCAGGTCGGCCGTGGAAGCGGCCAAGACTCAGCAGTTCCTCAGCAGCAGGCGCGGAGCTTGGCGAGCAGGCCGGTCGCCTTCGTCTCGGCGGTCGTGGTCTTCGTCTCGACGAGCTCGGCCGTGTAGCCGAGCTTCTCGATCGCCGCGACGATGGCCTCCGGCGACACCTTCTTGGCGTCGTAGGTGACCGTGGCGCGCTTCTCGGTGTGCGACGCTTCGACCTCCCGTACGCCATCGAGACGCTTGACGGTCATCTTGACGCTCGCCTCGCAGCCGCCGCAGGTCATTCCTTCGACTCTGAAGACGGAGGTCACGAGCGGAACCTCGTCCGTGGCGGCCGCCGCCGTCCGGCTGGCCCAGGCTCCTGTTCCGATCAGCGCGACCAGGGCAACAGCACCCAGGCTCCAGGGTGAGAACGACTTCGTCGGGTTCATTGCTGGCCTCCTTGTCTGCGACTCAGAAGAGCCGTCCGGCATAGTAGGGGAACGCCACCAGCGCCAGGGCCAACACGGTCACGATCCACAGGAGAATCCGGCTCCGGCGGCGGTTGGCCGGCACGGCGCACGACTCGCCGGGAGCGCACTCGACTGGCCTGTACGCACGGTAGAAAGCGAACCCGAGCAGGAGCGCCGTCATGGCCAGGAAGTACGGCCGGAAGGGCTCGAGTTTGGCCCCGAGCGCCGCCGAGCCCACGCCCAGGACGGCAACGACCACTGGAAGGATGCAGCAGAGCGAAGCCCCGAGCGCCGAAATCACCGCTCCTGTTACGAGCCAACTTCTCGAGCCGCCGCCGTTCATGTCGACTCCTTTGCCGTTGGGCGCCATCCGGTTACTCGCGGTCTTCTGCTTTGCGCCCGAAGCCCGTGGCACGCAGGGCCTCCGAGTCGAGACCGTTCGCGGCGCAGCATGGCGCCAAGGCGCCGTCGATCGCGACGGCGGGAATCCGCTGGACACCCAGCGCGCGGGCGCGCTCGAGCCCAGACGCAGCGCGCAGGTCGACGACCGACACGCTGTCCGTGGGGGAGGCTGCCTTGCGGACCGTTGCCTCTGCTTCGTCGCAAAGTGGGCAGCCAGCGCTGAAGACTTCGACGGTTCTGGTTCGACTCATCGTCCACCTCCTGTGATCTGTTGGTCGAGTGCGTCGAGCAGCGGACAGTCACTCGTCGGGCCGCGCCCCGAGCAGCTCTCCGCCAGATCCGCAAGCGCTCGGCGAATCCGCTTCAGGTTCTCGAGCTTCGCGTCGATCGCGGCAAGCCTGGAAACGGCGAGTGCCCGAACATCGGCACAGCTTCGACGCCGGTCGACGCGCAGCGTGAGCAGCTCGCGGATTTCGTCGAGGGTAAAGCCAAGCTCCTGGGCATGGCGAACGAACCCCAAGCGGCGGGAGCTCTCGACCGAGTAGGTCCGGTAGCCGCTGGGCAGACGATCGGCAGCGGGAAGCAGGCCGCGGCGCTCGTAGTAGCGAACGGTGTCCACACGGACCCCTGCTCGCTTCGCGAGCTGCCCAATCGAGAGCTGGGTTTCGAGAGAGCGGTTCCTCATGTGACACAGCCTAAACCCTGGAGTTAGGTCCAGAGTCAAGCGCCTTCCCGAGTGGGTCTAGCTGGTGCAGCCGAGGCTTCCGTTTCACCCGCTCTGGTGTCGTCCATCGGCGCTCCCACATTCGATTCCGCTGCTCGCGGCGCGCAAGGCCGAGCCCTCCGGGTGGCCTGCGGCCAGCCTTGTCGCGCCGCTGCGCGGCTTCATCTCGGGTGGGCATGCGCCGAACGACACCCAACCGCGAGAGCCGAGATCCCCAGCCCCAGAACCGCCTCAACTTCGTCGAACCCGGTGAGCCGGGCTTCGAGCCGGAGACCATCGCCCGCTACCG
>WYBK01000073.1 GCA_011525905.1 Acidobacteriota bacterium
GCGTCCAGCAGACGCACGCCGACGCGGTAGAAGTCCGTGCCGTCGTCGCCACCCCAAGGGGCGAGGCCTTCGTGGCGGACGGTGACGGGGAGGAGCAGGACTTCGCCCGGCGCGCCGGCGAGGGCGGCAGTCGCGGGGCGAATCGCGGCGCGATGGCGGATCGCTTCGTAGCCGCCGGCGCGCACGATCTCGGCGCCTTTGAGGTCGCACGAGAGGGCGCGGAAGGCGCGCTCGCCGCCGACCAGCGCGGCGAGCGCGTCGCTGCCCGGCAGGAAGCGCTGCGAGGCGCCCGGCGTGTGGGTCACCACCCACTCGATCGGCACGCCGATCTCGGCGGCGAGCGCGCGCGCCTCGGCGATCTCCTCGTCCGAGTCGTTCCACTCGAACAGGATGTACTGCCACCAGATCTCGAAGCGGTCGCGCACGCCCTGCTTCTCGGCCTCCGCGACCATGTTGCGCATCGCGCCGAGCGCCCGCTCGAGCTTGCCGCCCACCCGGTAGCGCGCGTAGCTCTCGGGGCGGGCGCCGTCGATGGCGAAGAGCATCCGGTCGACCAACCGCTCGGCGACGACGTCGCGCACGCGCGCCGGGGTCAGCGCGATGCCGTTGGTGCTGATGTGGATCAGCATGCCGGGGCGGTGCTCGCGGATCCAGCGCAGGATCGGCAGCGCCTCGGGGTGCACGAACGCCTCGCCGTAGTTGTAGAAGAGCACCTTCTCGAGCGAGGGGAGCGCCTCGAAGATGCCGACCATCTCGTCCATCGACAAGAGGCCGGTGCGGTCGTGGGCGAAGCGGGGGTCGCGGTCGAACTCGGTCACCGGGCAGGCGGGGCACTTCAGGTTGCAGTGCGAGGTCGGCTCGAGCTGCAGCATCTTCGGCAGCCGCCCCGCGACCGTGTCGAGCGGCGTGGCGCGGGTGACGCGCAACGGGCAGTCCTGCGCGAGCACCGGGCACCAGCGGTCGGGCTTCGAGGCGAGCTGCCACTCCCGGATCTCGCGGTACATGGGGCCGGCGAGGATCTCGGCGAGCGGCTGCTGGCGGATGTTGCCGTAGACCCGCAGGCCGACCGAATCGGCGCAGGAGCAGACCACCTCGCCGTTGGCGAGGATGCAGACCTCTTCGAAGACCGCCTTGCAGAGGAGGGGCGCCGACGTGTCGCCCGGCGCGCGCGGCGCCGGCGGCGGCAGCTTGCCGGGGGCGCGCACCCGCAGGCGGCGGTCGGCGAACGCCTGCTCCGCGCGAAAGACCCAGCGTGCGACGCCCGACTTGCCCTTGGCCATCGTGCCCCCCTCGGACCCGGCCCGGCGCGCACGGCCCCTCGTGGGGACCGGCGTCGGGCGCGGATTCTACGTCACTCCGGGGTCTGCTCCGGTTCGCGCCTCGCCTGCACGAGCGCCGACCGCGCGGCGAGCGCCAGCAGGACCGCGAGCGCCGGCGCCGCCTGGACGAGGAAGCGGCCGAGCGTCGCCGGGATGACGTCGGCGCGCGGCGCCGCCGCGTAGGCCGCGGCGGCGAGCGCCACCTGCGCCAGGAGCGCCGTGAGCGCCAACCGGCCGAGCCGCGTGCCTCTCCAGCCGCGCGCGAAGGCGAGCGCGGCGAACGGCAGCAGCAGAGCGAGCAGGCCCCACTCGCCGAGATCGCCGAGCGTCTCGCGCGCCGCGTCGACCAGCGCGGCGCCCCGGTCGGCCAGGGCCTCGAGCCGGGGCGGGGCGAGCGACTCGAGATACCCCTCGTCGTTGCGGTTCGGGATGCGCCGTCGCCAGTCGAGCCAGGCGGCCACTGCCGCGAGCCAGAGGCCGGTCGCCGCCCACCCCGCGCCGCTCGCCAGGAAGCGCCGCCGGGCGAGGCCGGCCGCCGCCGCCAGCGCGAGCGCCCCGGCGAGGACCGCCCCCTCCTGCTTGGTCAGCACCGCGGCGGCCAGCAGGAGGCCGGCCGCCGCGCCTCCCGCCGTCGAGAGGCGAGGGCGGGCGAGCAGGACGAGCGCTCCGCCGAGGAAGGCGGCGAGCGGCAGGTCGCTGTAAGTCGAGCGCGCGCCCCCCTCCCCTCCCCAGGCGACCGCGGGCGTCAGGAAGAGCGCGGCGACGCCGAGCGCCGTGGCGCCGCGGCCCGCCCCGCGCCGCACTCCGCCGAGCAGGACGAGCGCGAGCGCCGGCAGGAAGAGGGCGTAGAGCGCCCGCACGTTGCCCCCCTCCCAGGAGGCGCCGGGCAGCTCGACGGCGAGCACCTGGAGGAGCGGCGCGAGCGGCGGGTAGCGGGGGTGGATGACGTAGACGCGGTCGTCGGTGAGCGCCTCCGGCAGCACCGACCCGGCGTGGCGCAGGAAGCGCGCCTGGGTGCCCCAGGTCATCCGCCCGTCGAAGTCGGTCACCGGCAGGTCGACCGATTCGGCCAGCAGGCCGAGCGTCGCGAGCAGGAGCAGGACCTGCAAGAGCCGCTCGCCCCGGCTCCAGCGCGCGGGCGGCCGCGGCCGCCGGCGACGGCCGACGACGCGTCGGGCGAGCGCCGCGCCCAGACCCGCGAGAGCAAGGGTCAGGAAGAGCCCGCGTCCGACGCGCAGACCGAGGCCCAAGGAGAGGGCGTAGGCGAGCAGGCCGATCGCGGCGGCGCCGGCGAGATAGGCCCAGGCGAGACGCAGCGTCGCCGGCAGCCGGCGCAGCTCCGGCACCCAGGCGACCAGGCCGGCGCCGGCGGCCAACAGCGCGACCGGACCCGCGAGGGCGAGGATCAGCTGGCGCAGGAGCATCGACTCCTCAAGGGAGCGCTCGCAGGCGATCCGCCGCCTCGCTCCGGTCGAGCAGCTCCGGAGGGAGGGGGAGCTCGGGAACCCAGACGACGTGGTCGCTCAGCTTGCGCTGCGCCAGGCGCTTGGCGACCAGCTCCCCCCGCTCGAGGCGGAGCCGGCCGATCAGGACCCCTCGCCGGGGCGCCAGCAGGTGGTTGGCGACGTAGGGCGCCCCGCGCTCCACCGGCTCCGCATCCACCAGCAGGTAGAAGTCCTCCTCCCCGACGCGCTCACGAATCGCCTGGATCGCCGCCAGGTAGGCGGCCGGGTAGTGCCGCTCGAGCCGCGCCTCGGCGCTCTGCCCGCGATGCCGCCAGGCCTCTTGCGCCGCCTCGCGGGCCGGCGCGAGGAGCTTCGCCGCCGCGAAGACCGAGTGCAGGAGCAGGAGCGTGACGAAGAGGCGCGCGGTCCACCGCGTCCGGCGCTCCCCTCTCCTCCTCCCTGGCGCTGCCGCTCCGACCGCCATCGCCCCCTCCGCCGCTCGCCTCCTCATCCTCTCGCGAGCCGCTCGATGGGTGCCAGGCAGCGAAGGGCCCGCCGCCAGCCCGAGCCTCGGCAGGGTGTCTCCCGGCCCTCCCGCGAAGTTCGCCGGTCTTCCGAGACCGGAGGAGATATCCCCTTCTAGCATCTTTGTTAGGATTCCCGACAGCAACACTCGACACCAACCGCTGGACCGAGGGGGATCTGGGGATGAGAAAAAGGGGGATTCTCTGCGCCGCTATCGCCATCGGATGGCTCGCCGGCGCTGGCGCCGGCCGTGCCGCCGACGTGCTCGTCTACGGGCCGTCGCTGGCGCCGCAGAATTGCGGAAGTGACGCCGTGCCCGGCAGCGCGCAGGGCGGCGCGCCGGAGGGGGACTGCCTGGCGGGCGGCGACCCGGTCGTCAACGAGGCGACGGTGGCCGAGGACCGGGGGCACGACGTGACGATCGTCGACCAGGCGACCTGGAGCTCGATGACCC
>WYBK01000074.1 GCA_011525905.1 Acidobacteriota bacterium
CCGCCGCGGTCTGCGACCACCCGTCCGCCGGCGAGCGCGATGGCGCGCCGTCCGGATCGCTCGACCGCCTCGAGGTCGTGAGTGGCGAAGAGCACGGTGGTGCCCCGCTGATGGATCTCGAGGAAGAGGGCGAGGATCTCGCGGGCCAAGCCGGGGTCGAGGTTGCCGGTCGGCTCGTCGGCGATCAGGATCTCGGGGTCGGCGACCAGCGCCCGAGCGATCGCCACGCGCTGCTTCTCGCCACCCGACAGCTCGCGCGGGAAGGCCTTCATGCGGTGCGCCAGGCCGACGCGGCGCAACGCCTCGTAGACCACGCGCCGCTGGCGCTGCGGATCGAAGCCGAGGATGCGCGGCAGGTAGACGATGTTCTCGAACACGGTGCGCCGCTCGATCAGCCGGTAGTCCTGGAAGACGACGCCGATCGTGCGGCGCAGGAACGGGATCTTGTGCGGCGGGATCGAGGCGACGTTGCGGCCGTTGACCAGGATCTGCCCCTCGGTCGGGCTCTCTTCGCGGAAGATCAGCCGCAGGAGCGTGCTCTTGCCGGCGCCGCTCGGCCCGGTGAGGAAGCAGAACTCGCCGCGGCCGATCTCGAAGGTGACGTCGTCGAGCGCCAGCTGCCCGGTGGCGAAGCGCTTGGTGACGTGGAAGAAAGCGATCAAGGGGCGGGCACCGCGCCGCCGAGCGCCGCCGCGAGCAGCGCGCGCACGCGCTTGGGATCGGCGCGTCCGGCCGAGCGCTTCATCACCTGGCCGATCAGGAACGAGAGCACCTTGACGTTGCCGCCGCGCAGCTCGGCGACGCTCTCCGGATGGGCGGCGAGCACCTCCTCGATCCAGGTCACCAGCCGGTCGTCATCGCGTACCTGGGCGAGGCCCAGCCGCTCCATCGCCGCGCGCGGGCTCTCGTCGCCCTCCCAGAGGGCGCCGAGCACGCTCTTGGCCGCCGCGGCCGACAACTCGCCCCGCTCGACCAGGTCGACGAGCGCGGCGAGCCGCGCCGGCGAGGGAGCTCGCACCAGCCCGCCCGGCCGCTCCTTGAGCTCGCGCAGCAGCTCGTTGCGAACCCAGTTGCCGACGGTGCGCGGCGCGGCGGCACAGAGCGCCGCCGTCGCCTCGAAGTAGTCCGCGAGCGCCGGGGAGGCGGCGAGCTCGGCGGCGTCGGCGGCCGGCAGCCCGAGCGTCTCGGTGAAGCGCGCGCGGCGCGCCCAGGGGAGCTCGGGCAGCTGGGCGCGCAGCCGCTCGAGGCGTTCGGCAGCGAGCCGCAGCGGCGGCAGGTCGGGCTCCGGAAAGTAGCGGTAGTCGTGCGCCTCCTCCTTGCCGCGCAGCGGCCAGGTGACGCCACGCTCGGCGTCGAAGCCGCGCGTCTCGTGGACCACCGTCGCGCCCGCCGCGAGGAGCTCGCCCTGACGCGCGATCTCGGCCTCGAGCGCGCGTGCCACGTTGCGGAACGAGTTGAGGTTCTTGATCTCGACCTTGGTGCCCAGCGCGCGCGCGCCTGCCGGCCGCAGGCTGACGTTGGCGTCGCAGCGCAGGCTGCCCTCTTCGAGATTGCCGTCGCTCGTCCCGGTGTAGAGCAGCACCTGGTGGAGGGAGCGCAGGCTGTCCTCGGCCTCGGCGGGAGTGGCGAGGTCGGGCTCGGAGACGATCTCGACCAGCGGCACGCCGCAGCGGTTGAAGTCGACCAGCGAGACGCCGTCGAGCGCTGCGCCGCCGGGCGCCTCGTGCAGCAGCTTGCCGGCGTCCTCCTCGAGGTGCAGGCGGTGGAGGCGGAGACGCTTGTCGTGGCGCGCGAGCGGCAGCTCGCCCCCTTCGGCGAGTGGGCGGTCGTACTGGCTGATCTGATAGCCCTTGGGCAGGTCGGCGTAGAAGTAGTTCTTGCGCGCGAAGAACGACTCGGCGTGGACGCGACAGCCGAGCGCGAGCGCGAGCCGTGCCGCGAGGTCGACCGCGGCGCCATTGAGCACCGGCAGCGTCCCCGGGTAGCCGAGGCAGACCGGGCAGACCAGGGTGTTGGGCTCGGCGCCGAAACGGTTCGGGCAGCGGCAGAAGATCTTGGTCCGCGTCGCCAGCTGGACGTGAACCTCGAGCCCGATCACCGCCTCCCAGGTCATGGGGCAGCGAGTCTACCGCAGCGTCCGCAGGCATCCTGGCCGTAGGATCGCGGGGTGAGCGGCGCCCCGGTGATCGACGTGCGCGAGAGCCCGCCGGAGGCGTCCGCGCGGGGCGCCCTGCGCTGGCGCGATCGGCTCGGCCCGGCCGAGTTGCTGTTCGTCGGCCGCGGCGCGCCGCGGCGTGGCGAGCCGCTCGCGCCCGAGCTCCTGCCCGCGGGCGTCGAGACGGCCTGGCTCGAACAGGTGCACTCGGCGCGCTTGCTCGAGACGGGCGAGGCCGGTGCGGCGGGCGCCGGAGACGGGCTCCTGGTCGGGCGGCCGGGGCTCGCGGCGGTGGTCGCCGTCGCCGACTGCGTGCCGGTGCTGCTCGCGGCGGCGGGTCGCGTCGCGGCGGTGCACGCCGGCTGGCGGGGCCTCGCGGCCGGCATCGTCGCGCGCGCGGCCGAGCGGCTCGCCCCCGACTGGGCCTGGATCGGGCCGGCGATCGGTCCCTGCTGCTACGAGGTCGGCGAAGAGGTGGCGGCCGCGGTGGTCGCGGCGAGCGCGCCGGAGGTGCGCCGTGCGGGAGCGGCGGGCCGTCCCCACCTCGACCTCGCAGGCGCCGCCGCGCGGCAGCTCGCCGCGGCACGGGGCGTGGGAATCCGCGAGATCCGCATCCTGCGCCACTGCACGCGCTGCCGGGAGGAATGGCTCGAGAGCCACCGGCGCGATCGCGAGCGCGCCGGCCGCAACCTCGCCGCGATCTGGTTACCGCCCGACGCCGCGCATCCTTGACCGCGGAGCGCGCGGGTCGCGGCCGAAGGCGCGCAGCTGACCGCAGGCGGCGGCGACGTCGTGCCCCCGTTGCCGGCGCACGGTCGCGGTCAGGCCGTGCCGCTCGACGCGTGCGCGGAAGGCGTCGACGCGCGCCTCCACCGGGCGGCGCATCCAGTCGGGCAGCACCGGGTCGGGGTTGAGCGGGATCAGGTTGACCTTGGCGGGCAGTCCGGCGAGCCGCCGGGCCAGCGCGTCGGCGTCGCGCGGCGCGTCGTTGAAGCCCTCGATCAGCAGGTACTCGAAGGTGATCCGCCGCCGCGGCTCGAGCGGGTAGCGGCGCAACGCGGCGAACAGGTCGGCGAGCGGATAGCTGCCGTTGATCGGCATGATCCGCTCGCGCCGCTCGTCGTCGGGCGCGTGCAGCGAGACCGCCAGGTTCGGCCGGCGCGGCCAACGGCCGAGCGCCTCGATTCCCGGCACGACGCCGGCCGTCGAGATCGTGATGCGCCGGTGCGAGATCGTCTCGCCGAGCACCTCGAGCGCGTCGCGCACCGCCTCGAGGTTGAGCAGCGGCTCGCCCATGCCCATGAAGACCAGGTTGAGCGTCGGCGGCAGGTCGAGCAGACGGCGCAGCAGGATCACCTGGCCGGCGATTTCGCCGGCCGTCAGATTGCGGCCGGCGCCCCAGAAGCCGGTGACGCAGAAGGCGCAGGCGAGCCCGCAGCCGGCCTGGCTCGAGATGCAGAGCGTGCGCCGCCGCGACTCCGGGATGTCGACCGCCTCGATGGTGGCGCCGTCGGCCAGCCGGAGCAGCAGCTTGGTGGTGCCGTCGGCGGCTTGCCGCCGGTCGGCGACCGCGGGCAGCGTGACGCTGCAACGCTCGGCCAGGACGCGCCGCAGCTCGCGCGACAGGTCGGTCATCGCGTCGAACTCGGTCTCGCCGCGCCGATAGAGCGCGTCGTAAACCTGCCGGACCCGGAACGGCCGGTCGACCACGGGGGCGAGCGCCGCCGCGAGCCGCGCCGCCGGCAGGCCGAGCAGCTCGACCCGCGTGGGCGCCGGTGCGCCGGTCTCGGAGGTCACGAACGGCGGCGCGCGCGCCGCTTGCGGGTGGGGTCGATGCCGATCGAGCGGAGGAACTGCAGATCGCGCGCGTCGATGCGGAAGGTCGGCGGCGGTTCGTCGAGTGACGCGCCACCGGCCTCGCCGTCGCGCTCGCAATCGAGCGCGAGGTGCAGGACGTAGCCCTCGCGCTGCAGGCGCCAGAGCGCGCGGTGCACCTCGGGCGACTCGGAGATCGCCTCGAGCAGCGCGCGCTCGAGCTCGGAAAGCAGCGTGCGCTTGCGTGCCTCGGCGGCCTGGGGCTTGCGCGTCACGCCGGGATTATCGAATCGGTGCCGGAGGCTGTCAAACGCCCGGCGAAGTCCGCGCTGCGATAGGGTGCTGCGCTGCGCGAGCCGAGGCCGCGCGCGCCATGACCGGTAGCCACCCCTTCCCGCCCGAGCTGCTCGCCGAGCTCGCCGCCTGGCTGCGGGCGCTCGGCCGGCCGGCGCACGCGCTCGAGCCGCTGGCCGGCGACGTGTCGCTGCGTCGCTACGTGCGCGTGCGGCTCGCCGCGGGCGATTCGGCGATCGCGGCCTACTACCCGGAGGCGATCCGTCCGGCACAGGCGCGCTTCGAGTCGGCCGCGGCGCTGCTCGAGCGGGCGGGCGTGCGCGTGCCGCGGCGCTTCGCCTGCGACGCCGCGCACGGCTGGTCGCTGGTCGAGGACTTGGGCGAGGCGACGCTCTACGACGAGCGCGACGGAGGCTGGGCCTGGCTCGAGCCGGAGCTGGCGCGCGCGGTCGACCTCGTCGGCCGGATCGCGGCGCTCGACCGGCGCGCGGTCGAGGCGCTCGGCTCGCCGCCGCTCGACTGCGCCCTGTTGCGCCGCGAGCTGGCGCAGACCGAAGCGCTGGTGCTGGCGCCGGCGGGCGTCGCGGGCGAGCTCGCGGCCGAGCTGGCCCGCGCTCTCGACCGCCTGTGCGCCACGCTCGCGGCCGAGCCCGCCGTGCCCTGTCACCGCGATCTGATGGCGCGCAACCTGGTGCGCACACCCGCGGGGCTCGGCGTGCTCGACTTCCAGGATCTGCGCCTCGGGCCGCCCGGCTACGACCTCGCCTCGCTGCTCAACGACAGCCTCTTCCCGCCCCGGGAGGTCGAGGCGCGGCTGCTCGAGCGGGCCACGGGCTCGCGCCGGCTGCGCGCCGGCTACCGCCGCGCGGTAGCGCAGCGCGCGCTGAAGGCGGCGGGCACTTACGCGGCGTTCGCGGCGCGCGGCGACGGGCGCCATCTGGCGCTGATCGCGCCGACGCTCGAGCGCGCCTCGCGCCATCTGCTGCGTCTGGCCGAGACGCGCGCGGCCTGGACGGCGCTGCTCGAGAGCGTGGGCTCGCCGCTCGGGCTGGCCGCGCCTCTGCTACACTGATCCGGGAGCGGACGCGCCCATTCGGCGCGCGCGCGCCGGCTCCCTGGAGAGCGCCATGGGCCGATTGGGACTACCCGAGCTCCTCGTCATCTTCGTGATCCTCGTGCTGCTGTTCGGCGCGGCGAAGATCCCCATGCTGGGCAAGGGGCTGGGCGAGGGGATCCGCAATTTCCGCAAGGGCCTGCGCGGCGGCGGCGGCAACGGGGACGATGACGGCCCCGACCGGACCCCGCCTCAAGAGCCGCGCTGAGCGCCCGGCGCCGCCCCGAGGCGCGCGACCGCGACGCCATGATCGCGTGTCGCGAGCGAAGCCTGGTGGCGCCGGTAGAGCGAGAGGACACGTCCGACGTAGCGATGCGTCTCCCGGTAGGGGGGGATGCCACCCCAGCGCTCGACCGCTCCGGGTCCCGCGTGATAGGCGGCGAGCGCGAGCTCGAGGTCGCCGTCGAACCGCTGCTCGAGCTCGGCCAGGTAGCGCGCCCCGAGCATCAGGTTGACCTCGGGGTCGAACGGCTCCTGACCCTCCTCGAAGTGCAGCGGCATCAACTGCATCAGCCCGAGCGCGCCCTTGGGTGAGACGGCGTCGGCGCGAAAGCTCGACTCGGCCTCGACCACCGAGGCGATCAGCAGGCTGTCGAGCGAATGGCTGCGCGCGGCTGCGCGAATCTCGGCGCCGTAGGGGAGCGCGAGCAGGTAGCGCGCGCGCGATTCGGCACCGACGCGGCCCGGGCGGGCGTCGACCGGCGCCGGCTCGAGCGAGACGAGGCCGGGGAAATGCCGGTCGAGGTGGAGCGGTAGCGCTTCGGTCGGCTGCGGCACCGAGGAGCGCGTGGTCGACGAGCTGAAGAGCAGGATCAGCCCCACGCTGGCGACGGCGCTGCTGAAGTGGCGGGTGAAGCGGAGCTTGGGTATCCAGGGATAGATCATGCGTCGGGCCTCCGTGGAATCCGACCCGGCGAGGCGAACAGCCAACTTCGCCGGGCGGCGGGCGAGCCCGGCACGGAGGCCGGGCGCCCGCGAACGGATGTCGAGACGTCGTTGTCTGGTTTGGCGGCTGCGCCGCGCTATGCCTTGGGAGCCGAGCGGCGCAGCACGGAGCGACCGATGTTGCGGCCGCGCCGTTCCGAGACGCCGATCCCCAAGTGAGACACTTTGTTCCGCAGGGTGTTGCGATGGACGCCCAGGCTTCTCGCCGAGCGGCAGAAGTTCCAGTCGTTCGACCGGAGCGAGGCCGTGATGAACTGGCGCTCGAACTCCTGGCGAGCCTGCTCCAGGGTCACTCCCTGGTGAACGAGCTCGTCGACGATCTGGTGCAGGCGTCCGTTGAGTGTCTGTTTGGTCCCCACGGTGCGTTCACTCTGAACCGGCGGATTCTAACACAGCTCGCCGGTTCGGCCTCACTTGCGCTCGAGCCGGTCGCCGATGTAGACGGGATACCTCGATTCGAGGATGCGCGCCAGCGCGGTGTGCTGCTGCACCGAGAGCACCGCGAGCTCGCCGACGACGACCGGCGGCTTCGGCGCTTGGTGCGGCCGGTAGATCGTGAAGACGTCGCCGGGCAGGACGTCGTCGAGCTCGCCCTTGTCGAGGTAGACGACGTGGTCCTGGCCGAGCGTGATCAGGCGGCTGGGCGAGGCGAGGATCACCGGCGCCGCTTCGAGCGCGGCGGCCGTGGTCGGGTCGTTGACCGGACGCATCGGCGTCCGCCGCGCGAGCGGCACCGGCTCCGGCACGTAGGGCTTGAGCAGGCTGCCGACGCGCAGGCCGAGGCAGCTCTGCACGACCTCGCCGATCGCCGTCTCGTCGCCCACCGAGAGGATGCGCACGCGGCCGCGGAAGTCGTACTGGCGGCCGAACGTTTCGCCGGTCACCGGATGGACGACGCGCGCGCCGGGCAGCACGGCGGTAAAGATCGCTCCGGGCACGAGCCCCGCGCCGCGGCCGCCGTCGACGTAGACGAGATCGCCGGTCGTGAGCTCGACCTTGACGGTGTCGACCGTGCCGAAGACGCCCTCGATCTCGCCGGCGACGTTGACCAGCGCGGGCGAGAGCACCTCGTACTCCGAGCCGATGACGCTGTAGCTGAAGCTCTCGTCGAGCTCGCCGACGTAGCCGTAGCAGTAGATGTCGTCCTCCGACCCGAGCGGCACCGGCACGCTGCGCGTGCCGCCGGCCGGCGCCGTCTTCAGGCCCGCGGTGGTCGCGACGCCGGCGGCTCCAGCGCCCTCCGCGGCGCCGCCGAGCCCCCGGGCTCCCGGATCGACCATCCCGGCGCCACCCGCAGCGCCCTCGCCTCCGGGCGAGCCGGCCACGTCGACCGTCTCGTCGACCTCGCCGACGCCTCCGGCTCCCGCGGCCCCCGGCGCGCCCGCGGCTCCCGGCGCGCCCGCGGCGAGGTCTCCGGTGGCCGCCGGCGCGACCTCGAGACCGACCACCAGCGGATCGCCGGGATAGATCCAGTGCGCGTCGAGCACGTACTGGTTCTTCTCCCAGAGCTGCGGCCAGAGGTAGGGGTTGCCGAGGTTGGCGGCGGCGAGGTCCCAGAAGGTATCGCCCGGCTCGACGATGTGCACCCTGGTGCCCTCGGGAAAGCTCGCCGGCGGATCCCAGGCGGTCCAGTGGCC
>WYBK01000075.1 GCA_011525905.1 Acidobacteriota bacterium
CGGACTTCTTTGAAGGCTACATTTACTGGGCCACCTCGAGCAACGGCGTTGACTGGGTTGTGCATGACCTGAACGCAGCTGATGGCGAGAACTGGACGCCGCTGCTCTCGAGAAACAACCGCGAGGACGAGTGCCCACCGGCGCTTGGAGCATTCCACGAGCCAAAACTGACCTACAACGCTACTGATACCTCTATGGGCTCGTCTGGCACCTTCTCGCTCTTTACTTCTTACTGTCACTATCAATCGGGTGGTCAGGACCCGTGCTTGGTGAGGGATACTTGGCTCTTTCGCTTCGGCTACAACCCTGCGGCTTCGACTGGGCTCGGATCTACCCTCCAGGTCTGGCGCGACAACGGTACCCTGAACGGAACTTGGAGCAACACCTCTGGTCGTCTGGTATTCCAATACGACGAGCAGACGGCCCCTGGCGAACCTGTGCTTAGCTACTGGGATGGCATGCGCGACCCACAGGGTCCAAACATCTTCTACAGGTGGGGGGCTGGTGACCTCGAGAAGGACCCCGTCACCGGGCTCTGGCTTCACCTTTTCCTTCACCCTGATACTGGAGGAGGTGCTGGAAGCCGCTTATACACGCAGACTGCGACAGCTCTCAATCTCCGCAGAAACCGCTGGACCGCGCCAGTTGAGGTGAATGTTGACTCAGTCTACGCTCAGTATCCCGACCCAAGTGCTCAAGACCCGGCCATCCGAGATGCCTATGAACCTGGAATGTGGTTCGGAACCAGGTACTCCAGAACTGGCTGGTGGGTCTACGTTCCGGTTAACCCCCTCCAGTGCCCCGAGCCCTACCATGGCCTTGCGATCGCCGAAGCAGAGCTATGTCCGACGAACCCGCCGACGATCACCACACTGAGTCCCAACACGGGCAGCGCGGCCGGCGGAACGACCGTTTCAGTCAACGGTTCGAATCTAGACTGCGCAAGCGCCGTGCGCTTCGATCAGAGCTTGGGCACCATTGTGAGCAGGGCCGCCAATCAGATCATTGTGCGCACTCCACCGCATTCGGCAGGAACGGTCGTCGTCCGCGTGAGCACGCCAGCAGGAACTGCTACCAAGTCCTCGGGCTTCACTTACTCCGAAGCGTCGCCAACGTGCTCGCCTTCCCCGACTGTACTCTGCCTACAGAATGGTCGCTTCAAGGTTGAGGCGAATGCCAACGGTGGCACGATCACTGCTCAGTCGGACACCTATTCGACAGTCAGCGGAACGTTCTGGTTCTTTCAACCGACCAACTCAGAGATGATGGTCAAGATGATCGACGGTCGAGAGGTTAATGGTCACTTCTGGTTCTATCACGGTGCCCTCACGAGCCTTGACTACTCGATTCAAGTGACGGACCTCCAGACCGGAGCCTTCAGGACCTACTCGAAGCCGGCTAACTCTTTCTGTGGCGGTGCTGACGTAGACGCGTTCGCGGCTGGCTTAGCAGGCGGGCGAGTGCAAGAAGCAGCGTGCGTCCCAAACTCGACTACAGCGTGCTTCTTCGGCTCGCGCTTCGAGGTCCGAGCCAAGCGCGGCGGCTTCTACCAACCAATCGCCGAAAGCAGTGACGGTAGCGCACTCTTCTACTTCTTCGATCCTGCCACCCTTGAGGTCGGAGTGAAGATGGTGGATGGTGGGCCTGTGAACGGGAGGTTCTGGGTCTACTACGGATCGATGACCGAACAGAACTACCAGCTCGAGATCCGAGACACGGCGACTGGTGCTACGAAGACATACTCCAACGCATCCCCACTTTGCGGTGGTTCCGATGTGAACGCGTTCTGATCAGCCTTTCAGAATCAAGACGGCTTCATCTCCGAAGCCTCGAGGCGCTCTTCGCGACCGGATTCCTACCGGTCCGGCCCGAACGCCCCTATCTCGCCCCGACGAAGCTCGGCGGGTCTATTCCCGGACGCAGTAGCAGTCGGGAGCCGTCACGATGCCACCCCGCTCGCAGCAAGCGTAGTAGCCCGCCTGACAGCTGACGGAGCAGCCATCCCCGCCGTAGGTCACCGAGCACTGCGAGGATCCGGGCCCCCCGGAGTCGCAATCCGCACCGCCACCGCCGCCCGAGCCCCCGTCGCCGGGATTCGGGTTCCGGATGTCCTCTTCGAAGAGGGCGGCAGCCCGGATCGACGGCTGCGCCCTTTCGCTCGTGACTCGGTCGAGGAACTCCTGCACCGTCGCCGCCCGCTCCGGCGCCGGAACGTTCTCGACGAGACCGACCACGCGAACCGCGCTCCCCGCCAAATCCTGTGCGAGCCAGCGCGTGAGCCGCGAATCCGGCCCCGGCGTCGGGACGAACAGGCGCGCCACGATCTCGCCGCCGGGCCTGCCGATCTCGAGCCGGTTGCCCCAAGAAGAGATCCAACCGGTGAAGGGCGCCGAGACCAGGTGGCTGAACGCATCGGATCCGTTCGCCTGCGCGAGGTAGAGCCGATCGAGACGTCCGTCCACCCGGCCCGAGGCATCTTCCTCGTCGAGAGCGAAATAGAGGTCGCCGGAAGCGTCGAGCCCCGACCAGATGCGGCCGGCACGCGTGACGACGCGATCGGGGTCCCAGCTGGGCTCCAGCCGAGCGACCCCGGCCTCGTCGCTCGAGGCGGCACCGGCAGGCAAAACGCAGATCACGGACAACAGAAGAGCCAGACCGACGAGCTTCCCAGCGCTTCGCAACGAACCACTCTCCTTTCGGGTTGTACTACCTCCAGGATTCTCCCCCCCCCCCCGGTGAGAACGTCAACCCCAAAGTTCTCGGACCGGAAAACCACCCAGAGGCGAGTGGAGCCCGCCCCTCAGGCGTCGAGCAGCTCGCGCAGGCGGCGCTCGAGGACGTCGGCGGAGAAGGGCTTCTGCAGGAAGGCGGCGCGCTCCTGGAGCATGCCGTAGCGGAAGATCAGGCTGTCGGAGTAGCCCGACATGTAGAGAACGCGCAGGTCCGGGTGGCTGCGCAGCAGGCGCTGGGCGAGGTCGCTGCCCGAGGTGCCGGGCATGACGATGTCGGTCAGCAGCAGGTCGAGGTCATCGCCCAGCTTGGCCGCCAGGTCGAGCGCCTCGTTGGCGTTGGCCGCGGCGTGGACCCGGTAGCCGCGGTCGAGGAGGATCTGCTCGGCGAGCGAGCGGATCATGTCCTCGTCCTCGACCAGCAGGACGGTCTCGCGCTGCGGCTGCGGCCGGCTGGCGGCCGGCGCGTCCGCCTCATCGGGAGCCGACGGGCGGCTCGGCAGGTAGACCTGGAAGACCGTGCCCTGGCCGGGGTGGCTGTCGGCGAAGATGAAGCCGGCGCACTGCTTGACGATGCCGTAGACCGTCGACAGTCCCAGGCCCGAGCCCTTGCCGAGCTCCTTGGTGGTGAAGAAGGGCTCGAAGATGCGCGCCAGGGTCTCGGCGTCCATCCCCTCGCCGGTGTCGCGCACCGAGAGGCGTACGTAGCTCTCCTCGGGCACGCCGAGCACGCCGCGGCGGACGATCTCGGCACGCTCGGCGACGGCCGTGGCGATCTCGATGCGCCCGCCGCGCGGCATCGCGTCGCGCGCGTTGACGACCAGGTTGACCAGCACCTGCTCGACCAGCGCGGGATCGGCGTGCACCGCGCCGACCCGAGTCTCGGCGAGGTTGACGATCACCACCTCGTCGCCGACGATCCGCCGCAGCATGCCGAGCCGCTCCTCGATCAGCGCGTTCAGGTCGAGCTCGCGCGGACGCGCCGGCTGACGGCGCGAGAAGGCCATCAGCTCGCGGGTGAGGTCGGCGGCGCGCTCGCCGGCCTTGAGGATCTCCATCACCTCGCCGCGCATCGGGTCGGTCGGCTTGAGGCGGGCGAGGATGCGCTCGCTGTAGCCCTGGATCGCGGTCAGCAGGTTGTTGAAATCGTGAGCGACCCCGCCCGCCAGCCGCCCGACCGCCTCGAGCTTGACCGCCTGGCGCAGCTGGTCCTCGAGGCCACGCCGGTCGGTGACGTCCCGGCCGGTGCCGTGGATCGCCACCACCGCGCCGTCGCGCTCGACCAGCCGCGAGCTGACCTCGACCTGCGCGAAGTCGCCGGACTTCTTGCGCAGCCGGGTCTCGTAGAAGGTGCGCGCCGCGGTGCCCGAGAGCTTCTCCTCGATCGCCTGCCGCACGACGGCGCGCTGCTCCTCCTCGACGACGAAGCGCTCCCAGGGGGAGCCGACGATCTCCTCGGGGGCGTAGCCGAGCATCTCGCACATCGCCCGGTTCACCGAGAGGAAACGCCCGTCGAGGTCGAGCGACCAGACCGCGTCGCTGGCGTTCTCGACCAGCTCGCGATAGCGCTCCTCGCTCTCGGCGAGCTCGCTCTCCGAGCGGTGGCGCGCCCAGGCCGCCGCGAACAGCGCGGCCGCGGCGCGCAGAGCTCCGATCTCCTCGGCGCTCCACTCACGCACGCGCCGGCAGTCGTCGAACCCGACGAAGCCCCAGAAGGTCTCGCCGTGGAAGACCGGCACGACCAGGATCGACTGGACATCCTGCGCGGCGAGCAGCGCGGCGAGCTCGGCGCCGAGCTCCGCGACCGGGCGCGCGAGCGGCTCGCCCCAGGCGAGCGGCACGGCGAGCTCCTGGTAGCGCTCGGAGAAGAGCGGGAAGCCCTGGAGCGCCGGATTGTCGAGCTGGGGCGAGATCCCGGGCGCCGCCCACTCCCAGCGCTGGTCGGAGAGCAGCTCGCCGGCGGCGTCGGTGCGATTCTCGAAGATGTAGACGCGGCTCGAGTCGGTGGCCTGGCCGAGCAGCTCGAGCATCCGGCCGACCGCGCCCTCGAAGTCGCCCGAGGTCAGGAAGCGCTGGGCGATGGTCGCCAGCGAGAGCAGCAGTCGGCTGCGCCGCTCGAGCTCCAGAGCGTCGTGGGCGCGGTCGGTGACGTCGATCGACACACCGTTGGCCGCGACCACCTCGCCCGCCGCGTCGCGGCTCGGGCTCAAGCGCGTCTCGAACAGGCGATGGCCGAGCTCGACGCGCGCGCGCACCGGCTCGCCGCCGAGCGCGCGGCGCAGCAGGTCGAGCAGGTCGGGGCGATCGGCGAAAGCCTCGTAGTAGGAGGTGCCGACCAGTTGCGACGGCGCCAGCCCGAGCGCTTCGAGGGCGGCGCCGTCGGAGAAAGTGATGATCCCCGAGCGATCGACCGACCAGACCGCGACCGGCAGGTCGGCGAGCAGCCGGCGCAACCAGGCCGCTTCGCTCTCGGCGGCGGCGTGCTCCGGCCCGGCGTCCGCGCTCACGCCGCCGCCCCCGGGCTCGAGCCGTCGGCGGTCGCCGCCGGGGCGCGGGCCGCCGGCGGCGCCGCCGCGGGCACCCCTTCGAGCAGCGTCGCGATCCAGCGCAGCTCCGGGCTCGACTCGAGCAGGATCTTGAGCGTCAGGGTCAGCGGCACCGACAGGAACATTCCGACCGCGCCCCACATCCAGCCCCAGACCACCAGCGAGACGAAGACCACGAGCGGCGACAGGCCCAGGCGCCGCCCCATCAGAGCCGACTCGAGCAGGTTGCCGAGCAGCAGGGCGAGCACGAGGTAGCCGAGCGCGACCGCGAGCGCCTTGGCCGGGTCGAACTGGACGAAGGCGATCAGCACCGGCGGCGCGCCGGCGATCAGGGCGCCGACGTTCGGGATGAAGTGGCAGGCGAAGGCGAGCAGCCCGCAGAGCACCGGGAAGTCGACCCCGAGAAAGGCGACCCAGAGGCCGGCCGCGATGCCGATGAGCGCCGACATCGCGGTCTTGATCAGCAGATAGCGCTGCAGCTCGGCCGAAACGTGGGCCAGGCTGCCGATCCGCTCGCGCACCCGCGGCGGCAGCCGCCCGAGCTTGGCCGGCAGCGCGGCGCCCTCGAAGAGCAGGAAGACGAGCGTCAGCCCCACCACCGCCGAGGCCGAGAGGAACGTCAGCGCCCCCTTGACCGTGCCCCCGGCCAGGCCGGCGATCGCCTCCGGGCGCTGCCACTTCGGCGGGATCCAGTCGCGGATCACGATCCCCTTGCCGGCCCACCATTCGACCGTGTACGCGAGCCGCTCCTGCAGCGACGCGTAGTAGTGGGGCCCGACTTCGCGAAACTCCGCGAGCGAGCCGAGCAGCAGGAGCACGAAGAGCGCGACGACGATGCCCAGCGCGACCAACGTGACGAGCACCGCCACGCCCACCGGCACGCCGCGGCGGCGCATTCCTTCGAAGAGCGGCTGCGCGAGCAGGGCGAGGAAGAGGGCGAACGCGAGCGGCGCCAGCACCGGCTCGGCCGCCCGCACTCCCGCGACGACGAGCACCGTCGCCGCCAAGCCCGCTATCAGCCGCAGCGACGGGCGATCGGCGGTCGCCGGCCGAGTCATGGCGCGACTCTAGCATCGGGGCGCGGCGCCGCCGGCGGCGAGCGCGCTATCCTCGGGCCGCCTGGAGGCTCCGTGTCGAAGATCCTGCTCACGCTCGCCGGCCTCGTCGCCGCGCTGTTCGCCGGCTGGGTCGCGCTCACCTCGCTGGCGCCCGGGACCGCCGTCGCCACCTGGGCCCCCTGCCCGCGCAACTGGGCCTGGGCGCCGGCCTGGCTGCCGCGCGCGAGCCCGCTCGGCTCGGTGCGCTTCGATCTGGACGTCGGGCACGGCAAGCTCTGCTACGGCCGGCCGTCGCTGCGCGGCCGGCGGATGCTCGGCGGCGAGGCGGTTCCCTACGGCCGCCTCTGGCGCACCGGCGCCAACGAGCCGACCACCCTCCACCTCGACGGTCCGGCGCGGCTCGGCCCGATCGGGCTGCTGCCCGGCAGCTACTCTCTCTACACCGTCCCGGGCGAGCGCGCCTGGCAGGTCGTGATCAACCGCTCGACCCGCCAGTGGGGGCTCGAGTCGGAGTACGACGAGGCGGTGCGCGCGGAGGAGCTCGGCCGCTTCGAGGTCGCCCCGCGCGCGCTCGCGTCGCCGCTCGAGACGCTCACCTTCCGCGCCGAGCGGCTCGCCACCGGCGCCGTCGACCTGGTGCTCGAATGGGAGCGGGTTCGCCTCGTCGTGCCGCTGGTCGCCGGCCTGTCCGACGACGAAGGGGGCGAGGAGCCCTACTGAGCGCCTAAGCGCCGTCGAGCAGCGCCTTGAGGCGCGCGTAGCCGGCGCGCGAGACCGGCAGACGGCTGCCGTCGGTCAGGAAGGCGAGCCAGCCGTCCTTCGAATAGGCCTCGAGCCGAGCCAGCCGGTCGAGGTTGAGCAGGTAGGAGCGGTGGACGCGCACGAAGCGCGCCGGATCGAGCTGGCGCTCGAGCTCGGTGAGCGTCTGCTGCTTCTTCAGCTTCTTGCCGCCGGCGGCGAACAGCACGTAGTCGTCGCGCGCCTCGACGTAGTCGATCCCCTCGGCCGGCAGGACGTGGATGCGCCCCTCCTCGCGCACCAGCACCCGCTCGAGCGGCCGGCCGGGGGGGCGCGCCGCCTGGGCGAGGCGCGCGGCGTCACCGGCGGCCGCGGCGCCACCGCCCGTCGCGCGCGCCAGCTCGAGCTGCGCGGCGACGCGCGCGATCGCCGCGGCCAGCCGCTCCGGCTCGACCGGCTTCAACAGGTAGTCGACCGCGTGCACCTCGAAGGCGCGCAGGGCGTACTCGTCGTAGGCGGTGACGAAGACCACCGCCGGCGCCTGCTCGCCCAGCAGCTCGAGCACTTCGAAGCCGGAGAGCTTCGGCATCTGGATGTCGAGGAAGACCAGGTCGGGCACCAGCTCCTCGCAGCGCTTGACCGCCTCGAAGCCGTTCGAGGCCTCGCCGATCACTTCGACTCCCGGCTGCTCGGCGAGCAGCTCGGCGAGCAGGCTTCTGGCCAGCGGCTCGTCGTCGACGATCAGCGCGCGCACGCCTCTACCCTAGCTCGACGCGGGCGTCGCCGGCAGCAGGAGGCGGACGAGGTAGCGCTCGGGCGAGGCGTCGACGCTCAGGCGGGCGCGCGGCCCGAAGGTCGCCTCGAGCCGGGCGCGCACGTTGGCGAGCCCGACGCCGGCGCCGCGCGACGCCGGCCGCTCCGGGTCGCTGGGGTTCTCGACCTCGAGCTCGAGGTCGGCGCCGCGCCGGCGCGCCGCGATGCGCACGCTCCCCCCTTCGAGCAGGTGGGCGATGCCGTGGTGCACGGCGTTCTCGACCAGCGGTTGCAGGACGAGCGGCGGCACCGAGAGCGCCAGCGTCTCCTCGGCCACGTCGAGCTCGGGGCGCAGCCGCTCGCCGAAGCGCACCTCCTCGATGGCGAGGAAGGTCTCGGCGAGGTACATCTCCTCGGCGAGCGGAATCGCCGCGCGCGCGCCGAGCCCCAGGCTCTTGCGGAAGAAGCCGGCCATCAGGAAACACATGCGGCGCGCCGCCTTGGGATCGGTCGAGATCAGCGCCGCGACCGAGTTCAGGCTGTTGAACAGGAAGTGCGGGTCGAGCTGCGCCTTGAGCGCCTTGAGCTCGGCCTCGCGGGCGTGCACCTGCAGCTCGAGCGCCCGCCGCTCGGCGGCGCGCGAGCGCTCGACCGCCGCGAACAGGGCGTGCAGCAGCGCCGCCAGGGCGAAGAGGAAGACGCCGATCGAGAAGACCAGCGACGCGGCGAGGCGGAAGCGCCCGGTCGCGCCGGCGAAGCCGACCTCCTCGAGCAGGTGCGACCAGCCGAGTCCGACGGCGAGCCAGATCGCCGCGGCGGCGAACGAGGCGGCGGTCAGCACCAGCACCAGCCGGGGCGCGCCGGCCGCGTCGGTCGCCAGCGAGCGGACCGGGTACCAGATGGTCAGGCACTGGAAGGCGTAGAAGAGCGACATCGGCAGCGCGAAGGCCGCGCTCGCCGCGAAGCCCGCCCCGGGAGCCGAGCGTTCCAGCAGCAGCGCGAGCAGCACGCCGAAGGCGAGCGCGACGCCGAGGTAGGCGGCGAGGCGCGCCGGCCGTGCCACGATCGGGTGGACGACCGCCATCAGTGGTGGACCTCGCCGCCGGCCATGACCACGAAGCCGCGGATGCGCAGCACCGGCGGCGCGGCCTGGCCGTCGACCGCGCGCGTCTTGTCCTCGAAGGCGCCGAGCAGCGGCACGACCTCGAGATCGATGCGCCACCCCTCCGGCACCTTGAGCTCGATGCCGCCCCAGAGGGCGAAGACATCGAGCGTCGCCCCTTCCGGCGCCAGCTTCGCACCCCGCAAGTCGAGCTCGACGCCCCCCATTACCGCGGTCAGGTCGCCGCCGCGGAAGCTCTCCGAGCGATTCGTCCGCTCGAGCCCGGCGAGCATCGCGAAGCTCGACACGCTGGTGCCGTCGGGCTGCGGCCGCGGCGCCGGGCCACGCAGCGCCCGCCGCACCAGCACGTAGCCGAGCAGCACGAGCACGGCCGGCCAGAAGAGGGCGAAGGGGTTGAAGGGAATCGCCACCCGCGTCCCTTTCAACGCGGCCAGCAGCGCGAGCGCGGCGAACAGCCAGCCCCAGTTGCGGCTCGGATGACCGGCGCGGCCGAGCAGGAAGGCGAGCGCCAGCGCCCCGAGCGCCGCCGGCCAGAAGATCGGGTAGACGTCGTGGCCATCGAGCAGGTGGAGATTCTCGGCGAGCTCGATGACGCCGATCAGCGCGACGCCGATCCCCACCACCAGGCGGGGCCATGGGGAGAGCGTCGTCTCAGCGGACATCGCCGCGCTCCTCGAGGCGCACCCGCCGCGCGCCGCAGGCGACCCGCCCGACCGCGATCCAGAAGCCGAGGCCGAGCAGGAAGAGCGGCCAGGCCGAGCCCCAGGAGAGGCCGGCGACGTGGTGGATGCTCACCGCTGCGTAGAGGCCGGCGAGCAGCAGCCAGAAGCCCCCTTCGCGCCCTTCGGCCGGCCCGAGCAGGAGCTTCACCGAGCCGAGCGCGATCAGCACGAAGGGCCAGTAGCTCCAGAGCTCGATCGGCAGGTCGAAGCCCAGGTTGTCGGCGATCAGCAGCGTGCCGACCACCATCAGGAAGACGCCGAAGACCAGGCGGACGAGCGAGCGCCGCCGCTCGGTCCGGTCGTCGCGCTCCGGTTCGTGGTTCTCCATCTCCGCTCCTCCCGGCGGCTCGACTGCCGCCACCGAGAGGAACTTACGCGCGCTGCTTCCGTCGCGCGCGCCTCGACCGGCGAACGGCGGCTCCCGGCCGGTGAACGGCCGCGGGAGCCGCCGGGGAGCCGGAACCTTCAGGGGCAGGCGGGGCCCGAGACCGTCTCGCTCCAGATGCAGGTGTCGCCGCTCTCGAAGCCGTCCTCGAAGATCGACCAGGCGTCCGGGTAGAGCGCCCGGTCGATCTCGACGGTGAAGCTCTCGGCCGCGCCGCCGGTCACCTCGAGAGTCAGCCAGAAGCCGACCGCGCCCGGCGGCGGCTCGACCGGCGGCACCGCCAGCCGCAGCCAGCCGCCGCCGCTGCCGCCCGCGAGCGGCGCGCTCTCCCCGAGCTCGGTCCAGGTGCCGCCGCAAGCCGGCGCGTCGGCCCAGGTCAGGAAGGCGCGCACCGCGGGCGCGCCCGGCTCGGCCGAGCCGATGCGGACGCGCGCCGAGACCCCCTGCGCCCCCGGCTCGATCGTCTCGACGCACTGCTCGAGATACCAGGTGCCGCCGGCGCCCGCGTTCGTCGCGAGCCGGGCGGCACCCGAGAAGGGCCTCCCTTCGGCGTCCTCGGCGCCGAGCGACCACTCCTCCGGCACCGGGCCGGAGACGAACCAGCCGTCGAGGCCGCCGTCGAGGTTCGGATTGGCCAGATGGCGCGTGCGGGTCAGGGTGAAGTCGCGCGCGAAGGCCTCCGGCGCGCCGCCGTCGCCGTCGCCGTCGAGGCCGTTGCCGGCGGCGTCGGTGAGCGTCGGACAGGCGAGCAGCCGGTAGCTGCCGGCCGAAAGACCGCTGCCCGGCCCGACCGCCAGCGCGGCGAGGCCGAGCCCCGAGTCGTACTGGACGCCGGCGATCGGCTGCGCCAGATCGTCGCCCGCCGCACCCGAGCAGTCGGCCGTCGTGAGCGCGAGGTCGCCGCCCGCCTCGACCAGCAGCCAGTTGCCCGCGTCGAGCACCGAGCCGGCGCCCGCGTTCGCCATCGCCTCGTCGAAGGCGACCAGCAACTGGGTGAGCGCCGCCTCGACCACCGCCGGGCCGGGCTGCGTCCAGTCGGCCGCCGCCACCGAGTCCACCCCGGTGACCGTCGGGCCGGTGAGATCGATCGCCCAGGGGCCGTAGCTGCCGGCCCCGCCCCAGTTGCCGGCGTTGTCGCGCGCGCAGAGGTGGAAGTACCACTCCCCCTCGCCGAGCTCGGGCGAGGTCGCGGCGTCGGAAGCCTCGTCGCCGTCCTCGACCTCGTCGCAGCTCCAGCTCGACGAGGCGGAGAACTCCCAGGCGTAGCCGGCCAGGCCCGAGGCGTTGTCGGCGGCCGGCGGCCAGACGACCTCGATCGTCGGGTCGCCCGCCGGGCCGCCGTCGTGCGACGGCGAGACGACCGCCCCCGGCGCCACCGGCCCGAGGGTGTCGATCAGGTAGGGGCCGGCGTGCCGCGTCGCGCCGCAGTTGCCGGCGGCGTCGCAGGCGCGGACGTGGAAGTACCAGACGCCGTCGGCGAGCGGCGGCGAAACGAGGCCGTGCGGGTCGCCGGCGTGCGGGAGCCACTCGGCGCCATCCGGCTCGCTCGCGGCGAAGGCGTCGAAGGCGTAGGCGTAGGAGACGACGCCCGAGCCCTCGAAACCGTCCGAAGCACCGCTCCAGAGCATGGCGATCTGCGGGCTGCCGCTCCAGGTGAAGAGCAGGTGCGAGGTCGAGAAGAGCGACGTCGGCCAGGCCGGCCCCGCCCGGTCGATCTGGAACTGCCGCAGCCGGTCGCCTCCGGCGAGCGGGTTGCCGGCGCCGTCGGCGAGCGTGCCGCAGACGAAGAGCCGGTAGTGGCCGTCGGGCAGCGTGCCGCCGCCGCCGACCGCGAGCAGCGCGCGCGCCGCGCCGCCGTCCCAGGTGACGCCGTCGATCGCCGTCTCGAGGTCGTCGCCCGGGTCCTCGTCGTCGCAGTCCCCCGTCTCGAAGGCGCCGGCCCAGTCCCAGACCAGGCGGTAGCTCTGCGGATTGGTGACGTCGCCCGCCTCCGAGTCGCCCGGCGGGTCGAGCATCGTGTCGTCGAAGTCGAGCTCGAAGGCGGTCACGTCGGCATTCGTCGCGAGGCCGTCGGTGACCTCCTGCCCGTTGTCGGCGATGCGCACCGAGACCAGCTCGGGCGCCACCGTGTCGACCGTGAAGTCGAGGCGGAAGTCGTCGCCACCGGTCGCGTCGCCGTCGCCGTCGAGCGCGTTGCCGGCGACGTCCTCGAGGGAGCCGCAGACCAACAAGCGGTAGCGCCCGTCCGCGAGCGGCACGCCGCCGTGGACGCCGACCGTCGCGACCTCGGCCGCATAGGCCGCCGAATCGACCGCGATCGCCTCGTCGCTCGACGCGGCCGCCGGGCAGGCCTCGGTCTCGACGGTGCCGTCGCCGCCGCTGCCGACCAGCAGGTAGCTCGTCGGCTGCTCGGCGAGCGCCGCGTCCATCGGCTCGCTGAAGGAGACCAGGAAGGTCGCGATCGCAGCCGCGGTCTCCTCGCCGTCGAAGAGCTGCCCATCGGCCGTGGAATCGACCGTGTCGACCGCGACGACCTGCGGCACCCCCTGGTCGACCTCGAACGGCCCACCGATCCCTTCGGGGCCCACGTTGCCCGCGGCGTCGATCGCGCAGACGTGCGCGTACCAGAGCCCGGCGCCGGGCGCGGTCAGGGTCTCGGCGGCGTCCGCCGAGACGACCGTCCCGCCGCACCCCTCGGCCTCGGCCGAGGCCGAGAGCGCGACCCAGTAGCCCGCCACCCCCGAGAGCGCGTCGGCGGCGCCCGCCCACTCGACCTCGATCGAGGTCGCGTTCGACGGCGTCGCATGCGACGGCGAGCCGATCGCGCCCGGGTCCGAAGGCGCCGTCAGGTCGATGCCGAAGAAGCCCGCCTCCGCGGCGCCGGCCGCGCAGTTGCCCGCCCGGTCGCAGGGGCGCACGTGCACCCACCAGCTCCCTTCGCCGAGGGCGAGCGGGCCGAGCCCGTGCGGATCCGTGCCGTGCGCGACGCTCGTCGTGCCGTCGGGCGGCAGCGTCCCGCTCGATTGGTCGACCAGGAGCCAGTAGCTGCCGAGGCCAGTGCCCTCCGCCTCGTCGGCCGCGCCGCTCCAGCTCGCGACCAGGCCGTCGGCGTTCGTCCACCCCCCCTCGAGGTGGCTCGGGCTCGAGACCGCCGGAAGCGTCACCGGAGCGGTCGTGTCGACCTGGAACTCGCGCGCGAAGTCCTGCGTCCCCGGTTGCCCGGGGTTGCCGTCGAGCGCGTTGCCGACCAGGTCGCGCAGCGTCGTCGTGCCGCAGGCGAGCAGGCGGTAGCGCCCCTCGGCGAGCGGCGTGCCGCCGTCGCCGATCGTCAGCGTCGCGGTCTTGGAGGGCCCGTCCCAGGCCGCGGCGCTGATCTCGACCTCGACGTCGTCGTCCTGCAGGCCGTCGGCGCAGGAGCCGGTCTCGAGCGCGCCGTCCGGGCCGGGAGCCGTCAGCAGGTAGTTGTCCGGATTCGCGGCGTCGTCGGCGCCGCTGCCATCGCCCGCCAGGAGGTCCTCGCTGAAGGTGAGCGTGAGCGCGGTGATCGCGACGTTGGTCGGCTCGTCCTCGGCGAGCGTGCCGTCGCCGGTGTCGGCGTCCGAGCCGACCGCGGTGACCAGCGGCGCCGTCCGGTCGATCCGGAACGTGCGCGCGAAGTCGTCGCCGCCGGTGCCGTCGCCGTCGCCGTCGAACAGGTTGCCCGCCGGGTCGTCGAGGGTGCCGCAGACCAGCAGCAGGTAGAGGCCGTCGGCGAGCGGCGCGCTGCCCGGCAGGTCGAGCGTCACGGAGAGCTCGACGGCGTCGTAGGCCGCTGTTCCGACACCCACCGAGACGTCGTCGCCGAGGGTCCCGCCGGCGCAGCTCGAGCTGTCGAGCACCCCGTTGGCGCCGGCGCGGATCAGCCGGTAGCGATTGCTCGACTGCGCCGAGCTCTCCTTCAGCAGCGAGTCGAAGCCGAGCAGGAGGTGGGTGATCGCCGCGTTCGTCGCCTCCCCTTCCGAGAGCGCACCGTCGCCGGTGTCGGCGACGCTGTCGATCGTGAGCAGCTTCGGGCTGGTCGCGTCGGGCGGGCTCATGCCGCAATCGACATCGACCTTCTCGTCGCCCAGGCTGAGCGAGAAATTCGAGGTGCGGCCGTTGGCCGGGTTGGCGTCGCTGTCCGTCGAGTCGCTGCCGACGTTCCAGGGCGAGAAGAGGTGATCGGCGAGCAGGCCGAACTCGAGGTAGAAGGTCCCGGGCGCCAGGTTGTCGAAGAGGTAGAGACCCTGCTCGTCGGTCGCGGTCGTGGCGACCTGGATGCCGCCGCTGGTGAACAGCGTCACCGCGACCCCTTCGAGGCCGGGCTCGAAGACGTCCTGGACGCCGTCCCGGTCGAGGTCGGCCCAGACGCGGTCGCCGACGCTGGCAAGAGCGAGCGGCGTCAGCCCGGCGTCGATCGTCGTCTCGTCCTCGTCGTCCGAGAGCGTGAAGACCGCCGTCTGGCCGTTGACCGGCGAGGCGTCGCTGTCGAGCGCGTCGTCCCCCCCCTGGTCCTGCGGCGAGCGGCCGTAGCCGGCGGGCAGCGAGAAGACCAGGTAGTAGTCGGTCGGCACCAGATTGGCGAAGCCGTAGGCGCCGGCCGCGTCGGTGGTGTCCGAGGCGACCTGCACGCCCGACGAGCGGTAGAGCGTGACCGTCACGCCAGCGACCCCGCCTTCGCCGCCGTCCTGGATGCCGTCCTCGTCGAGGTCGAGCCAGACGCGGTCGCCGACCGAGGCGGGCACCGCCGAGACGAGCCCGGCGTCGCGGCTCGTCAGGTTCGACGAGACCGAGAAGTTGCCGGTTCTCCCCGTGCTGACGTCGGCGTCGCTGTCGGTCGTGTCGCTCCCCTGATTGGGCAGGGTGAAGGCGAAGCCCGCGGGCGCGACGAACTCCAGGTTGTAGGTCGTCTGGGTGAGGCCGCCGAACTGATAGTTGCCGTTGGCGTCGGTCGCGGTCGCGCCGAGCAGGTTCCCCTGCGAGTCGAGCAGGCGCACCGTGGCGCCCTCGTAGCCCGGCTCTCCGGCGTCCTGCTGCCCGTCGGCGTCGTCGTCGACCCAGACGAAGTCGCCCACCGTGCGGACGTTCGTGCCGGTGAACCCGCCGTCGACGTTCTCGACGACCGCTCCGGCGGTCAGCGGGAAGGGGAGCGTGCGGCCCGAGTTGCCCGGATCCGCGTCGCTGTCCAGGGTGTCGTCTCCCCCCTGGTCGACCGGCGCATAGGAGAGGCCGCTCGGCTGGACGAAGCGAATCTCGTAGAGGCGGCTGGCGTCGAAGCCGGCGTGCACGCGCGAGAACTCGTAGGAGCCGTCGGCGCGCGTGACTGTGGTCAGGTAGACGCCGTAACAGGACCAGCTGCGCAGCTCGACCTGGACGCCGACCAGCGGCCCCTCGCCGACTTCGCGGACGCCGTCGCCGTCGTCGTGCCAGGCCTGGCCGCGCACGGTCGCCGGCGCCTGGGCGAGGCCGTAGTCCCAGGTCGGGTTCGGACCGATCGCCGCCGTGAAGGTCGGTGTGC
>WYBK01000352.1 GCA_011525905.1 Acidobacteriota bacterium
CAGAATCGGCGGGGGGGAATCTCGATACAGAGGCGGAGGTACGGAAGGAAGTCGCTAGTTGTGGATCCGCTGAGAACGACGGAACTGTTTCACGAACCGGGAGAAAAGGCAAGAGGGGGTCCCGCGGCCTCGTTCCCGGGCGTCGGCTCGACATAGACTCGCGGCGGCTCGAAACCCGAAAGCCCGACTCGCGTCCGCGGCGGGCCCGATCGTCCCGGAGGTCCCCTTGCCCCGCACCCCCGCTTCGACCGCCGCGTCCCGCCTCGCCAGTGCCCTGGCCGCCCTCGCGCTCCTCGCCGCTCCCCCGCTCGTGGCGGGCGGCCCGGCCTTCCCGGCGACCGGCCTGCGCGAGGTGCCGGGCGGCAGCGTCGCGCTGGTGGGCGCGCGGGTGGTGGTCGCGCCGGGCAGGGTCCTCGAGCGCGCCACGCTGATCGTGGCCGACGGCCGGGTCGTCGCGGTCGGGTCGGAGCTCGAGCTCCCCGCCGGCGCCCGCCGGCTCGACCTCGCCGGCCGGACGCTCCTGCCCGGCTTCGTCGATCCCTGGAGCGAGTACGGCCTGCCCGAATCGGGCGCGAGCGCGGCCCGGGAGAACGGGCGCCAGCCGCAGTACGACCGCTCCGGCCGGGGCGACGCCTCCTGGAACGACGCCGTGCGCGCCGAGCGGCGCGCCGCGGAGGGCTTCGAGCCGACGCCCGAGCGGGCCCGGCCGCTGCTCGAGCGGGGGGTGACGACGGCGCTCACCGTCCGGCGCGACGGCATCTTCCGCGGCCGCGCGGCGGTGGTCTCGGTCGCTCCGGGGACTCCGGCGGAACGGATCCTGATCGCCGACGGGCCGCAGGTCCTCGCCTTCGACAAAGGCTCCTCGAGCCAGGCCTATCCGACCTCGCTCATGGGCTCGATCGCCCTGGTCCGGCAGACCCTCTCCGACGCCCGCTGGCTGGTGCGGGCGGATGCCGCCTGGCGTCGGGACCCGAAACAGCAACGGCCGCGCGCCGACGCCGGAGTCGCCGCGCTGGCCGCCGATCTCTTTGCCGCCGGCCCCCGGCTGGCGTTCTTCGAGACGGAGGACGAGGCCTCCCTGCTGCGCGCCGCCGCCCTCGGGCGCGAGCTCGGCGTCCCGTGGGTGCACGTCGCGCTCGGCCTGACCGGCGGGCGCCTCGACGAGATCGGCGCGCTCGACGCGCCGCTCGTCCTGCCGATCGCCCTGCCCGAGACCCCCGACGTCGCCACCGCCGACGCCGAGCGCGACGTCGAGCTGACCCGCCTGCGCGCCTGGGAGCGGGCGCCCGCGCTCGCCGCCGAGCTCGCCCGGCGCGGCGTCCGCTTCGCCTTCACCTTCGCCGGCGCGGGCGAGCCGCGCGAGGCCTTCGCGGCGCTCTACTCGCGGGTCGAGCGGGGGCTCGCCCCGGACCGCGCGCTGGCCGCGTTGACCACCGAGCCGGCGCGCCTCCTCGGCCTCGAGCGCGAGGTCGGCACCCTCGAGCCGGGACGGCGGGCCGACTTCCTGATCGCCGACGGCGATCCGCTCTCCGGCACCGGACGGCTGCTCGCCGTCTGGGTCGGGGGCGAGCCGGCGCTCGAGCTCGAGCCGCTCGACGCCTTCGACGCGCGCGGCCGCTATGCCCTGGCGGTCGGCGGCCGCGAGCTGGCGCTCGAGCTCTCCGGGGCGACCCGCGCCCAGCTCGAGGGGCACCTCGAGGCGGCCGGAGCTTCGGAGGCCGGCGAGGGCGCCGCGCCCCCGGCCGCGCCTGCGCGCGTGCCGTTCGCGGGCGTCGCCGTCGAGCCCTACCGCGTCACCTTCCGCGGCGAGCTGGCGCCACTCGGCCTCGCGGGAACTTGGCGCTTCGCGCTCGGCGTCGAGGCCGGCCGGGCGGTCGTCGAGGTCACCGGGCCCGACGGCCGTGTCGAGCGCTCGCGACTCGACCGCCTCGGCGAGGCCGCGCCGCCCGAGCGCGAGAGGGCGCGCGAGCCGGCGGCCGTGCACGCGCGGCGCACCTACCCCGACGCGCCCTTCGGCCTGCCCGAGCCGCCTCGCCCGGAGAGCGTCCTGGTGCGCGGCGCGACGCTCTGGGCGAGCGGTCCGGAGGGCGTGATCGAAGGGGGCGACCTGTTGGTCGAGGACGGCCGGATCGCCGCGCTCGGCCGCGGGCTCGAGGCGCCCGCCGGCGCGCGGGTGATCGACGCCGCCGGCCGCCACGTCACCCCCGGCCTGATCGACGAGCACTCCCATCTGGCGATCGAAGGCGGCGTCAACGAGTCGAGCCACCCGGTGACCTCGGAGGTGCGCATCGGCGACGTGATCGACGAGAGCGACGTCGGCATCTACCGCGCTCTGGCCGGCGGCACGACCGTCGCCCAGCTGCTGCACGGCTCGGCCAACCCGATCGGCGGGCAGGCGCAGGTGATCAAGCTGCGCTGGGGGGCGAGCGCCGAGCAGCTGAAGCTCGAGGACGCGCCCCCCTCGATCAAGTTCGCCCTCGGCGAGAACGTCAAGCAGTCCAACTGGGCCGAGCAGAGCGACCGCTACCCCAAGAGCCGGATGGGCGTCGAGGCGCGCATCCGCGACGCTTTCCTGACCGCCCGCGACGCGCGCGACGCGCGCCGGCGATTCGAGTCCCTGCCCGCAGGCGAGCGGGAGCGCCTCGTGCCGCCGCGCCGCGATCTCCAGCTCGAGGCGCTCGAGGAGATCCTCGACGGCCGCCGCGAGATCCACTGCCACTCCTACGTCCAGAGCGAGATCCTGGCGCTGATGCGGCTCGGCGAGGAGCTCGGCTTCCGCGTCAAGACCTTCACCCACGTGCTCGAGGGGTACAAGGTCGCCCCCGAGATGGCCGCGCACGGCGCCGGCGGCTCCTCCTTCGCCGATTGGTGGGCCTACAAGTTCGAGGTCTACGACGCCATCCCGCACAACGTCTGCCTGATGCAGCGCGCCGGCGTCCTCGCCTCGGTCAACTCGGACTCCGACGAGCTGATCCGCCGCCTCAACCAGGAGGCGTCGAAGTCGATCCTGCACTGCGGCATGGACGAGCAGGAGGCGCTCCGCCTGGTGACCCTCAATCCGGCGCGCCAGCTCGGCATCGACCACAGGGTCGGCTCGCTCGAGCCGGGCAAGGACGCCGATTTCGTGATCTGGAGCGGCCACCCCCTCTCGACCCTCGCGCGCGTCGAGCAGACCTGGGTCGACGGCGCCCTGCGCTTCTCCCGCGCGCTCGACGCCGAGCTGCGCGCCGCCGACGCCGCCGAGCGTGCCGCGCTCGTCCAGAAGGCGCTCGCGGCCGGCGCCGGCGAGGGAGGGGGCAAGCGGAGCGAGCGCGGACGACCTCGCAATCGCCCGAGCGAAGGCTGGCACTGCGACGACGTCGGCGACGTCTGGAACCGGGAGGGGGAGTGATCATGCGCCGCACGGCAGCGATCCTGCTCGGCACCCTGGCGCTGGCGGCCGCCGTCCGCGCGCACGACATCCCTCCGGCGTCCGCCGCCGGGCCGCTGCTGCTCGCCGGCGGCGACCTCTACACCGTGGCCTCGGGCGTCCTTCCCGGTCACGACCTTCTGATCGTCGACGGCCGCATCGCCGCGATCGGCGTCGGCCTGGCGCTCCCGGAAGGGGCGCGCCGGATCGACGTCTCCGGCCAGCGGGTCTACCCGGGACTGGTCGCGCTCCAGTCGACGCTCGGGCTGGTCGAGATCGACGCGGTGCGCGCCACCGTCGATACCACCGAAATCGGCGAGATCGCGCCCGAGGCCGCCGCGCACGTCGCCTGGAATCCCGACTCGGAGATCCTGCCGACCGTGCGCGCCCACGGCATCGCGGTCGCCCAGACCGCGCCCCGGCCCCGCTTCGGCGCGCCGGCGCTGCTCTCGGGACGCTCCTTCGTCGTCCGGCTCGACGGTTGGACGCGCGAGGACGCCGGCCTGCGCGCCACCTGGGGGCTGCAGCTCACCTGGCCGGCGGCGGCGCCGCGCCGTGGCTTCGGCGGCGATCCGCCGCCCGACGACTTCACCGAGCGGCGCCGCGAACGGCTCGCGCGGCTCGAGCGCTCCTTCGACGAGGCGCTCGCCCACCACCTGCGGCGCACGGCCGACCCCTCGGCACCGCTCGACCTGCGCTGGGAGGCGATGCGTCCGGTGCTCGCGGGCGAGGAGCCGCTCTTCGTCCAGGCCGAGGACGCGCGCGAGATCGCGGAGGCGCTCGACTTCGCCGCCCGTCGCGCCTTGCGCCTGGTCCTGGTCGGCGGCGCCGAGGCGGGCGAGCTCGCCGAACGGCTGGCGGCGGCGGACGTGCCGGTCGTGGTCGGCGCCACGCAGCGCCTGCCGCACCGCCGGGAGTCCCCTTACGACGAGCCGTTCGCGCTGCCCGCGCGCCTCGCCGCCGCGGGCGTTCGCTTCGCGCTCGCCATGCCCGGCGAGTCCTGGGCGACCCGCGGCCTCCCCTTCCAGGCCGGCCAGGCGATCGCCTTCGGCCTCGATCCGGAGGCGGCGCTGCGCGCGGTGACCGCGACCGCCGCCGAGCTCGCCGGCGTCGGCGACCGCCTCGGCACGCTCGAGGTCGGCAAGGAGGGGACCGTGGTGGTTTCGCGGGGCGACCTCCTCGATCCGCTGACCCAACGCGTCACCCACCTCGTGATCGCCGGACGCGAGGTCGACCTCGACCACCGCCACCGGCGGCTCTACGAGAAGTACTCGCGCCGGCTCGCGCCCGAGGCGGACGCTCAGTAGATCTCGGCGACGCAGCAGCGCAGGCTGCCGCCCGCCTTCTCGATCTCGTCGAGCGGCACCGAGCGGATGCGGAAGCCCCAGGACTCGAGGCGCGCCCGCGATTCCGGGCGCAGCGCCCGCTCGGCGCCCGCGCTCATCCAGAGGTCGCGCTCGGAGAGCGCGATGCAGTTGCCGACGAACGCCGCCTTCTCCGCGTCGGAGAGCAGGAGCGCCCGCCCGGCGTAGAGCTCGGCGATCGCCCGGGGCACCTCCGGGTCGACGAAGGACGGCGCGTGCAGCACGACCGCGCGCGAGGCGAGCACCGACATCACCACGTTGGTGTGGTACTCGCCCGGGTCGAGCTCGAAGACGAAAGAGAGGTCGAGCCCGAAGGCCTCGTGCATCGCCTCGGCGCCGGCGCGGTTGCAGCGGCCGGTCAGGCCGCAGAAGCCGATGCGCCGGCCCCGGTCGATCACCAGCGGGCCGGTGAGCTCGGCGATCACCTCTTCGCGCGCCGACAGGTCGACGACCTGGCGGCCGAGCTCGCCGGCGAAGAAGCCGCGGATGTCGGCGCGCCCCGCCTCGCGCCGGCGCTCGGCGTGGCGCATGCGCCCGAGGATCAGCCTTCCTTCGGCGGTGGCGAAGACGTTGTTCGAGAAGACCGCGTCGGGTGTCTCGCGATCGCCGGCGAAGACCACCACCGGCAGCGTGTCGGCGAGCGCGCGCGCCAGCTCGGCGTGCTCGAGCAGGGCGCGCCCCTCGGAGGCCCCCTCGCCCACCGCCATGTAGCGGTTGTCCGCGGCGGTCTCGGCGGAGACGCGGAAGCCGAGCGGCGAGACCAGGAAGGCCGCGCGCGCCGCGAGCGGTGGGCG
>WYBK01000353.1 GCA_011525905.1 Acidobacteriota bacterium
AGCTGTGCGCCTTCATCGGCGCCGGCGTCGAGTGGTCGCCGGTGACCGCGACGACGTCGGGTGAGAGCGCCAGCAGGCGCGGCAGCTCCCGGTCGACCTCCTCGAGCACCGCGGCCTTGGCGGCCAGATCGCCATCCTCGCCCGCCTGGTCGGTCTGCTTGACGTGCAGGAAGAAGAAGTCGAAGTCGGCCCAGCGCGCGGCGACGACGTCGAGGATCTCGCCGATCCGCTTGCCGCAGGGGACGACCTCCATGCCGCAGGCCTGGGCCACGCCCCGGTAGAGCGGGTAGCCGGCGAAGGCGCCGCAGCGCAGCTTGTAGAGATCGGGCATCTGCGGCAGGTGGGGCATGCGCGCGAAGCCGCGCAGCAGCACCCGATTGGCTCTCGGCTCGTCGGCGATCGCCCGCTCCATGGCGGCGACCGCGCGGCGCACCAGCGCCGCGGTCGCCTTCCCTTCGCTCGAGGTCGCGCGCGCCTCGAGCGGCGGCACGCCGAGCGCCTGCGGGTCGGTGTCGTCGACCGCCGGCGAGAGGCTGGCGCCCGCGAGCAGCAGGACGAAGCGGTGAGCCTCGCCGGGCACGACGCGCGCCGCGCCGCCCTCGAAGCCGGCGAGCGCCTCGTTCAGCCGGGCGCAGACCCGGCGGCACTCCTCGGTCGGAATCCGGCCGGCGCGCCGGTCGGTCAGGTTGCCGGCGGCGTCGGCGGTGGCGAAGTTGCCGCGCGCGGCGATCTCGCCCGGCCCGAGGGTCAGGCCGAGGCCGAGCGCCTCGAGCACGCCGCGGCCGATGTCGGCCTCCGGCTCGACCGGGTCGTAGCCGAACAGTGCGAGATGGCCGGGGCCGCTGCCGGGCGTGATACCGGTCGCCACCGGCACGATGCGGCCGAGCGAGGCGCGCCGGGCGAGCGCGTCGAGGTTCGGCGTCGCGGCGCTCTCGAGCGCGGTTCTCGGCTGCTCGGGCGTCGCGAGGTCGCCGACTCCGTCGAGCACCAGCAGGACGATCTTCGACTCGGCGGGGCGGGCGAGGCGGGCGAGCAACTCCTGGTGGCGCACGGCGCGCGACCTCGCCGCTCAGGCCACCAGGTAGGCGCTGGCGCGGATCTGGATGCGCGAGCGGGGCTCGAAGCCGGAGCCGACCAGCGCGTAGGCGCTGCGGCCGGCCATCACCGGCAGCACGATCCAGCCGTCGAAAGTCTCGCCGGCGCCGTAGGGAGCGACCACCGGCTCGACCTCGGCGAGCTTGGTCCAGTGATCCTCGTCCGGGTCGAAGGAGCCCTGGATCTCGAGGTAGGCGCGGTCGAGGTCGATCGTCTTCTGCCCCGAGGGGTGCCAGACCGAGACGACGAAGCGGACCTCGTCGTAGGGCTCGGTGTCGAATGCGGCGCGCCCCTGGGCGAGCAGCGCCCAGACGAAGCCGCCGGCGCTGTCGGTGGCGAAGATCTCCGGCGTCGGATCGAACAGGACGTGCTCGGTGCGCAGCTCTCGCGGGTCGGCCATGCGCTCGCTCTCGCTTCCGTCAGCCGCGCGCCAGCTCGAGCGCGCGGGCGATTCGCCGCCCGGTCTCGGCGTCGTCCTCGCCGACCAGCGGCGCGCCGACGCCGAAGGCGACCGCGCCCGCTCGCTTGTACGCCGGGATCTCCTCGATGCCGAAGCCGCCGCCGGCGAGCATCGGCGCCAGATCTCCGAGCGGCTGGCGCACCACCGAGAGGTAGGCGGGGCCGCCGACCGGCGGCAGCGGGTAGACCTTGATCAGGTCGGCGCCCAGCCGGTCGGCCTGGACCAGCTCGGTCGGCGAGAGCGCGCCGAGCACCAGGAAGAGGCCGGCCGCGCGGCCGATCGCCGCGACTTCCGGGTCGAGGTTCGGCGTCACCAGGAACTCCGCGCCGGCGGCGACCGCGGCGCGCGCCCGTTCCGGGGTCGTCACCGTGCCCATGCCGATCCAGGGTGGGCCCTCGCCGCGCCGGCGGGCGAGCAGGTCGGTGACCAGCCGGGTGGCGTCGGGGCAGGTGAAGGTGATCTCGACCAGCTCGAGCCCGTGCCGCACGAAGGCCTCCGCCTGGCGCGCCGCGACCTGGGCGTCGGCGTCGCGCACGACGGCGACGACCGGCGACCGCCGGACGCTCTCGCGCACCCGCTCGCGCAGGATCGTTTCGAGGGTCGGCGGGGCGGTGGTCATGGCCGCGGACTGTATCACCGGGGGCGGGCGCGCCGGGGCGCGACGAGGCCGGCGCGCGCCAGCGCGTGGCGCGTGCGGCGCAGGATGCCGGAGAGGATGACCGCCTCGCGCTCGCTCGGCTGGGCGCGCCCGAGCAGCTGGCGCAGATCGAGCGCCACCCGCCGGAAGGTGGTGTCGCGCGCGAAGCCGACCTCGGCGAGCAGCGCTTCGAGATCGGCGAAGAGCCTCTCGAGCTGGCGGACGTGGGCGCGCACGACCGGCTCGGACCCGAGGGCGCCGGGAGCGCCGCGAGCCAGGTAGAGCTCGTAGGCGAGAATCAGCACCGCCTGCGCCAGGTTGAGCGTCGGCTGCGCCGGCGCGGCCGGGATCGAGACCAGGACGGTCGAGCGGGCGAGCTCGTCGGAGTCGAGCCCCGAGACCTCGGAGCCGAAGAGCAGGGCGACGCGTGCGCCGGGCGCCTCGCGCGCGAGCCAACCGGGCAGCTCCCGGGGGGCGAGCACCGGCTGCGGCCAGGCGCGCTCGCGCAGCGAGGCGGTGCCGACCACGACCTCGCGGTCGGCCAGCGCCGAGGCGAGGTCGGCATGGCGAGTCGCGCCGTCGAGCAGGTCGTGGGCGTGCATGGCGAAGGCGCGGGCGGTGTCGCCCAGACGGGGCGCCGGTTCGACCAGGCGCAGGTCGGCCAGGCCCATGTTGGCCATGGCGCGCGCGACCGCGCCGACGTTGCCCTCCTCGCGCGGCCGCGCCAGCACGACCGCCGGGGCGCTCGCCGGAGCCGTCGGCGTCACCGTTTCGGGACCGTCCACCATTTCGATTCCGCGAGCAGCGGCTCGCCTTCACCTCGGCCGAGCTGCCAGAGCACCGCCGGGGGCGGCTCGAGGCCGCCGAGGCGGAACTGGCCGCGGCGCGGCCCGAGCGCGAAGAGGGCGTAGCCCAGGGCGTGCGCGTCGAGCGCCCGCTCGGCGACGACCAGCAGCTGGACCACCCCCTCGGCCGGGGCGCCGGTCGAGAGGTCGAGGTAGGGCGCCAGGCGCTCGCCACCGATCGCGAGCGGCCGGTCGTCGGGCGCCAGCAGCGCCAGAGCCCGGTCGCGCAGGTAGATCGTGCCGACCGGCTCGGCCGCGCCGGGCGCGGCCGGAGGCTCGACCGGCCAGCCACGCCCCTCCGGGCCCGGGCCCGCCGCGCGCCGGACGACGCCGACGCGCACGAGACCGTTGGCGGCTCCCGCGGCGCGCAGGGCGTCGGCGAGCGCGTCGGCGGCCCACCCCTGGGCGAAGGGGAAGAGGTGGAGCTCGGCGCCCTCGGCGAGGCGCGCGCTGCGCCGTTCGACGTCGAGAGCCAGCCGGTCGCAGCGCCCGGCGGCGACGGCGGCGTCGAGCGCCGCGCGGTCCGGCCGGCCGGGGGCGCGCTCGGTGAGCCCCCAGAGGCGGAAGAGGGGGCCGCCGAGCGGACCGACGGCGCCGTCGCTCCAGCGGCAGTAGGCCTGCGCGCGCCGGAGCAGCTCGAAGCCGGCCTCGCCCAGGGCGACCTCGCCGCCCCCTCCAGCGAGGCGCGCGAGCGCCGCGGCCTCCCCCTCGAGCCGCGCCGCCGCGGCGAAGGCCTCGGTGATCGCGGCCTCGGCGGCGGGACGGTCGAGATCGCGGACCTCGATCTCGAAAGGCGTGCCGAGCACGCTCCCCTGGCTGCGCAGGGCCGCCGGCGGCTGGGCCGCGAGCCCGGCGAGCGGCAGGCAGGCGAGCAGGAGCGCGGGTCCGGCGACGCGGCGGAGCACGGCGCGATTCTAGTGTCGATCCGTGAGGGGCCCCGCCGCCGGAGGATTTGCAGGTTGATTTCTTTGTGATATCATTTTGCTTGCAATCGGCGTCGCTTCCGACGCCGCAGAGGAGAGAGGACGATGAGAGAGATCCCCGCACGGTCCTGGAACGGCATCGCGATGCTGCTCCTGCTCCTGCTGGCGCTGTTCGGCAGTCTTGCCCACCTGATCGTCTCCGCCGTGGCCCAGCGTCCGGGCGGCGTCATCGAGGGGGTCATCGGGCTGGTGGTCACGATCATCCTGCTCCCGGGCCTGTTCATGGTCGAGCCGAATCAAGGGCGCGTGCTGACGCTGTTCGGCGCCTACAAGGGCACGGAGCGCAGGCCCGGGCTGCGCTGGGCCAACCCGTTCTACGGCAAGCGGGCGGTCTCGCTGCGCGTGCGCAACTTCGAGACCGACCGGCTGAAGGTCAACGACGCCGACGGCAACCCGATCGAGATCGCCACGGTGGTGGTCTGGAAGGTGGTCGACACCTTCGAGGCGGTCTTCCGGGTCGACGACTACGAGAACTACGTGCACGTGCAGAGCGAGGCGGCGCTGCGCGGCCTGGCCACCCGCTACCCGTACGACGCGCACGACAGCGAGGCGACGCAGTCGCTGCGCGGCTCGACGCCCGAGATCGCCGAGGAGCTGCGCCGCCAGCTCGACGAGCGGCTGGCGCAGGCGGGCGTCGACGTGCTCGAGGCGCGCA
Source organism: Acidobacteriota bacterium (assembly GCA_011525905.1). Classification (GTDB taxonomy): domain Bacteria; phylum Acidobacteriota; class Thermoanaerobaculia; order Multivoradales; family JAGPDF01; genus JACTMI01. The sequence continues at coordinate 4,676 of WYBK01000353.1, forward strand.
TCAGCCACCTGGCCTACGCGCCCGAGATCGCGCAGGCGATGCTGCAGCGCCAGCAGGCCTCCGCGATCATCGCGGCGCGCCAGAAGATCGTCGACGGCGCCGTCGGCATGGTCGAGATGGCGCTCACCCGGCTCGCCGAACAGCACGTCGTCGAGCTCGACGATGAGCGCCGCGCCGCGATGGTCTCGAACCTCCTGGTCGTGCTGTGCAGCGACCGGGCGACCACGCCGGTGGTGAACACGGGCACGCTCTACTGAGGCGCCGGTCGAGCTCGTGGCCTCACGCAAGCCCTATCTGCTCCGTCTCGATCCGCGGCTGCACGCCGCGCTCGAGCGCTGGGCGGCCGACGAGCTGCGCAGCCTGAACGCGCAGATCGAGTTCCTGCTGCGGCGCTCGGCGGCCGAGGCGGGGCGGCTGCCGCGCGGCGAGGGCCGCGGGGGCGATGCGGACGCGGCCGCGCGGTCCGAGAGGGGGAGTGGAGATGACGAGAGCTGAGCAGCGCAACTGCCCGGAGTGCGGCGGTCGCATGCAGACGGGATTCCTGATCGACCGGCGCCAGGGGCTCGAGGCGCGGGCGATCGAGTGGGCGGAGGGCGAGCCGGTGCGCAACTGGCTGGGCGTGCTGCGGCTGCGCGGCCGGACGCGCTACCGGGCGGCGACCTTCCGCTGCGAGAAGTGCGGCCGGCTCGCCTCCTGGGCGCACGATCGCCTCGCCTGAGCGGTAGCGACGGCGCCGCACCGGACCCCCCGGCGCGGCGCTTGCACGAGAGCGGCGGGCGCGCGCGCGACCGGGCGTGCGAGCGCCCGCCGATTTCGTTCTAGAATCCGGCCGCAAAAGGGGAGGAACCGACATGAAGCGCAGCACCGCAATCGCAACCCTCGTGGCGATCGCCCTGGCGAGCGTCGCCGCGGTCGGCCAGGCGGCCGACAAGCCGCGCATCGCCGTGCTCGAGTTCAAGAACAAGGCCGACAACCAGTACTGGTGGCACGGCGGCGCCGAGGCGATGCAGGACGTCTTCGTCACCGAGCTGGTCAAGAGCGGCAAGTTCCGGGTGATCGACCGCGAGCAGCTCGCCGCGCTGATGCAGGAGAAGAACCTGTCGCTGGCCGGCGACATCGATCCGTCGAGCGCGGTCAAGGCCGGCAAGTTGCTCGGCTGCCAGTACTTCCTGACCGGCGCGATCACCGAGTACGGCGCCACCGACACCTCGGCCCACGGCCGCAGCGTCGGCGGGCTGCCCGGCTTCTCGGGCGGCAAGAAGACCTTCGTGGCGGCGGCCAACGCCCGCATCATCGACACCACGACGGGCGAGATCGTCTGGGCCGACGAGGCGCGCGGCGAGGACGCGAAGTTCAAGCTGTCGATCGGCGGCTTCGGCGGCGGCGTCGACAACGACCAGCGGATGTTCGACAAGGTGATGAAGCCGGTCGTCCAGCAGCTGGCCGCCTCGATCAAGGCCGCCGACCTCTGATCCGTCCTCCGAGCGCCCTCCCCCGAGGCGCCCGGGACC
>WYBK01000076.1 GCA_011525905.1 Acidobacteriota bacterium
ACCTCGGGACCGATCACCGCGATCGCGCTCGACCCGGCCCACGGCACGCTCTGGGGCGCCGCCTCCAACTACGGCGAGGACACCGGCATCGGTTGGTGAGCGCCGGCGCCCCGCGGCGCGCGGGCGCCCGGGTCACTCCTCGCCGCCGAGCAGGGCGAAGGCGGCTTCGATCTCGGCGTGCGCGCCGACCAGCACGACCGTGTCGCCCGCCTCGAGACGCAGCTCGGCGACCGGGCCGTGGACCGGCGCCTCGCCGCGCACCACCGCGAGCACGGTCGCGCCGGTCGCCCGGCGCAGGTCGAGCTCGGCGAGCGTGCGGCCCACCGCCGGGCTGTCGGGCGCGAGCCGGTAGAGGTCGGTCGTGCCGGCGACCAGGATCTCGGCGAGCGCCCGCGACACCCCCTCGGGCAGCGCCGGCTCGCGCAGCATCCGGTAGTCCTCGCCGCGCAGCGCCCGCGTCTGCGCGCGGATGACGTTCCTCGGCACGTGGAAGCGCCCGAGCACCCAGGTGTAGATCTCGATCGCGGTCTCGTACTCCTCGGCCACGACGCGGGCGGCGCCGAGCCGCTCGAGCGGCTCGATCTCGTGGACGTGCCGGGTGCGCACCAGCACCTGGGCGCGCGGCGCCACCTCGCGCACCGCGCGCAAGGCCGCGCGCACCGCGAGCGGATCGGAGATCGCGAAGACGACGACCTGGGCACCCGTTACGCCCGTCGCCTCGAGCACCTCGCGCCGGGTGGCGTCGCCGAAGTGGATCGGCTCCTCTTCGGCGCGAGCCCGCTCGACGCGCTCCGGGTCGGCGTCGAGCAGCGCGTAGCGGATGCCGGTGCGGCGCAGGATACGCGCCAGGATCTCGCCGTTCTTGCCGTAGCCGACGACCACCACCTGAGGCGCCCGCGCCGCCGCCGCGCTCGCGGTTGGGGCGGGCTCCTCGCGGCGGCGCAGCAGAGCGTCGACCAGCCGCGGCGCCGAGGCGACGACCAGCGGCGTAGCGATCATCGACAGCGCCGCCACCGAGAGCAGCAACTGGTAGCGCTCCTCCGCGACCACCTCGTGGCCGCGCGCGATCTGCAGCAGCACGAAGGAGAACTCGCCGATCTGAGCCAAGCCCAGCCCGGCGAGCAGCGCGCTGCGCCGCGGCGCGCCGAGCGCACCGACGGCGAGCGCGCCGAGTCCGGCCTTGAGCAGCACGATCGCCGCCGTCGCGCCCAGTGCCAGCGCCGCGTCGCGCGCGAGCGCGTCGAGGTCGACCAGCATGCCGACCGAGACGAAGAAGAGGCTGGCGAAGACCTCGCGCAACGGCACCACGTCCGAGAGCGCCTGGTGGGCGTAGTCGGAATCCGCGAGCAGCATGCCGCCCAGCAGCGCCCCGAGCGCCGGCGACAGGCCGACCTTCTCGCTCAGCCAGGCGAGGCCGAGGCAGACGGCGAGCGCGCCGAGCACCGAGGCCTCGTGGCTGCGGCCGCGCGCCGCCGCCCCCAGGACTCGGCTCGCGAGCCGGCGGCTGGCGAAGATCGCGATTGCCAGTGCGCCGAGTCCGAGGGCGAGGCGCAGCAGGACGGCGCCCGCTCCCGCCGCGGTGTCGCCGCCGAGCACCGGCACCAGCACCAGCAGCGGCACGATCAGCAGATCCTGGAAGATCAGGATGGCGAAGGCGGAGCGGCCGTGCAGGCTCTGCAGCTCGTCCCGGTCGCCGTAGAGCTTGAGCACCAGCGCCGTGCTCGACAGGCAGACCACCCAGCCGATCACCAGGGCCTCGCGCGGCGGCGCGCCGAGGGCGAGCGCCAGCGCCGCGGCGACGAGCGTGGTCGCCCCGGTCTGTACCGGACCGCCGATGGCGAGCGCCCGCCCCAGGCCGCGCAGGCGCTCGCGCGAGAGCTCGAGGCCGATGCCGAACAGCAGCAGCATGACGCCGAGCTCGGCGACCTCGTGCACCGCTTCGACTTCGGGCAGGAGCGCGAGCCCCGAGGGCCCGATCACCGCCCCGGCGACCAGCAGTCCCGCGACCGGAGCGACGCGCAGCCGCAGACAGACCAGGACGACGCCGACCGCGACCGCGAGGACCGGCACCGCGACCGAGAGGATCGAGGGGTGCTCCACCGGCGTGATTGTACGGTCGAGCCGCCGCGCACCGAGCGGCGCGGTCCGGAAAAGAATCGGCCGGCGCCCTTCCGAGCGCCGGCCGATCGGACCGTCCGGGACCCTACGGGCTCAATCGCAGCTCGTCGAATCGTAGAGCGGCCCCTGGTCGCCGCACGCGAGGTGGGCCTGATCGTGCGGCACGCAGACGGCGACAGAGCCACAGCACTCCTCGCCCGCCGGGTCGGTCGCGGTGAAGCCGACATGGTAGACGCGGCCGTCGAGGTGCCCCTCGCGCTCGGCGCGGATCCAGGCGGCCTCGCCGTCGATCTCGGCGTCGGGACAGAAGACGCCGCTGCTCGGCGCGAGCGTCGGCTCGTCCTGGAAGATCCAGTCGATCGCGATCGCCACCGGATCGCCGTCGGGATCGACGACGCCGAGGACGTCGACCATCTGCCACTTCTTGTGGTTCGGCGGCCAGATCGTCGGCAAGGAGGCGACCGCCTCGCTGCAGTCCGGCGGCTGGTTGCAGACCGCCTCGGAGACGTCCGCGAGGATCTCGACGTCGAGATAGGCGATCACGTGACGATCGCGCGCGCGCCACGCGAAGACATTGTCGCCGTCGACCAGCAGCTCGTCCGGGACCTCGAAGATCGCGCGATCCTGGACGGCGCAGTTCTCCCACGAGCAGACGAGCGTCACGCCGTCGGGCTCGAGGATGTAGAGCGGGCAGTCGACCGGCAGGACCTGCACGCCGTTCACCCAGAGGGCGAGGTCGTTGTCGATGGCGGCGCGCACCTCGACGTCCTTGGTGCCGGAGCAGAGCTCGACGTGCCGGCGCACCAGCAGGTCGTGCAGGTCGGGGATCCAGGTGCGGACCTTGTCGAGCGGGTCGAACAGCTGCGGACAGATGTAGTACTCGTCCGGCGAGGCCTGCGCGAAGGGCGTGTAGCCGAGCAGAAAGCTGCTCTCGTCGTAGTCGACGGCGTGGAAGCCGCACTCCTGACAGTGCTCGACCGTCTTGTAGAGAAAGCCGCCCTGGCCGCCGCCCATCCAGCAGTCGAAGCCGTAGGGCACCAGCACGGTCTGCTCCGCGGTCGCACCGGCCGCCAAGAAGAGCAGCCCCGCGGCGAGCAGGATCCAGAGGGTGGGCCGGGCCGGCGAGTCCTGGGAGCTACGCATGGGTCACCTCTTCTCTCGGGCCGGATCGCGCGGGCCCAGTCCCTGGCGACGACCGGTCCTCGCCGCTGAGCTTCGCCTCCGGCCGTCAACGGATCGTCATCGCGCGGCGTGCCTGCTACAGTGGTATCGAGCGCCATCCCGGCGCCGCCGGCTCGAATCCGCACGGCGCTCGCAGGAGGCGGTCGTGCCCCCGAGAGCCACCAGCGAATCTCGACCCGAGGACGGGGCGATCCTGCGCCTGCTGGGCGGCTTCGAGCTGCGCCGCGGCGGCCGACCGACCGCCGTCGGCTCGCGCAAGGCCCGGGCGCTGCTCGCCTATCTGGCGATGCGCCGGGGCCAGCCGGTCGCCCGCGACGGCCTGACCGCCCTGCTCTGGCCCGACACCGCGCCGGCCGCGGGGCGCCAGAGCCTCCGGCAGGCGCTGCTGCTCCTGCGCCGGGCTCTCGGTCCGGGAGGCATCGAGAGCCGGCGCGGGGGCGACCTCGTCCTGCCCCGGGACCCGCGGCTCGAGGTCGATGTCGAGCGATTCGAGCAGGCCACTCGGCCTACGGCGTTCGGCCACGACGTGGCTTCGGAGAGCGGCACGGCCCTCGCCGCCCGCCTCTACCGCGGCGAGCTGCTCGCGGGCATCGAGCTGGCCGACGCCGGGCCGTTCGAGGAGTGGCTCGCGACCGAGCGCTCGCGGCTCTGCGACTTGGCCGACCAGGCGCTCGCGCACCTCGACCGGGCCGCCGAGCGGCGCGGCGACCTGCGCGCCGCCGCCCAGCTCGCCGAGCGCCGGCTCCAGCTCGACGACCTCTCCGAGGGCGCCGCGCGCCGACTCGCGGCGCTGCTCGCACGCGGCGGCCTGCGCTCGCGCGCTCTCGTCACGCTCGAGCGGCTCGCCGAGCGGCTCGCCGCCGAGCTCGGCACGCCGCCCGAGCCCGCCACCCTCCTCCTCGCCGAACGGCTGCGCGCCGGCTTCGGCCCGGCCGAGCTCGCTCCGGCCGGGCCGGCCGTCGCGAGCCTGCGCCACGTCCCGGTCCTGCCGCTGCTCGAGCGCGAGGAGGCCCTCTCGTCGCTCGCCGGCGTCTTCGCGCGAGTCGCCCGTGGCGAGTCCGCCGTCGCCCTCCTGGAGGGCGCCGGCGGGGCGGGCAAGACGCGGCTGGCGCGCACCGCGATCGCCGAGCTCCTGCCCGACGCGGGCGCCTGGATCCTGCCGACCTGCGGCTGCGCGGCCGATCGGCCCTCGGAGGAGTCGGCGCTCGCGCGCCTGCTCGAAGCGGGCCGGCGCGCGCCGGAGCTGGCCGAGCTGGCGCCGCTGACCTGCGCTCTCCGAGTACCGCCCGACAACGCGGCGTCGAGACCGGGCGGGGCCGGACGCGGCGCGCCGCGGGTCCTGCTGATCGACGACCTGGACGCGCTGCCGCCGTCGCGCGAGGCGGCGCTCGGCCGGCTCGCGGCCGGGCTCGCGCACCTCGGACCGGTGGCGCTGCTGGCGACGGCGCGACGGCCGGCCCGAGCGCGCATGAAGTCGCTCGTCGGTCGGCTCGCCGGCACCCTGGGCGCCGGCGCCACCTGGGTCCCGATCGCGCCGCTCGGCGCGCGGTCGATCGCCCGAATCGCCGAGTCGATCGTCGAGGAGGGCGCGAGCGCGCTCGCCCGGTGGCTGCGCCGGGCGACGACCGGACTGCCGCTCGAGCTGACCGAAGCGCTCGCGCTGCTCGGCGATCTCGAGGCCCTGACGCCCCGGGCGGACGGCTCCTGGGACATCGACGCGGCCGCGCTGGACGCGGTCCGGACGCGCGGACTGCCCGAGCTGGTCGAGGCCCGCGTCGCGCGCCTCCCCCCGTGCGCGAGGCGCCTGCTCGGTCTGGCGGCCGTCGCCGGGCCCTGCTTTCCGCTCGAAACGCTCGCCCGGGCCGAAGGAGAGCTCGAGCCGGTGCTCGCCAGCGCGGTCGAAACGTTGGTCGAGCGCTGGTTCCTGCGCCCGCTCGAGGAGCGCTGGCACGAGGCGGACGCCTCGGCCCCCGAGCCCGGCCGGGCGCGCGTCTTCCAGTTCGCGCAGCGCACGACTCGCCGGCTGCTGCTCGCGCGGATTCCGGCCGCGCGCCGGCGGGAAATGGCCCACCGGATCGCGGCCGCGACGCGCGGCTCGAGGCGCCCGGAACCCTCGCCGGTTCGCTGAGCCGCTCGAAGCGGAGACTTCGGGCCGTCAGTCGCGGCTGCGGCCGCCGAGCAGACCCGCGCGGAAGAGGAAGTAGAGGAGGGTCAAGAGCGTCGAGATCGCCGCGGCGACGTAGGTGAGCGCGGCGGCGTTCAGGACCCGGTCCATCCCCTCGCGCTCCTGCGCCAGCACGATGCCGTGGGCGGTCGCCAGCTTCTTGGCGCGCGCCGAGGCGTCGAACTCGACCGGCAGGGTGACCAGCTGGAAGAGCAAGACGCAGGAGAAGAGGACGACGCCGAGCAGGAAGACCTTCATCGCGCCGAGCATCAGCCCGAAGATCATCACCAGGTAGCCGATCGAGGAACCGATGTTGGCGGTCGGCACCAGCAGCGAGCGGAGCCAGAGCGGCTTGTAGGCGGTCGCGTGCTGGATGGCGTGCCCCGCCTCGTGGCAGGCGACGCCGACCGCGGCGACCGAGGCGACGCCGTAGACCGGCTCGGAGAGCGCGAGCGTCTTGGTCACCGGGTTGTAGTGGTCCGAGAGGTTGCCCCGGTGAGGGACGATCTTGACGTCGCGGATGCCGGCGCCGTCGAGCAGCCGCTGCGCCGCCTGGGCGCCGGTCAGGCCGGTCGAGACCCGCACCTTCGAGTACTTGGTGAAGGCCGACTTGGTCTTGAAGCTGGCCCACAGCGAGAGCAGCAGCGCCGGGGCGAGGAAGACGAAGTAGATCGGGTCGAACATCATCGCGGAGGACTCCTCTCGAGTCGCTGCTAGCTAACGTCCCGCGGGCCTCGGGAATTCCGCGCAGGAGCCGCCGGCGCCAGGAGTCTAGCCCGCCGGAGCCGCCCGAGCGCGCCCCCCGCTCAGCGGCCGAGCAGGTGGATCTTGCGCCGCTCGGGGTCGGGCTGCGGACGGTAGAAGATCGCGACGTGGCCGACGCGGCCGACCTCGGCGCAGCCGAGGCGCGCCTCGATGGCGGCCGCGGCCCCCCCCTTGGCCTCCCGCTCCTTCCCCGCCTGGAAGCGGACCTTGACCAGCTCGTGCTCGTCGAGCGCGCGGTCCAGCTCGGCGAGCACCCCCTCGGTCACCCCCTCCCGACCGACCTGGACGAGCGGCGCCAGGCCGTGGGCGAGACCGCGCAGGAACTTGCGCTGCCGCGAGGAGAGCTCGAGCGCCACGCCCGGGAGTCTACCCGCCCGGCGAGGTCGCGTGCTGCGCCTCTCGGTCGACCCGCCGTGCGACCGGAGCCTCGGCGAGCAGCGACGCGAGCGCGGCCTCGGCGCTCTCGACCGGCTCCGCGGCCGGCAGGTAGAGGACGAGCCAGGCCGCCGAGGTCTGCGCCAGCACCTTGACCCGGTGCGAGTCGGTGATCGGCGTGCCGAAGGGACCCGACCGGTCGGCGAGCAGCGGCTTGCCGGCCAGCCCGAATGGCCCCCGCAGCGAATCGAGGACCTCCCCCTGCCGCCCGGCCCGCAGGGTCACGGGCCAGTCGAAGGAGCCCGCCCGCAGCACGCAGGCGGGCACTCGCAGCTCGATCGAGAGGGCGTTGTTCAGGTCGACCAGCGGGTGGATCGGCTCGAGCGCCTCCCCTTCGAGCACTCGGCGCAGCAGCGCCTCGGAGGAGGGGCGGTGACGGGTCGGATCGCAGCCGGAGGCGCGGAAGAGGCGGCGGATCGCCGCCACGGTCGGATCGGCGGGCAGATCCGACCGGGAGAGGCGCTCGCGCAGCGCGCTCGCCCGGCGGGCGCGCAGCTCCGCCAGCCGCCGCGCGGCGGCGGCGTCGCCCGTCGCCGCCAGCCCGAACCAGACGAGCTTCCACCCCTCGAGCTCGCTGCGCCACTCCGGACGGTCGATCGTCGCCTCCTTTCCCGGCTCCGTCGATTCTCCCATGCAGCTGCGGGCCGCGCGCAGAGCGCGTGGTACCCTGCCCCGGGGGGCCGCGCGCGCGGCGCGAGCCCCATCCCTTACCCGCGCGGGGCTTGCGCCGCCCCGAGGCGATCGAGAGGAGAGCGATCATCGACACGACCCTGATCATCGAGAACCTGAGCGACACCACCACCGAGAGCGACCTGATCGCCCTCTTCTCCGGCGTCGGCCGGGTGCGCGGCGTCAAGCTGCCGAAAGACCGCGCGACCGGCGAGCCCGCCGGCTACGCCCTCCTCGAGCTCGCCACCGAGGAGGGGATCGACCGGGCGATCTCGCGCCTGGACGGCCGCGACCTCGACGGCTCGACGATCCGGGTCGGCCTCGCCGAGGGGCGCACCGGCCTGCGCGCCGCCGGCGGCACGATGTGGGGCGCCGGCCACGCCAACTCCCGGCCCAAGGGGAGCCGGCGGGGCGCCCGCCGCCGGAAACGGGGTCTGTAGGACCGGCGGGGCGGCTAGCCCCGCAGCAACCGCAGCGAGTGCGCTACCACCAGGAGCGTCGCCCCCATGTCGGCGGCGATCGCTCCCCAGAGCGTCGCCCAGCCGCCGAGCGCCAGCAGCACGAAGAGCGCCTTGATCCCGAGCGCGAAGCCGACGTTCTGACGGATCACGCCGAGCGTGCGGCGCGAGTGGCGAATCAGCCAGGGGAGGCGCGACAGGTCGTCCGACATCAGCGCGACGTCGGCGGTCTCGATCGCCGCGTCGGTGCCGGCGGCGCCCATGGCGACGCCCACCGTGGCGCGCGCCAGCGCTGGAGCGTCGTTGACGCCGTCGCCGACCATCGCCACGGCGCCGTCGCGCGCGACCAACTCCTCGATCGCCGCGAGCTTCTCCTCGGGCAGCAGCTGCGACCGCACCTCGTCGATACCGCAGGCGCGCGCGACCGCCTCGGCGGTCGGGGCATGGTCGCCGGTCAACATGACGACGCGCTCGACGCCGGCGGCGTGGAGCGCCGCGACCAGGGCGGGAGCTTCGAGGCGCGGCTGGTCGGCGAGCGAGATCAGGCCGCAGACGTGGGAGTCGTTGCCGACCAGAACGACCGTCCGGCCGGCCGCCGACAGCTCGGCGATCCGCGCTTCGAGCTCGGCGGTGCCCTGGCCGCGCTGCTCGAGCAGGCGGTGCGAGCCGATCCAGAAGCCGCGCCCGCCGATCCGGCCGGTCGCCCCCCGTCCGGGGAGGATCTCGAAGGCCTCGGCCGCCGCGGGCGACACGCCCAGCCGCGCGGCGCGTTCCCGCACGGCGTGCGCGACCGGGTGCTCGCTGTGCGCCTCGAG
>WYBK01000077.1 GCA_011525905.1 Acidobacteriota bacterium
GTGCTGATCGCCAATCGCGGCGAGATCGCGGTGCGCATCCTGCGGGCGCTCTCCGAGCTCGGCATGCGCGGCGCGGTGGTCTACTCCGACGCCGACCGCGAGTCGCTGCCGGTGCTGCTCGCCGACGAGGCCTACCGGATCGGTCCTCCGCCGTCGGCGGAGAGTTACCTGCGGATGGCGGCGATCGTCGACCTGGCGGTCGAGATCGGCGCCGACGCCATCCACCCCGGCTACGGCTTCCTCTCCGAGCGCGCCGCCTTCTCGGCGCTCTGCCGCGAGCGCGGCGTGGTCTTCGTCGGCCCGCCGCCCGAGGCGATCGAGGCGATGGGCTCGAAGGTCGAGGCGCGCCGGCGGATGATCGAGGCCGGCGTGCCGGTGGTGCCGGGCTCGGACGGGCCGCTCGCCGACCTCGAGGCGGCGCGCGCGAGCGCCACGGCGATCGGCTACCCGGTGATCCTCAAGGCGTCGGCCGGCGGCGGCGGCAAGGGGATGCGCATCGTGCGCGCCGAAGGGGAGCTCGCCGAGGCCTACCGGCTGGCGCGCGCCGAGGCGGGCGCCTCCTTCGGCGACGACGCGGTCTTCCTCGAGAAGTTCGTCGAGCGGCCGCGCCACATCGAGATCCAAGTGCTCGGCGACCGCCACGGCAAGGTCGTCTCGCTCGGCGAGCGCGAATGCTCGCTGCAGCGCCGCCACCAGAAGGTGGTCGAGGAGGCGCCGTCGACGGTGATGACGCCCGAGCTGCGGCGGCGGATGGGCGAGGCCGCAGTTGCCGCGGCGCGCGCGGTCGGCTACGAGAACGCCGGCACCTGCGAGTTCCTCTACGCCGCCGACGGCAGCTTCTACTTCCTCGAGATGAACACGCGGCTGCAGGTCGAGCATCCGGTCACCGAGCTGGTCACCGGCCTCGATCTCGTCGTCGCGCAGCTGCGCGTCGCGCGCGGCGAGCCGCTCGGCCCCGAGTTCGACGCCGTCGCGCCGAGCGGCCACGCCATCGAGGTGCGGCTCTACGCCGAGGACCCGTTCCGCAACTTCGCCCCCTCGCCCGGACGGATCGAGTGGCTGCGCCTGCCGCAGGGCCCGGGCGTGCGCAACGACGCCGGCGTCTACGGCGGCGCCGAGATCTCGATCCACTACGACCCGATGATCGCCAAGCTGATCGTCCACGGCCGCGACCGCGAGGAGGCGCTGCGCCGGCTCGGCCGGGCGCTCGGCGAGCTGCGCATCGAGGGGATCCGGACCAACGTGCCGCTGTTCGAGGCGCTGCTCGCCAACGACGACTTCCGCGCCGCGCGCTTCGACATCCACTGGCTCGACCGCGCCCTGTCCGAGGGCGTCCTGACACCGCCCGAGCGTGGCGCGGGCGCCGATCTGCCGCTGCTGGCGGCGGCGATCGAGCACTACGACCGCGCCGGCAGGGTCGCGGCGGCGCCCGCGGCCGGCGGATCGCGGCGCGGCGCCTGGCGCGCCGCCGGCCGGCGCGGCGCCCTGCGGGGGCCGTCGTGGAGCTGATCGTCAAGAGCGGCGAGAGGGTGGAGCGCGTCGAGATCTCGCGCGACGGCGCCCGCTACCGCCTGCGCCTCGGGGAGCGCGAGGTCGAGGTCGACGTGCGCGCCCTCGGCCCGTTCGTGCGCAGCCTGCTGGTCGACGGCGAGCACCACGAGGCGGCGGTGCTGCGCGCCCGCGACGGCCGCTACCGGATCGGCTGGGCCGGGCGCACGACCGAAGTCGAGGTGGTCGATCCGCTCACCCACCTGGCCGAACAGGCGCACGGCGGCGCCCTGCGTCACGGCCGCCAGTCGGTCGCCGCCTACATGCCCGGGCGGGTGGTCTCGATCGCGGTCGAGGTGGGCCAGGCGGTCGAGCCCGGGCAAGCGCTGGTCGTGCTCGAGGCGATGAAGATGCAGAACGAGATCCAGGCGGACCGCGCCGGCCGCATCTCGGCGGTCCACGTGGTCGCCGGCCAGGCGGTCGAAGGGGGCGATCCGCTGCTCGAGATCGAGTAGGGCGGCGCGCTTGGCGAGCTGGCGCCGCTTTCTCCCCCGGCCGTTCGAGCTCGTCGTCTACGGCACGACCGCGCTCGTCGTCCTGGTGCTGCGCGCCCACGGCCTGCGGCTCGACGGCCGCACCGTCGAGTACATGGCCGACGCCCTGCTCCCGCGCCTGCCTGGGTTGCTGCTGCTGGGCGTCGGCCTGCGGCTCGCCGCGCACCTGGTGCGGTGGCGCTCGCCGCTCCCCTGGCTGCGCGCGGCGGCGCGGCCGGACGCGCTCTGGCTCTGGGCGCGGCTCTGGCTGGCGCTGCTCGTGCTGACCTACGCCTACACCTGGCTCAAGGTGAGCGTCCCGTTCTTGCGCCTGCCGCTCTACGACGCCGGGCTCTGGGCGCTCGACCGCGCGCTCCACCTCGGAATCTCGCCGTCGCTGTTCGCCGCCGAGCTGGTCGCCGGCACGCCGGTCGCCCGCTGGCTCGACCTCTGGTACGCGCTCTGGCTGACCTCGGTCCTGGCGGTGCAGTCCTACGCCTTTCTCGCGGCCGAGCCGGGGCGGCGGAGGAGCTTCGCGCTCGCCTGCGCGCTGCTCTGGCTCACCGGGGTCTGGATCTACCTGCTGGTGCCCGCGGCCGGCCCCTGCTTCTACACGCGCGACGCTTTCGCCGCCGTGCTCGACCAGATGCCCAACGCGCGGCTGCTGCAGGAGAAGCTCTGGGGGCACTACCTGCAGCTGGTCGCCGGGCGCGAGGGGGCGGTCTACCAGGTCCGCCCCTTCCTGGCGGTGGCGGCGATGCCGTCGCTGCACGTCGGCGCGCACGCGCTCTTCTTCTTCTGGTTCCGGCGCCACCAGCCCCGGCTCGCCCCGCTCTTCGCGCTGGCGACCGGGCTGACATTCCTCGGCTCGCTCGCCACCGGCTGGCACTACGCGGTCGACGGCTACGCCGGCATCCTGCTCGCCTGGGGGGCGGTCCGGCTGGCCGGCCGGCTCGAACCGCTGCCGGGCGACGGCCGCGCCGAGGCTCA
>WYBK01000078.1 GCA_011525905.1 Acidobacteriota bacterium
CGAGCTCCGGGCAAGCCCGGCTGGCAGTCGAGAGACAGCCCGGGCTTCGGGCGCCCTTTGCGCCTTCGAAACGGGCTCGGACCATTCCAGTGTTCATGTGATTCTGTGTTATTGTGACTTCATGAAGAACATCACCGTTTCGGTCCCGGACGAGACCTATCGGCAGGCGCGGATTCGTGCGGCCCAGCTCGATACCTCGGTGAGCGCGCTGGTTCGAGAGTTCCTCGAGGGGCTCGGAGGGGAGGAGTCGGAGTTCGAGCGGCGGCGGCTGTTGCAGGCGGAGGTGCTCGCGGAGATCGGCAGGTTCCGGGCGAGCGATCGTCTCAGCCGCGACGAGGTGCACGAGCGCGATGCGCTTCGTTGACACGAACGTCCTGCTCTACGCCGTGAGCACCGCGCCGGACGAGGCCGAGAAGGCCACTATCGCTCGCGCGCTGCTCGAGGCGACCGACCTCGCGCTCTCGGTGCAGGTGCTGCAGGAGTTCTACGTCCAGGCGACGCGCCCGACGCGCCCCGACCCGCTCGCCCCCGCCCAGGCCGCCCGCCTCGTCGAGGCCTTCCTCCGGTTCCCAGCCCAGGAGACGACAGCGGAGTTGCTGCGCCGAGCGATCGACGCGAGTCAGCGCCACCGGATCTCCTACTGGGACGCGGCGATCCTCGAAGCGGCCCGGGCGCTCGGCTGCGACCTGCTGCTCTCCGAGGACTTCGCCGACGGGCGCGACTACGACGGGCTGCGCGTCGAGAACCCGTTTCGCAACCTCACCTGACTCCCAGGGCACCTCGAGGTCCGGCCGTCCGCGCTTCGGTGCTGACACTGCGCGGGGCGAATCGGCGTTCTCGATTACAATGCGCGCTTTCGTGGGTGAGACCAGGATGGGGTCGAGAGGCGACCGGAGCGGATCGGTTCGTGGCGGGAGCGTCCGGGCGGCGCTCGGGCTGGCGCTGTTGCTCGGGTCGGGCGGGGCGGCGGGGGCGCAGGAGCCGGCGGCGGCGCGCGAGATGACGCTCGAAGAGGTCGCGCGGGTGGCGGTCGAGAGCAGCCGGGCGGTGCGCGACGCCGAGCTGGCGCGGCGCGCCGCCGGCTTCGACCGCTGGGCCGCCGAGGGGCGCTTCGTGCCGACGCTGCTCTTCGGCGCCTCGGCCGCCCGCGATTCGCTCACCGTCGAGGGGCTCGACTCCGGGGCGGCGCTGGAAGAGACCACCGACGACAGCTCGGCGCTCTCCGCGGCGCTCGAATGGACGGCGCCGACCGGCGCCTCGCTCGCCTGGACCTTCGACCGCTCCGACCTCGACCGGGAGTACGACCTGCCGCCGAGCGCCGGCGACAGCGCGCGCGAGTGGGGCTCGTCGCTCGCCCTGGTCCAGCCGCTGCTGCGCCAGGGGGGGCTCGCCGTCGCGCGCGCGCCGGTCACCATCGCCCGCCGCACCGACGAGCAGGCGGCGCTCGCCGCCCGCGCGGCGGTCGAGGGGGTGGTCACCGAGGCGCTGCTCGCCGCGCGCGCCCAGGTGCAGGCCGAGGAGGAAGTGCGGATCGCCGAGCGCTCGCTCGCTGGCGCGCGCGAGCTGGTCGAGATCAACCGCGCGCTGATCGACGCCGGCCGCATGGCGCGAATCGACCTGGTGCAGAGCGAGACCGAGGTGGCGCGCAAGGAGGCGGCGCTGGTCGCGGCCGAGAACGCCCGCGAGCGCGCGCGGCTCGCGCTGCTCGCGGTGCTCGACCTGGCCGGCGAGACGCCGGTCGCCCCCCGCCTCGATCTCGAGACGCTCGAGAGCGTCGACCTCGACTTCGAGGAGCTGCTCGCCTTCGCCCGCGCGCACCGTCCCGACTTTCGCGCCGTCGAGCTCGCGCTCGAGATCGCCCGGCTCGACCTCCGCGTGGCGCGCAGCGAGCGCCTCTGGGATCTCGACCTGGTCGCCGCCTGGGGGGACTCGGCGGCGCGCCCGCTCGGCCAGCCGGCCGCTCTCGACACCCGCGAGAAGAGCTGGTCCGTCGGATTGGCGCTCGGCCGGCGCTTCGGCGACCGCGAGCGCGAGCGCGACTGGGCGCAGGCGCGCATCGCCGCCGAGCGCGCCGAGCTGGCGCTGGTCGAGGCCGAGCAGAGCCTGCGCCTCGAGCTGACCGACCGGGTGCGCGACCTCGAGAGCAAGCGGCGCGAGGTCGAGCTGGCCGCGCGCACCCGCGAGCTCGCCGAGCGCCAGCTCGAGGCCGAGGGGGAGAAGCTGCGCGCCGGCCGCTCGTCGAACTTCCAGTACCTGAGCTTCGAGGGGCAGCTGGTCGAGGCGCGCAACGGCGAGCTGGCCGCGCGCATCGCTTACCAGGACGCCCTCTCGCTGCTCGACCGGGCGCTCGGCCGGGTGCTCGAGCGCTGGGGCCTCGCGGGACCCCCCGCCGGGGACGGGGAGCCGCGATGACCCGCGAAGAGCGCGAGCTCGCCCTCTCCCGCCAGCTGACCGGCATGGTCGAGCGGATGTGCGCGCTGCTCCACGCCGAGCGGGCCACCCTCTTCCTCTACGACGAGGAGCGCCACGAGCTCTGGTCGCGCGTGCTCTCGTCCGACGGCGCGGCGCACGAGATCCGCCTCTCGGCCAACGAGGGGCTGGCCGGCCACGTCATGGTCACCGGCGAGTCGCTGCGCATCGACGACGCCGCGAGCGATCCGCGCTTCGCCGCCCGCTTCGACCGCGAGACCGGCTTCGTCACCCGCTCGATGCTCTGCGAGCCGCTCGTCGACTCGACCGGGCGGCGCATCGGCGTCGTCCAGGTGCTCAACAAGCGGGGCGGCGGCGCCTTCAGCGAGTGGGACGGCGAGCTGCTCGACGCGATGCGCGCCGAGGCGGCGATCGCCCTCGAGAACGCCCGCCTGCTCTACGACCTCGACGCCGCGCGCGAGGCCGAGCTGGCGCTCGCCGACAAGCTCAAGGCGCAGCATCTCGAGCTCCAGAGCGCCTTCCGGCGACTGGAAGAGGCCAACGCCGAGGCGCAGGCGGCGCTGCGCCGCGAGCGGCTGCTGCGCTGGGGCGCCGCAGCCGCCGGCACCCTGCTGTTCGCGACGATCGCCTGGGTCAGCCTGCGCGGCTCCTCGCCGGCGCGCTCGGCCTCCGCCTGGGGCGCTCCGGCCGGCGCCGAGCGGGTGGTCGCGATCGTGCCGCGGCCGGTCGAAGCGACGGTCGCCCTCTCCGGCCGCCTCGAGCCGCTGCGCATGGAGGCGCTGACCGCCCCCTTCTCGGGCGCCGTGCGCCGCTTCCCGGCGCGCTACGGCGAGCGGGTCGAGGCGGGCGAGCTGCTGCTCGAGCTCGATCCGCAGCGGATCGACGTCGAGCGGCGCGACGCCGAAGCCGCCGAGATCCGCGCCGCGCAGAAGGTGCGCGAGCTCGAGACCTGGCAGGGGAGCGCGGAGGTGGCCGAGGCCGAGCGCGCGCTGGCCAAGGCGCGGCTCGCGCTCGACGCCGCGCGGCGCGCCGCGGCGGAGTCGAAGCGGCTCTTCGAGAAGGGGATCGTCGGCCGCGGCGAGCACGAGGCGGCGGTCGCCGCCGAGACGACCGCCGAGCTCGACTTCCGCTCCGCCGAGGCGAGCCTCGCCGGCGTGGTCGGCCGCGGCGGCGAGGAGAGCCTGCGGCTGGCGCGCATGGCGCACGCCAACGCCCGCGTCCATCTGCGCGAGGTCGAGGAGCGCCGGCGCCGCGCCGAGCTGCGCGCGCCCTTCGCCGGCGTGCTGCTGCTGCCCGGCTCGCGCGGCGGCGGCGCCGGCGCCGAGCGGCTGGCCGAGGGCGCGACCGTCGAGGGGGGCGAGGCGCTGCTCATCCTGGCCGACCTCTCCTCCTTCGCCCTGGCGGCGAGCGCCGACGAGATGGACGTGGCCAAGCTCGCCCCGGGGCAGCCGGCGCGGGTGTCGAGCGAGGCCTTTCCGGGCCCGGGCGTCACCGGCCGGGTCCACTCGGTCGCGGCGCAGGCGAGCGGTGGCGAGGAGGGCGCGGCCGGCTTCGAGGTCGTGGTCGAGATCACCTCGGCGCCGCCCGAGCTCGCCGAGCGCTTCCGCCTCGGCATGCCGGCCGCCGCCGAGGTGGTCACCTATGCCGCACCGGCGGCGCTGCTCGTGCCGGTCGGCGCGGTGCGCCGGGAGGCGGACGGCTACTCGGTCGAAGTCGAGGGCGCCGGCGGCCGCCAGCGCCGGCCGGTCGAGGTCGGTGTGACGACGCTCGACGCGGTCGAGATCCGCGCGGGCCTCGCCGCCGGCGAGCGCGTCGTCGTGCCCGCCGGGCGGTGACGGGGACGCGATGATCCGCGTCGCCGAGCTCGCCAAGAGCTTCCGCCTGGGGCCGATCACCGAGGAGGTGCTCGCCGGCGTCTCGTTCGCGGTCGCGGCGGGGGAGCGGGTGGCGCTGCTCGGCGCCTCGGGCAGCGGCAAGTCGACGCTGCTGCGCATCCTCGCGCTGCTCGAGCCGCCGACCGCCGGCAGCTACGCGATCGACGGCGTCGAGACGACCGGCCTCGACGACGACCGCCTGGCGCGGCTGCGCTCGCGACAGATCGGCGTCGTCTTCCAGCGCTTCGAGCTGATCGAGGACCTGACCGCGCTCGAGAACGTCGGCCTGCGGCTGGTCTACCGCGACGTCCCTCCGGCCGAGGTCGAGGCCGCGGCGCGCGCCGCGCTGGCGGCGGTCGGCCTCGAGCGGCACGCCGGCAAGCGCCCCGGCGAGATGTCGGGCGGCCAGCAGCAGCGCGTGGCGATCGCCCGCGCGCTGGTCGGACGCCCCCGCCTGCTGCTCGCCGACGAGCCGACCGGCGCGCTCGACCTCGCGACCGGCCAGGAGGTCTTCGAGCTCTTCGTCGAGCGCTGCGAGGAGGAGGGGGTCGCGGCGATCGTCGCCACCCACGACCTCGATCTCGCGCGGCGCTGCCCGCGCGTCCTCGAGCTCGCCGGCGGCCGCGTGGTGGAGCGCGGGGGAGCCTAGCGTGCGCGCCGCCGCGATCCTCGCCGAGGCCCGCCGGGGCGTGGCGCGCTCGCGCCGGCGCTCGCAGCTGGCGCTGCTCGGCATCGCGCTCGGGGTCGCCTCGGTGGTGACGCTGCTATCGGCGGGCGCCAGCATGCGCCGGCAGGCGCTCGCGCAGTTCGAGCAGCTCGGCAGCGACGTCGTCTCGCTCCGTTGGGCCGGGGGCGAGGGGGCGCGCGCGGCCGGCACGGCCGAGACCGCGGCGTTGGTGCGCACGGTGCCCGAGCTGCTGGCCGCGACCCCGGTGGTGGCGCTCGAGGCGGAGCTGCGCGCTCCCCGCGGGGTGCGCAAGCGGGTGCCGACGCTCAAGGTGGCGCCCGACTTCGCAGCGCTCCACCGGCTGCGGCTGGCCGACGGACGCTTCCTCTCCGAGCTCGACGGCAACGGGGCGGTGGCGGTCGCCGGGGCCCTGCTCGCCCGGCGGCTCGAGGCCGCCGGCCTGGGGCCGCTCGCGGGTGCGCGCCTCGAGCTCGGCGGCCGGGCCTTCACCCTGCTCGGCGTGCTCGCGCCCAGCCCCCCCGGCCCGGTGCTCCCCTATCGTGTCGACGAGGCGCTGCTGGTGCCTTTCGCCTCGCGCGTGCGCGGCGAGCGCAGCGCGCCCTCGATCACCGCGCGGCTCGCGCCGGGCGGCGATCCGGCGCGGCTGCGCGACACGGTCGAGGGGCTGTTCGCCGAGCGGGGCGCCGCCGACCTCGAGGTGGTCGCCGCCGCCGAGCTGCTCGCCCGCCGCGCCCAGCAGCTACGCCTCTACTCGCTGCTGCTCGGCTTCCTGGCCTGCGTCGCGCTGGTGGTCGGCGGGGCCGGCATCCTCAACGTCATGGCGCTCGCGGTCGGCGCGCGGCGGCGCGAGATCGGCGTGCGCCGCTCGCTCGGCGCCCGCCAGGTCGACATCGAGCGGCAGTTCCTGCTCGAGTCGGTGCTGCTCGCCCTGGCGGGCGGCCTGCTCGGCCTGCTGCTCGGCGTCGCCGCGACCTGGACGCTCGCGCATCTCGCGGGCTGGGACCGCGAGGTCTCGAGCTTCGGCCTGCTGCTCGGCCTGGTCGTGACGCTCGTCCTCGGGATCGGCTCCGGTTGGCTGCCGGCCCGCCAGGCCGCCCGCCTGAGCCCCGCCGCCGCCCTGCGCGGCTGAAGGCGAGGGAGCCCTCGGGGAGCCCTCAGGTCCGAGCCGGCAGCGCCGGCGGGGGGAGGGGGAGGGCGGGCTCCGCGGCGGGCTCCGGGGCGAGCGGCTGGTCGAGCCAGATCTCGACGGGCGCCGGGGCGGCGAGGAAGCGCTTCACCGTGCACTGGTCGATCGCGCGCAGGAAGGCCGCCCGGTAGCGCTCGGGCAGAGCCGCCGGCGGCGTGACCGCCAGCGAGACCCGGGCGAGCGCCCCCTCGGGCCCGGCCTCGGTCTCGAGCGCGACGGCGAGGCCGGCGTCGTCGATGCCGCGGGTCCGGCAGAACTGCAGGGCGTAGTAGCCGGCGCAGGTCGCCAGCGAGGTGAGGAAGAGGGCGAACGGGGAGGGGGCGGAGGCCGCGCCCCCTTCCGCCACGCTCTGATCGGTAGCGACCCGGTGGGGTCCGAAGCGGGCGTCGACGCGCAGCTCCCCCGGGAACTCGAGGTCGATCCTCAACGCCCCTCCCGCGCGCCGCGCCCGGCCGACTCGTGGCTCGGGATCACCAGCACGTTGGTCGTGGCGCGCGCGACGACCGCCGCGGCGACGCTGCCCAGGATGAACCGCTCGAGCCCGCCGCGGCCGTGGGTGCCGAGCAGCACCAGGTCGGCCGGGCGGCGCTCGGCCTCTTCGAGGATGGCGTCGCGCGCGTCACCGACCCGGACGCAGCGCTCGAAGGCGTGCGCCGCCTGCGGCGCGGCGCGGCGCGCCAGCCGGTCGAGCTCCTCGCCGGCGAAGGCCTTGAGCCGCTCGGGGCGGAAGTGGATCGAGGCGGCGAGCTCCTGCGGGTGGAGGGCGAAGAGCAGCTCGATGGTGCGCGGGCCCCCCGAGAGCCGCCCGAGCAACCGCACGCCGAGCCCGAGCGCGCGCTCGGCCGGCTCGGAGAGGTCGACCGCGGCGAGCACCGTCGCCGGCGGCAGCCGCTCGGGCCGGCGCACCACCAGGACCGGCCGGTCGAGGCGGCGCAGCAGCCGGTCGGCGGTGGTGCCGAGCTCGGGGCGGCGGGGCGGTCCCACCACCACCAGCTCGGCGTCGCGCTCCTCGGCGACGCGCGCCAAGACCAGGTCGGGAGGGCCGGGCGCCACCAGGATCTCCGGCGCCGGGCCCTCGCCGGCGAGGCGGGCGGCCTGCTCGGCGAGCGCCCGCCGGGTCTCCTCGGACTGCCGCTCGAACAGCGAGGCGTCGGGCACGAAGCCGCCGCCGGGCGCGCCGAACAGCAGCGGCGCCGGGCTCTCGGCGTGGACCAGCAGCGCCGGCCGGCCGAGCGCGCGGGCGAGCGCCAGCCCGGCCGCGACGGCCGGATCGCCCTCGCCGCCGAGGTGCGAGGCGACGAGCACCGGAGAGGGTGCGAGGGTGCCCACGCGCCGATCCTGCCCGCGGCGCGCCCCCGCGGAAAACACCCGGAGGGGCGGGCCGGGGGCGCTCAGCCGGCGGGCGGGTCGACGATCCGGTTGCGCAGGGCGAAGGCGACGACCTGCGCGCGGTTGTTGACGTGCAGCTTGTCGAGGATGTTGCGGACGTGGAACTTGACGGTGTTCTCCGAGACCCCGAGGTGCTGCGCCAGCTTGCGGTTCGAGGTCACGCCGTCGACCAGGCAGCGCAGGACGTCGAGCTCCCGCTCGGTCAGCGCGTCCGGGTCCTCCTTCTCGCGCGAGGGCTTGGCCAGCTCGCGCATCAGCTTGCGGGCGAGCGAGGGCGTGATCGCCGGCTCGCCGCGCGCCACCCCCTCGAGGTGGTCGAAGAAGTCGCTCGCCTCGAGGTTCTTCAGCAGGTACCCCTGAGCGCCCGACTTGATCGCCTCGAAGAGGTTCTGGTCGTCGTCCGAGGCGGTCAGCACCACCACCTTGACGTCGTTGATCTCGGCGGCGATCAGGCGGGTCGCGGAGAGGCCGTCGAGCTCGGGCATCGACAGATCCATGAGCACGACGTCCGGCCGCAGCCGGCGGGCGAGCTCGACGGCCTGCCGCCCGTTGCGGGCCTCGCCCACCACCTCGTAGCCGCGCGCCTCGAGCAGGCTGCGCAGGCTGTCCCGGAACAGCGCGTGGTCGTCGGCGATCAGGAGTCTCACGGGGCCCGTTTCTATCAGACCCCGGGCCGATGAGAGAAGTCCAGCCGGACCCGGGTGCCGCTCCCCGGGGCGCTCTCGATCGACAGCTCGGCCCCGATCGACTGGGCCCGCTCGCGCATGGTGGCCAGCCCGAAGCGGGGCGCGCCGCCCGGGTGCGGGCGCGCCGGATCGAAGCCGCGGCCGTCGTCGCGCACCTCCAGCCGCAGCCCACGCTCGCCGCGGGCGAGCTCGACCTCGACCCGCGAGGCGCCGGCGTGCTTGCGCACGTTGGCGAGCGCCTCCTGCGCGATGCGCACGACCTGCAGCTCGCGCTCCGGCGGCAGGGTCACGCCGGGCTCGGCGGTCAGCTCGGCCTCGATGCCGGTCTGGTCCTGCCACTGCCCGAGGTAGCTCTCGAGCATCTCGTCGAGCGGCTTGCCGGTCTGGCCGGCGGCGCGCAGCGCCAGGATCCCCTCGCGCACCTCGCCGTAGACCTCGCGCGCCGCCGACGAGAGCTGGTCGAGCTGCAGGCCGGCCTCCTCGGCGCGGCCCGATTTCATGTACTCGCGCACCGCCTGCGCCTTGGTGCCGACGTAGGCGAGCACCTGGGCGAGGCCGTCGTGCATCTCGTGGGCGAGGCGCAGCCGCTCCTCGGCGACCGCGAGGTCGCGCTGCTGGCGGTGGAGGCGGGCGGTCTCGATGGCGAGGGCGGCCTGGGTGGCGAAGCGCGCGAGCGTCTCCTCGTCGGCGGCGTCGAACTCCTCGGCGCCGATCCTCTCGGCGAGGTAGAGGTTGCCGCGGAAGCGCCCCGAGCCGGGAATCGGCACCGCGAGCAGGCTGCGCATCGGCGGGTGGTGCGCCGGAAAGCCGACCGACCTGGGGTCGGTGCCCAGGTCGCGCAGCCGCAGGCGCTCCCCCTGCTTGAGCACCACGCCGAGCAGCCCCTGGCCGACCGGCGGATGGCCGATCTTGTGGCGCCGCTCGTCGGTGATTCCGGCGGTCAGGAAGGCGAGGATCCTGCCGTCCTCGTCCATCACCGAGAGGGCGCCGTAGCGCGCCTCGAGCAGGACGCGGGCGCTGTCGACCACCTTCTGCAGCACGCTCTCGAGGTCGAGCTCGCCGGCGATGTCTTCGGCCGCCCGTTGCAGCGCGACGAGCTCGGCGTTGCGCGCCTCGAGGCCGCGCTGCGCGCGCTCGAGGAAGGAGAAGACGAAGCCGAGCAACGTGGTCGCCCCGGCCACGATCAGGCCGTTCATCAGCAACCGGCCACCCGGCGTCTGCAGCTCCGGGTAGAACGCCCCGCGCGCCGCGTCGAGCACGGCCACGAAGACGATCAGGCCGAGGATGGCGATCCACTTGATGCGCGCGAAGCTCATCCCAGGCGGCGAACGATAGCAGAGCGCCGGCGGACGGCCGGCGGCTCAGCGCTCAGCGCTCAGCGCGAGTGGGTCCGGATGCCGAGCAGCGAGTAGAGCGGGCACCAGCCGGCCAGGCCGGTGAGCAGCGGATACCAGCCGAAGATCCGCGCGGAAGCGCCCCAGAGCCCCGGCAGGAGGTCCGAGAAGCCGAGCAGCAGGATCGTGACGCCCAGCGCGATGCGCAGCGACCGGTCCATCGTGCCTTCGTTTGCGACGAGTCCACCCATCGGAGACCTCCGAGCGGCAGACTAGGCAGGGCGCGGGGGCGCCGAAAGACCCCGGAAGTCGGGACGCCCGCCCGCCCGATCGGGTAGGCTTCGCCTCGTGCTCGACCTGCTCCAGGCGCCGCAGTCGCTGCCCCAGAGCGAGGAGTCCGAGCGGGCGGTGCTCGCCGCCGTGCTGCTCGATCCGCGCCTGCTGCCGACCGTCTCGGGGCGGCTGCGGCCGGACGATTTCTTCTCCGACCGCCACCGCCGGCTCTACGCGACGATGCTCGAGCTGCAGGAGGAGGCGTCGCCGATCGACCTGCGCACGCTGCAGGCCAAGCTCGAGCAACGCGGCGGCCTCGAGAGCGCCGGCGGCCTCGCCTACCTCGCCGGGCTCGACGTCGACCTGCCCGACCTCGGCCGCTTCGAGTCCTACGTCGAGATCGTCAAGGAGCGCTCGGTCCGGCGCCGGCTGATCGACGTCTGCCGCGACATCACGCGCGACTGCCTCGACGGCGGCCTCGACGCGCAGGAGGCGCTCGGCAAGGCCGAGCAGGCGGTGCTCGAGCTGGGCGAGCAGGCGATCCGGCGCGGCTTCGTGCCGCTCTCGCGCATCCTCGAGGAGACCCTCGAGACGCTCGAGGAGGGCCCCGGCAAGGGGCTGACCGGACTGCCGACCGGCTTCCAGGACCTCGACCGGATGATCCACGGCCTCGGCCCCGGCGCGCTGATCATCGTCGCCGGCCGGCCGGGCATGGGCAAGACCAGCTTCGCGCTGAACATCGCCACGCACCTCGCGGTGCGCGAGAAGAAGACGGTCGGCGTCTTCTCGCTCGAGATGGGGCAGCAGGAGCTGGCGCTGCGCATCCTCTGCTCGCGCGCCGAGATCCACTTCTCCCGGCTGCGCCAGGGGCACCTCTCCCAGCAGCAGTGGACCAAGGTCGTGCAGACGATGAACGAGATCGGCAAGTCGCCGCTCTTCATCGACGACTCGGCCTCGCCGACCATCCTCGAGGTCGCCTCCAAGGCGCGCCGGCTGCGCGCCGAGAAGGGGCTCGAGCTGCTGATCGTCGACTACCTGCAGCTGATGCAGGCGGGCGGCCGCTACGAGAATCGCAACCTCGAGATCGCGGCCATCACGCGCGCGATGAAGCAGCTCGCCAAGGAGCTCGCCATCCCGGTCATGATGCTGTCGCAGCTGTCGCGCATGCCCGAGCGGCGCGGCAGCGACCACCGGCCGCAGCTCGCCGACCTGCGCGAGTCGGGCGCCATCGAGCAGGACGCCGACCTGGTCGCCTTCGTCTATCGCGACGAGGTCTACAACGAGGAGGCGCCGAAGGGGGAGGCCGAGGTCATCGTCGCCAAGAACCGCAACGGCGAGACCGGCACGGTGCCGCTCGTCTTCATCGGCGAGACGACGACCTTCCACAGCCGGGCGCCGGGCGGCTACGAGGGCGCGCTTGCCTGAGCGCGGCGCCCCCCTGGCGCCGGCGCTGCGCCGCGCCCGGGTCGAGGTCGATCTGGGAGCGCTCGAGCGCAACTTCGAGCGCGTCGCCCGCCAGGCGGCGCCGGCGCGGCTGCTCGCGGTGGTCAAGGCCGACGCCTACGGCCACGGCGCCGTCGAGGTCGCCCGCTGCCTCGAGCCGCTCGGCGTGGCCGGCTTCGCGGTCGCGCTGGTCGAGGAGGGCATGGAGCTGCGGCGCGCGGGCATCGGCGCGCCGATCCTGGTGCTCTCGCCGGTGCCGCGCGAGGCCTTCGCCCACCTGCGCCGCTACGGCCTCGTGCCGGCGGTCTCCGGGCTCGACCAGCTCGAGGCGCTCGAGCGCTTCGCGCTCGAGTCGCGCTGGCGGGTCGGCGTCCACCTGAAGTTCGACACCGGCATGACCCGGCTGGGCATCCCTGGCGATGCAGCGGCCGAGGCGCTCGCCCGCGTGCGCGCCAGCCGGGCGCTCGAGCTGGCCGGCGTGATGTCGCACCTCGCCGAGGCGGAGACGCCCGAGAGCCCGGCCAACCGGGAGCAGGGCGAGCGCTTCCTGCGCGTCGCCGGCCTGCTCGAGGGAGAGGAGCGCGGCCGGGTCGCGCTGCACGTCGCCAACAGCGCCGGGGCGCTGCACCAGCCGGCGCGCCGCCACGACCTGGTGCGCTGCGGCCTGGCGCTCTACGGCCTCGACCCGGCGCGCCCGCGCGCGGCGGGGGAGCTCGAGCCGGTGGCGCGGGTCGTCGCCGGAATCGTGCAGCTCCACGAGGCCGCCGCCGGGACGCGGGTCGGCTACGGCGGGCGCTGGGTGGCCGAACGGCCGAGCCGCATCGCGATCGTCCCGGTCGGCTACGCCGACGGCTACTCCTGGCGGCTGGGCAACCGCGCCGAGGCGCTGCTCGGCGGGCGGCGGGTGCCGGTCGCCGGGGCGGTGAGCATGGACCTGCTCGCGCTCGACGTGACCGGCACGACGGCGGCGGTCGGCGACGAGGTGACGCTGGTCGGCCGCGACGGCGGCGAGGAGATCCGGGTGGGGGACCTCGCGGCGGCGGCCGAGACCGTCCCCTACGAGCTGCTCTGCCTGCTCGGCCTGCGCCTGCCGCGGGTGCTGGTGCGCAGCCTCGCGGCGCCACCGCGGCCGGCGCGCGAGGCGGCGACGGCACGCTGAGACCGCGCCGGGACCACGATGAGACCGGGATGAGACCGCGATGAGACTGCCGGGGGCGATCGAGACCTTCCTCACCGAGGTCGGCCGCTTCTTCGAGATCCTCTGGCGGGTCGTCGCCTGGACGCCGCGGCCCCCCTACGACCCGCGCGAGCTGGTGCGCCAGATGGTCAAGGTCGGCGTCGACTCGCTGCCGGTGGTGCTGCTCACCTCGCTGTTCACCGGGGCGGTGATGGCGCTGCAGACCTTCGCGACGCTCAAGCGCTTCCACGCGGAGAGCTACGTCGGCTCGCTGGTCGCGCTCTCGATGGTGCGCGAGCTGGCGCCGGTGATCGCCTCGCTGCTGATCGCCGGACGCTGCGGCTCGGCGATGGGCGCCGAGCTCGGCACCATGCGGGTCACCGAGCAGATCGACGCCCTCGAGGTGCTGGCGACCGATCCGGTGCACTACCTGATCGTGCCGCGCGTCTGGGCCACCGTGCTGATGCTGCCGCTGCTGATCGTCGTCGGCGACGCCGTCGGCATCGCCGGCGGCTACCTGGTGTCGGTCGTCTACTTCGGCGCCAACCCGGTCAGCTACATGGAGAACACCTTCCAGTTCATGGACCTGGGCGACGTCACCTCCGGCCTGGTCAAGGCGGCGGTGTTCGGGTTGATCATCGCCGTGGTCGGCTGCCAGAAGGGTTACTTCACCAGCGGCGGCGCCGAGGGCGTCGGCCGCTCGACGACGCGCGCCGTGGTGCTCGCCTCGATCGCGATCCTGATCTCCGACTTCTTCCTCACCAAGGTCCTCTACTGAAAGGCGAGCGGTGACGGCGTCTCCGGTCAAGATCCGCCTCGAGCAGGTCTCGAAGGCCTTCGGCGCCAAGGTCGTGCTCGACCGGCTCGACTTCGAGGTGGCGAGCGGCGACACGGTGGTCGTGCTGGGCGGCTCGGGTACCGGCAAGAGCGTGCTGCTGAAGCACATGATCGGCCTGCTGCGCCCCGACGCGGGCCGGGTGACGGTCGACGGCGTCGACCTCGCCTCGCTCGGCGAGCGCGAGATCACCACCTTCCGGCGGCGCTTCGGCATGGCCTTCCAGGAGGGCGCGCTGTTCGACTCGATGACGGTGTTCGAGAACGTCGCCTTCCCGCTGCGCCGCGCCAGGCGGGGGCGCGCCGAGATCGAGGCGCGCGTCGCCGAGTGCCTGGCGAGCGTGCACCTCGAGGGCGCCGAGGGCAAGATGCCGGCGCAGCTTTCGGGTGGCATGCGGCGGCGCGTCGGCTTCGCGCGCGCGATCGCGCTGGCGCCCGAGATCCTGCTGTTCGACGAGCCGACCACCGGGCTCGACCCGGTGATCAAGGCGGTGATCGACGAGCTGATCGTCGAGCTGCAGGAGGGGCTCGGCTCGACCGCGGTGGTGATCACCCACGACCTCGACAGCGCGTTCCGGATCGCCGACCGGATCGCCCTCCTGCACCGCGGCCGCATCGTCGCCTACGCCCCGCCCGAGGAGTTCCGGGCGCTCGACGACGCGCGCGTCCAACAGTTCATCCGGGGGCTGGCCAGCGGCCCGCTCACCGATTGAAGGGTCCCAAGGAGCTCACCATGCCGCAATCCGTCAAGGTCGGGATCTTCATGACCGTGGCGCTCGTCGTCCTCGCCTGGCTGATCCTCGCGGTCGAGGACTGGCGCCTGTTCGGCCCGCGCGGCACGCGGGTCGAGGCCGAGTTCGAGTCGGTGGCCGGCCTCGACGACAAGGCCGCCGTGCGGCTGGCCGGCGTGCGCGTCGGCCGCGTCGACGGCATCCGCCTCGAGGGGCGGCGGGCGCGCGTCTCCCTGCTGCTCGACCAGCCGGTGCCGCTGGTCGAGGGGACGGTGGCGGCGATCGCCAACCAGGGGCTGCTCGGCGACAAGTTCGTCGAGCTCCGGCCCGGCCCGGTGGGGGCGCCGCCGCTGCCGCCGGGCGCCGTGCTGCCCGGCAGCACGCCGGTGTCGTTCGACCAGGCGATGGCCAAGATCGACGAGATCGGCAGCTCGATCCAGGGCGCGCTCGACGGCTTCTCCGGCGAGGGGGGCGGCTTCGGGGCGCTGATCGAGAGCATCCAGGCGACCGCCGACGAGCTGCGCGCGGTGATCGCGGAGAACCGGACCCAGTTCGGCGGCACCGTGCGCAACTTCGAGCGCTTCAGCGCGACGCTCGCCGACGACCTGCCGCGGCTGACCGCGCAGATCGAGCGGGTGCTCGGCCAGGTCGACGCCGTGGTCGCCGAGAACCGCGAGGACCTGCGCGGTTCGATGTCGAACATCCGAACGGTCACCGAGCGGCTGCAGACTTCGGTCGACAACCTGAACCAGATCACCGACAAGATCGCCAAGGGCGAAGGGACGATCGGCAAGCTGGTCAACTCCGAGGAGGCGCACGAGGAGCTGATGGGGGCGCTCGGCAGCGTCGAGCGGGGCGCCGAGGCGCTCGGCGACACGCTCGGGCGAGTGCAGAAGCTCCAGCTCGGCCTCGGCCTCGACGGCATCTACCTCTCCGACCTCGAGGACGGCCGCTCCGCTTTCCGCGTCGACCTGCTGCCCCAGGGGGAGGCGAGCCCGCGCTTCTACCGGCTCGAGCTGGTTTCCGATCCGCGCGGCCGGGTCTACGAGAAGACCACGACCGAGACGGTGACGCTGCCCGACGGCCGCGTCGAGACGACGGTGACCAACCGGCTGACCCGCGACGAGCGGCGCACCAACTGGTCGGCGCTCTTCGGCATGCCGTTCGCGCAGCGGCGGGGCACGCTCTGGGCGGGGATGATCGAGAACACCGGCGGCCTGCAGGTCGACTACGGCCTGCTCTCCGACAAGCTCTGGCTCTCCTTCGAGGCCTTCGACTTCGGCCGCGAGCGCGACCTCGACCCGCACCTGCGGCTGACCACGACCTGGAGCCTCTACCGCAATCTCTACCTGAAGGCGGGCTGGGACGACCCCCTGGTCGACGAGTACGAGAGCCCCTTCTTCGGCGCCGGCGTGCGCTGGACCGACGACGACCTGAAGTACCTGCTCGGCTCCGCTCCGGGGTTCTGAGCGGGCACCGGCCGGTGCGATAGCGTCGCGCTCCGATGCCGTCGCCGCGCACCGTCTACGCCTGCCAGTCGTGCGGCGCCCAGAGCCCGAAGTGGCTCGGGCGCTGTCCGGAGTGCGGCGCCTGGTCGAGCTTCGTCGAGGAGCTGCGCGAGTCGCCGCGCCCCGGCCCCCGGTCGGATCGATCGCGTGGCCCGGCGCCGGCGCTGGTGCCGCTCGGCGAGGTCGAGCAGGATCGCCTGACCCGCTTCCCGTCGGGGATGCCGGCCGTCGACCGGGTGCTGGGCGGCGGCGTGGTGGCCGGCGGGGCGGTGCTGCTCGCCGGCGAGCCGGGAATCGGCAAGTCGACGCTGCTGCTCGAGCTGGCCGACCGGCTGGCGCGCTCCGGCCGGCGGGCGGTCTACGCCAGCGCCGAAGAGTCGCCGCGCCAGCTGCGGCTGCGCGCCGAGCGGCTGGGCGCGGCGGCGAGCGGCGTGCTGGTGGCCGGCGAGACGCGGCTCGAGGGGCTGCTCGCGGCGCTCGCCGGCGAGCCGCCGGCGGCGCTGTTCGTCGACTCGATCCAGGCGATCCGCAGCGAGGATCTCGACAGCCCCCCCGGCTCGATCGGCCAGGTGCGCCACGCCGCGCACCGCCTGGTCGAGCTGGCCAAGCGGAGCGATACGGCGCTCTTCCTGGTCGGCCACGTGACCAAGGAAGGGACGATCGCCGGGCCGAAGTCGCTCGAGCACCTGGTCGACACCGTGCTCGCCTTCGAGGGGGAGCCGGAGTCGGACCACCGGATCCTGCGCGCCTCCAAGAACCGCTTCGGCCCGACCGGCGAGATCGCGATGTTCGAGATGCGCGAGGCGGGGCTCGAGCCGGTCGACGACCCCTCGGGAGTGCTGCTCGCGCGCCGTCGCGGCGGCGCGCCCGGCTCGGCGGTGCTGCCCGCGCTCTCCGGCTCGCGGCCGCTGCTGGTCGAGGCGCAGGCGCTGGTGGTGCCGACCGCCTTCCCCTCGCCGCGGCGCATGAGCGTCGGCCTCGACCCGAACCGGGTGATCCTGCTGGTCGCCGTGCTCGAGCGTTTCGCGCGGCTGCCGCTCGCCGACCGCGACGTCTTCCTGAACGTCGTCGGCGGCCTGGCGCTGCGCGAGCCGGCGGCCGATCTCGCGGTCGCCGCGGCGCTGATCTCGGCGGCGCGCGGCGTCGTGCTGCCGCAGCGCGCGGTCTACCTGGGGGAGGTCGGCCTGCTCGGCGAGGTCCGCCCGGTCGGCCAGACCGAGGCGCGGCTGCGCGAGGCGGCCGCCCACGGCTTCGAGCGGGTCTACCTGCCGAAGGGGAGCGGCGGCGGCGCGGCGCGGCGCGAGCTCGCCTGCGTCGAGCTCGCCACCGTCGACGAGCTCGCCGACGCGATCGGCGTCTGAGCCTTCAGCGCAGCGTGCCCGGCCAGATCAGGTCGGGCGGCGGCGCGGCGGGCATGCCGAAGACGTAGCCCTGGGCGAAGTCGACGCCGAGCTCGATGACCGCCTTGAGCTCGTGCTCGGTCTCGATCCCCTCGGCGATCACCTGCGCCTCCATCTCGTGACAGAGCGAGATCAGCGAGGCGAGCAGACGGTACTGCCGGTTGCCGCGGGCCACACCCGAGATCAGGTCGCGGTCGAGCTTGACCACCTCGGGCTCGAGGTCGGAGATGTACTTCAAGTTCGAGAAGCCGGCGCCCAGGTCGTCGATGGCGAGCGAGACGCCCTTGCGGCGGATCTCGGCGAGCACCGAGTGGCACTGCGAGAAGTACTTGATCGGCACCGACTCGGTGATCTCGACGGTGACCGCGTAGCGGTGGCGGAAGAGCGGATCGTCCGGGCGGACCAGCCAGCCGAAGTCGAACTCGTGCGGGTCGACGTTCAAGAAGAGCGCGTGCCCGGGGCAGTAGCGGATCGCCTGGTCGCGGTGCAGCCGGCCGAGCTCGGCGACTCGGCCCGCCTGGACCGCCGCCTCGAACATCTCCGGCGTGCTGGCGAAGACGTCGGTCGTCCGCCGCGCGAGCGCCTCGTAGGCGTGCAGCCGCCGGCGGTGGACGTCGACGATCGGCTGGAAGACGATGCCGACGTCGCCCCGGTCGACGACGTCGTGGATGACGCGGATGCGATCGGCGGGCTGCACGGCGTCGCTCGCTCCCTCGCTCAGAGCTCCGGCGGGCGGCCGGTCAGCTTGAGGAAGGCCTCGGCGTAGCGCGCGCGCGTGCCGGCCACGACCTCGTCGGGCAGCGCGGGCGGCGGCGAGTCGTGGTCCCAGCCCGAGGCGTCCAGCCAGTTGCGCACGTACTGCTTGTCGAAGCTGGCCGGCTCCGCGCCGGGACGCCAGCTGGCGGCGTCCCAGTAGCGCGACGAGTCGGGGGTCAGCGCCTCGTCGATCAGCACCAGCTCGTCGCCCACCCAGCCGAACTCGAACTTGGTGTCGGCGAGGATGAGGCCGCGCTCGCGGGCGTGCGCCGCGGCGAAGCGGTAGAGCGCGAGCGTCAGGTCGCGCAGCCGGCCGGCGAGCTCGGCCCCCAGCGCGCCGGCGACGTGCGCGAAGGAGACGTTCTCGTCGTGGCCGCTCTCCGCCTTGGTCGCCGGCGTGAAGATCGGCTCGGGCAGGCGGCTGGCGCGCTCGAGCCCGGGGGGCAACGCGACGCCGCAGGCGGTGCCTGCGGCGCGGTACTCCTTGAAGGCGCTGCCCGCCAGATAGCCGCGCGCCACGCACTCGAAGGGGATGACGCGGGCCTTGCGGGCGACCACCGCGCGCCCCTCGAGCAGCCCGGCGTGCGCCGCGGCGGCGGCGGGGAAGTCGGCGGCGCGGGTCGCCAGCAGGTGGTTGGGCACGATGCCGCGCGTCGCCTCGAACCAGAAGTTGGCGAGCTGGGTGAGGATCTTGCCCTTGCCCGGGATGGGCGGCTGGAGCACGTGGTCGTAGGCCGAGAGCCGGTCGGTGGCGACGATCAGCAGGGCCTCGCCCAGGTCGTAGACGTCCCGGACCTTGCCTCGCCGCGGCTCGCCGAGTCCGGCGAGGCGGGTCGAGCCGATCGCTTCGAGTGTCTCTGGCGGCGTCATGCCATTCTCCTCCGGGCCGGCGTCACTCGCCGCGCAACGCGGCGCTGAACTCGCGCTCGATCGACTCGACCAGGTCGGCCGAGCGCAGCTCCATCAGGGTGTTGTCGCCCCAGGCGGCGGCGTCGACGATCTCGTAGACCGGCAGCCGGTCGAGGCCCTTCAGCTGCGCCACGCCGAGCTTGCGCAGCCCGACCAGCAGGCTCGTGCCGACTCCCTCGACCTTCAGGGCGACGTAGGTCCGGCGGCCGTCGACCAGCCGGAACATGCGGGTGAAGGCGCGCTCCGCCGCCAGCCGGGAGACGAAGTCCCAGGTCGCGACGATGCCCTCGTTGACCAGCGAGCCGTTGTGGTTGATGTAGGCGTAGAAGCCGCGCGACTCCTCGTCCTTGTCGATCACGTCGACGTTGGTGTGGCTCATCGGCGCGAAGAAGCGGTTGACCGTCGACTCCGGGTAGCCCTGGGTGACCAGCAGCGTCTTGATCTCCTCGATCTCGCGCGTCCCCTTGCCGGTGGTCAGCCGCGTCAGCTCGACCACCCCGTGGCCGAAGAACTCGTAGCGCTCGCCTTCGGAGGCGGCGCCGATCTGGATCGGCAGCAGCCGGTACTGGCCGTGGTTGAGGGCGATGCGCAGCCCCTTGGAGAAGGGGAAGCCGCGCTCGAGGGCCTCCCGGTAGGCGCGCTGGATGAGCACCGCGAGCACCAGCAGGTGCTTCGACTCGCGGCTCGAGTAGAAGGCGCCGTCGCCCAGGTACTTCTCGAGCTTGGCGCGGTTCTGGCTGGCGATGCGGTTCACCCGGCGCTGGAAGCGGAACATCATGCGGAACGAGCGGTCCTGCTCCATCTGGCCCGAGCGGCGCAGGCGCGTGACCGTCTCGGTGAACTCCGAAATGTCGTAGATCAGGCCGAAGCGGGAGACCAGCGGGTCGACCACCCAGGGCGCCATGAAGTCGAGCGGGCGGGTGGCGCCGGAGAGCTTGCGCGCGGCGCCGCTCGCGGCGTTGCGCGTGCCCATGCGGTCGCGGCCGACCAGGGCGTCGCCGCGCCGCTCGACCAGCAGCATCGCCCGGCGCAGCGAGTGCATCAGCTCGAACTCCTTGAGCTTGACCAGCAGGTGCTCCCAGACCTGGACCTGCTGGGGCGAGAGCAGCTGGGCGGCGTCGTAGCGCGACCGGCCGGCGAGGAAGGTGACGTAGCCCGAACGGTTGAGGTGCAGGCGGCTGTCCTCGAGCCGGTCGAAGCCGAGCAGCGCCGCCACCGAGGCGAGCTGCGCATCGGTCTTGACCTCGGCGGCGTACCACTCGACCAAGCGCAGCAACCGGGTGCGGAAGTCGCGCCCGTCGAGCCGCAGGCAGCCGGAGAAGTAGCTGGCGAGCTCGGCGAGGTTGGGGCTGACGTGGTCCTCGGTGAAGATCAGGACGTTGTCGCGCATGCGCGAGACCAGGGTCGGGAAGAGCTGCTCCTCGACCTCTTCGGTGTCGCGCGACAGCCGGTTGACCAGGTCGTAGTTCAGGTGGATCACCCGGTCCATGACCTTGTGGTAGACGCGGTACTTCAGCTCGTCGCCATGGTCGCGGCCGTAGGTCAGGTCGCGCCGCAGCATGCGCTTCGGCGTCTC
>WYBK01000079.1 GCA_011525905.1 Acidobacteriota bacterium
GGCAGCTCGAGGCTGAACGCCGAGACCTCGCCGCGCAGCACCGTGCGCGAGAGGAGCCAGGAGGTCGCGAAGGTCAGCAGGATGCCGAGCACCGCCACCGAGACCACCGCGAGCGCCGAGATCAGGCCGGCCAGGTGCGCCGGCGCGAGCGCGCCGACGAAGATCGAGGCGACCAGGATCTGGGTCGGCCAGCGGCCGTTGCACAGCGCGAAGTTGTTGGTCAGGATCGCGATCAGCCGCTCGCGCGGGCTCTCGATGATGCGCGTCGCGACCACGCCCGCCGCGTTGCACCCCCAACCCATCGCCATGGTGAGCGCCTGCTTGCCGTGCGCGCCGACTCGCCGGAAGGCCTTGTCGAGGTTGAAGGCGACGCGCGGCAGGTAGCCGAAGTCCTCGAGCAGCGTGAAGAGCGGGAAGAAGATCGCCATCGGCGGCAGCATCACCGAGATCACCCAGGCGGTCGCGAGGTACATGCCGTCGACCAGCAGACCGGCGAGCCAGCCGGGCAGGCCGGCGCCCAGGGCGCCCTCCTTGAGCAGCGGGTGGAGCGTGTCGACCAGCAGCGCGGCGAGCATTCCCGACGGGACGTTGGCCCCGGCGATGGTCAGCCAGAAGACGGCGGTGAGCATCGCGAGCATGAGCGGCACGCCCCAGCGCCGGCTGGTCACCAGGCGGTCGAGCGTCCTGTCGAAGTCGAAACGGGGCCGCTCGCCGGCGCGGGTCACCGCGCGGTCGGCGAGGCGGGCCGCCTCGGTGTAGACCGCCTCCATGAGCTGCTGGTGGAAGTCGGGGCCGACCTGCCAGCGCAGCTTCGAGGCGAGCGCCAGCACCCCCTCGGCGCCCGCGGCGGGGGGACGCTCGGGGGCTTCGCGGCGCTCGAGGCCGGCCTCGGTCCGGTGCAGCTCGCCGATCTCGCCGGAGAGCAGCGCGCGGCCGATCCGCTCGTCGCCGTCGAGCAGGCGCAGCGCCACCCACTGGGCGTTGGGCAACTCGGGGTGGACCTCGGCGAGCGCCGCGGTCAGCCGCGCCACCGCGCGCGCGAGCGCCGGCGCCTGGCCGCCCACCCGCCGCGGCTTGCCGGCGATCTCGCCGGCGGCGACCTCGTGGATCGCCTGCATCAGCTCGGGCAGCCCCTCGCCGTAGCGCGCCGCGGTCGGCACGACGCGCACGCCGAGGTCGCGCGCCAGGCGGCGGGCGTCGACGTCGAGCCCGCGGCGGCGCGCCTCGTCCATCAGGTTGAGGCAGACGACCGCGCGGTCGGTGATCTCGAGCACCTGGAGGACCAGGTTCAAGTTGCGCTCGAGGCAGGTGGCGTCGACCACGATCACCGTCACGTCGGGCTGGCCGAAGAGCAGGAAGTCGCGCGCGACCTCCTCGTCGAGGCTGGCGGAGAGCAGCGAGTAGGTGCCCGGCAGGTCGACCAGCTTGAAGCGCTTGCCACCGGTGCCGAAGGCGCCCTCGGCGCGGGTGACGGTCTTGCCCGGCCAGTTGCCGGTGTGCTGGCGCAGGCCGGTGAGCGCGTTGAACACCGTGCTCTTGCCGGTGTTCGGGTTGCCGGCGAGCGCGACGACGTAGTCGAAGCTCGACATGTCGACGCCGAGCTTCTCGAGGTTGGCGACGTGGTGCGCCGGGCAGGTGGCGCAGGCCTCCGGGCTCGGGTGGCTCACGCGGCACCTCCGGCGGCGCGCTCGATCTGCACGAGATCGGCCTGCTCCTTGCGCAGCGCGATCAGCGCGCCGCGGATGCGGTAGGCGGTCGGGTCGCCGCCCGGGCTCACCAGCTCGTTCTCGACCCGCGTGCCGGGCACGACGCCGAGGTCGAGCAGGCGCCGCCGCTGCGGCCCGCGGCAGGCGGGCGAGATGCCGACCACCCGCGCGCTCTCGCCCGGCGCCAGCGAAGAGAGCGGCGCCGCGGCCAGCGGCGGCGCCGCGGCCTCGAGCGGCAGCACGGTCAGGTTGGCCGCGACCACCGGCGCCAGCACCACCTCCTCGCCATCCGCGGCGAGCCGGATGCGCCGCGGCGTGCGCTCGACGACGTGCACGCGCATGCCGGGCGCGAGGCCCGCCGCCGCGATCTGGGCGAAGACCGCCTCCGGCTCGTCCTCGATGTGCACGATCTCGGCGTCGTCGCCGACCGCGATCGCCGTCAGCGCGACGCCGCGCGCCGGCGGCAGCTCGCCGCTCGCCATCGGGATCGGGTCGCCGTGCGGGTCGAAGCGGGGGTGGCCGAGGGTCGCGGCGAGCGCCTCGGCCTGCTCGTCGCTGGTGCGGTGCTCCCGCCGCTCGGCCTCGGCGTGCCACTCGCGGGCGTCGAGGCCGGTCTGGTCGGCGAGGTAGCGCTCCCAGAGACGATGGATGCGCACGACGCGCAGGGCGTCGCGCCGGCCGGCGACGGTCAGCAAGAGGCGATCCCCCTCGCGGTCGACCAACTCGAGCCGCTCGAGCCGCTCGACCAGCGCGGCCGCGGGCCGGCCGCCGAGGCCGAGCGCGCCCGCCAGGCTCTGCAGCGTCGCCGGGAAGTCGCGGTACTCGCAGTCCCAGAGGTGCTTCAACGCATCCTCGACGCGCACCCGGTCCGAGGCCTCGAGGCCCCGCCGCCAGCGCCAGAACTGGCCCCAACCCGGCCAGAAGAGGACCACCGCGGCGGCGACCGCGAGGGTCGCGACGAGCAGCGAGAGGAGAGGGTCGAGCATTTCGGTCCTCGGCGGGAAAAGGGGCCTCCGGCGAGTCGGAGCCCTATTCGACATCCCGCAATCAAATTTTAGGATATCCAAAAAATCTCAGATGTCAACCCGCGGTTCCGGTGAGGGCGGGTTCTGCTCACCTCAGCGGGAGGCGTCGGCGAGCGCGCGCGCGAGCGCCGGGAGGATCGGCAGGTCGGCTTCCGGCCAGTCGAGGGGGGCGAGCTCGTCGGCGGCGAACCAGCCGAGGGCGTCGTGCTCGGTGAGCCGGGGCGCGGCGTTCGAGCGGCGCCGCGCGAGGTGGACCTCGAGGAGGATCCGGCGGCCCTCGACGAGCGCGCTCCCGCGCCCGAGCGGCGCCCCCGGCACGACCTCGATCGCCACCCCGAGCTCCTCGGCGACCTCGCGCGCGAGCGCCGCCGCCGGCGCCTCGCCGGCTTCGACCTTGCCGCCGGGAAACTCCCACTTGCCCGCCATCGCCATCGCCGGCCCGCGCCGGGTGAGCAGCACCCGCCCCCCCTCGACGATCGCCGCGCCGACGACGTGGATCTCCGGGATCGCGGCCACGCGCGCGCGGTCGACGAAGGGCTCGACGCGCAACCCCTCGCGCTCGAGCCCCTGCCGCACCGCCCGCGCGAGCCCCGCCGCGCCGGGCGAGTCGGAGTGCAGACAGAGCGTGCGAATCGCTGGCCGCCCCGCCGAGCGATCGGCGCCGTCGGCGCCGCCCGCGCGCCGAGCCTCGGGCTCGACCACGACCGCATCGCCCCGGGCGAGCGCCACCGCCTGGGCGACCGCCCCCTCACCCCCTAAATGGGCTTCTTTCTCCGACCTCGGAACCAGCACGCCGGCCGCGGAGTACCGCCGATCGCAGAACCCCTCCGCAACCGCGACGAGCCCCGCCGCACGCGCCGCGGCGAGCAGCTCCGAGCGCGGAAAGCCGACGACCGCGAGCTCGGGATCGACTTCCGCGATCGCCGCGACGACCGCGTGCGCCGCCTCGGCGTCGTACGTCAGCCGGTGGTAGAGCGCGCCGTGCGGCTTGACGTAGGCGACCGCAACGCCGCTCTCGGCGGCGATCGAGCGCAGCCGCTCGACCTGGTCGCCGAGCGATGTCGCGAGGACGCGCGCGCTCTCCCCCGTCTCCACCCGGCCGAAGCGCTCGCGGTCCGCGTAGCCGGGGTGCGCGCCCACCGCGACACCGCTCGCGCGCGCCAGCGCCAGCGTCGCGCGCATCGTCACCTCGTCGCCGGCATGGCCGCCGCAGGCGACGCTCGCCGACGAGATCCAGCGGAAGAGCTCCGCGGAGTCGAAGCCCTCGCCGGCGTCGGCGTTCAGATCGATCGTCGCGACCCGATCGAGCGTCTCGCTCATCCGAGCACCCCCAGCTCGAGCTCGCGCTCACGCCGCGCCCAGCGACGGTCCGCCTCCTCGAAGTCGATGACCTCGAAGCGGAGCCGCGCGCCCGGCGGCAGGTGGGCGAGGCGGCCGACCTCGGCCGCCGCGATCTGCGCGACCCAGGGGTAACCGCCGGTCACCGGCGCGTCGACGCCGAGCAGGATCGCCTCGCCCGACGGCGGGCGCTGCACCGCGCCCGGCAAGGTCCCCTGCGAGCGCAGCTCGCCGCCACCCGGGCGCTCCCACCGGGAACCCCCGCCGCCGCCCGGTCGCTCGACGCGCACGCCGCGCCGGTCCGAACGGGCCGCGACCAGCCACTCGCCGGCGACCAGCTCCTCGATCGCTTCCGCCGAACCGTCCGGCCCCGGCACCAGGCCGAAGCGCGGCACCCCGAGGGAGCGTGCGAAGCCCGGCTCGAGCGCGCGCGGCGGCGACTCGGCCGCCCCGCCCACCGGCAGCCGGTCGCCCGCGGCGAGCGGCCGGCCCTCCAGGCCGCCGAAGCGGCCGGCGAGGTCGGTCGACCGGCTGCCGAGCAGCTCCGGAACGTCGATCCCTCCGGCGACCGCGAGCCAGCAGCGCGCCCCGCGGCGCGCGCGGCCGAGCGCGAGCGTCGCCCCGGCGGCCAGCCGGTGCATTCGCTCCCCCGCGGCCGGGGCACCGTCGATCGCGGCCTCCATGTCCCCCGCCACCCAGGCGACCGCGGCCGCCCGCTCGAAGCGCACAACCGGGCCCGTGAGCGTCGCCTCGAGCAGCGCCGCGCCGTCGGGGTTGCCGACCAGCCGGTTGGCCGCGCGCGCCGCCCAAGGGTCCATCGCGCCGCCGGCCGGCACCCCCGCCGCGCGCCAACCGGGGCGGCCGAGATCTTGCACCGTGGTCAGCAGCCCGGGCGCGAGGACGACGATCACGCCTCCCTCCCGGCGATCGAGCGGGGCACGAAACGGACCCGGTCCCCGGGCGCGAGCGCATTCGGCGGAGAGCGCCGCGCATCGAAGAGCGCCCCTTCGGTTCGACCGAGCAGGTGCCAGCCACCGGGCGTCGCCGAAGGGTAGATCCCGGCGAACGGCCCGGCGATCGCCACCGAGCCGGCGGGCACCCGCGGCCGCGGCGAGTCGCGCCGGGGCAGCTCGAGCTCGGAAGGCAGGCCGATCAGGTAGGGGAAGCCGGGCGAGAAGCCGACGAAGGCGACGACGTACTCCGCCCCGGCTTGCCGTGCGACGACCTCGGCCTCCGAAAAGCCGACCCGGCGCGCGACCTCGGCGAGATCGGGCCCCGCCTCGCCACCGTAGTCGACCGGAACCTCGTGCACCCTCCTCGACGCGTCGCGCGGCGGCCAGGGCGCCCCCTCGGTCGCCGCCGCGAGCTCGGCCAGCAGCGCCTCGATTCGCGCGAGCTCCGAAGGCGTCGCCCCGTCGCAGACGATCAAGACGTTGCCCGCGCCGAGCACCCACTCCCCCTTCACTGCCGCTTTCTCGACGCACAGCGCGGCCACCAGCGCCTGCGCCCGCGCCACCGCCTGCTCCAGAGAAACCTCACCGAACCGGACGAGCAGCGACCGCTCGGCGACGCGGAGCACCTCGGGCGCGCTCAGGGCTCGAGCTCCGCGCCGCGCGTCTCGGGCAGCAGCGCCACGATCAGCGCGCCGGCGACGAAGAAGGCCCCGGTCGCCCCGATCGCCCCGGCCAGGCCGCGCGCATCGGCGAGCGCGCCGATCGTCGCCGGCGCCGCCGCCGAGAGCGCCCGCCCGGAGTTGTAGCAGAACCCTTGCGCCAGCCCCCGCACGCGCGTCGGGAAGAGCTCCGCCAGCAGCGCGCCGAAGACGCTGAAGTAGCCATGGCCGAAGAAGCCCAGCAGCGGCGCCAGCGCGAGCAGCGCGAGCGGCGAGCGGACGAGGGCGCCGTAGCCGGCGACCGTCGCCGCCGCGGCCGCCAGGAAGAAGGCGACGCTCGGGCGACGGCCGAAGCGATCCGCCGCGTAGCCGAAGGCGAGGTAGCCGGCGAAGGCGCCGAGTTGCATCGGCACCAGCCAGGCCGCCGAGCGCACGAGACCGAGCCCCGCGCCCCCCTGGCTCGCCGGCGCGGCGAAGAAGGAGGGCATCCAGGTGAAGAGCCCCCAGTAGCCGAACATCACCGCCGCCGAGAGCGCCGTGGCGATCAGCGTGCGCGAGAGCAGCGGGGGCGCGAAGAGCGACCGGAAGCCGGAGCCGGCGGCGGCGCCCGCTGCCCGCTCACGGAAGAGGGGCGGCTCCTCGACCCGGCGGC
Organism: Acidobacteriota bacterium; assembly: GCA_011525905.1. Taxonomy (GTDB): domain Bacteria; phylum Acidobacteriota; class Thermoanaerobaculia; order Multivoradales; family JAGPDF01; genus JACTMI01. The sequence goes on from WYBK01000079.1 coordinate 6,334, forward strand.
GGATCCAGAAGACGAGCAGCGCGGGCAGCACGCCCAGCGCGAAGAGCCAGCGCCAACCGAGGATCGGCAGCACCGCCGCGGCGGCGAGCGTCGCCAGCAGGTAGCCGATCGCCCACCCCGACTGCATCCAGCCGATCGCCTTGCCCCGGTGCGCGGCCGGCACGCTCTCGGCGACCAGCACCGCCCCCGCCGACCACTCGCCGCCCAGCCCGAGCCCGAGCAGCGTCCGCCAGGCGACCAGCTCGGCGACGCTGCCCGAGGTCGCGCTGCCGAGCGAGGCGAAGGAGTAGACCAGCACGGTCGCCGACAGGGCGCGGGCGCGGCCGATCCGGTCGGCGAGGCGGCCGAAGAGGACGCCGCCCACCGCCGAGGAGAGCAACGCCACGGTCGCGAGCAGCCCGGCGCCGCGCGCGTCGAGGCCGAACTCGCCGCGGATCGCCGGGATCGCCAGCAGGTAGAGGACGAAGTCGGCGGCGTCGAGCGTCCAGCCGGCGAAGGCCGCGAAGAGCGCGCGCCGCCCCGCGGGCGGCACCTCGCCGAGCCACGCCGTCGCTCCTGCGAGCCCTCGCCCTCGCCGGTCGGCCATCGCCGGGCCGACGCTATCCGAACCGGCGGCGCTTCAGTTGCCGAGGTAGCCGAGCGCCTCGAGCTGGCGGCGCAGCTCCGGATCGAGGTCCTCGGGTACCGCCTCCTCGATCGTGTCGGTCGAGCCCGCGCGGATCGCCGCGATCCGGGCGCGCAGCGCCTCGGCGGCGCCGGCGAGCCGCGGCGCCAGGTTCTCCCGCTCGAGCGGGTCGCGCCGCAGGTCGAACAGCAGCAGCTCGGGACCGAACTCCCGGCTGTCGTCGCGCGCGAGCGTCTGGATCAGCTTGACCTGATCGGTGCGCAGCGCCTTGCGCTCGACGCGCGCGACGTTGACGTTCTCGGAGAGCACCTCGCGCGGCGGCAGCGTCTCGCCGCGCAGCAGCGGCAGCAGCGAGCGCCCCTGCAGCCGGTGCTCGACCGGCACGCCGGCCAGCTCGGCGAGCGTCGGGTAGAGGTCGATCAGCGCCACCTGCTGCTCGACGACGACGCCGTCGCGCGCGCCCGGATCGAGCAGGCCGCGCGCCGCGCGCACGCC
>WYBK01000080.1 GCA_011525905.1 Acidobacteriota bacterium
GCGAGAGCGACGACGGGGACGAGAGCGAGGCCGGTGCGGTTCTTCTTCATTCCGAGACTCCTCGAAGTGGCGGAGGCCGCCGGCGGGCCAGCCTCCGGGTGATGATCCAAGCGGTCAACGCGACGAGCGCGATGGCGAGAGCGATCGCGAGCGCGGCCGGGCGCGCGGCCGGGGCCGGGCGGGCCAGCGCGAGTGTCCCCTCGAGGGCGAGCGGCGCGCCGCCGAGCTCGAAGCCGGTCGCGGTCCAGTCGAGCGGCAGCGGCTCCGGCAGCGGCCGGGTCTCGTCGAGCGCCCGAAAGGGGACTCGGAAAGTGGGTCCCTCGGCGGTCGCGACGAGCTCCGGGCGGCGCAGCTCGACCGCCTGCTGGGGCGCGAAGAAGAGGTCGGGCGCGGCGGCGAAGAGCCCGGGCGCGGCGAGCCGGAGCTCGAGCGTCGACCAGGGGTACTCGCCGGCGAGCCAGCGCGCGGCGACCTCGACGCGCGGTTCGACGTCGTCGACCGGGCGCGGGAGCCGGGCGCGGAAGGCGTCGAGGCGCGGCGCGAGCTTCGGGTCCTCGCGCGGGTCGCCGACCGGCAGGACGAGCTCGAGCTCGGCCGTGTAGGGAACGCACTCTTCGCGGCAGACGAGGTAGTCGAGACGGCCGGCGAGCGATAGCTCGGACTGCGCAACGGCTTCGATCGCGGCGTCGAGCGGGTAGACGACTCGCCCCTCGTAGCCGAAGGAGACGAGCCCGCCGGGCAGCTCGTAGCGCTCGGGCGCCGGGAAGCGCAGCGCGACCGGACCCAGGCCCAGGGCGGCGAGCTCGAGCTCGGGCGGATAGCCGGCGTCGCCGCTGTTTTTCCAGTAGACGTGCCACCCGGGGAGCAGCTCGAACTCGACCCCGAGGCCGGCGTCGCCCGCGGCGGGCGCGCTTGCCCAGCGGGAGAGCAGGCGGACCTTCGCCTCGGGCGCGACCGACCAGGGACCCGCGATCCCGTGGACGGGCGAGGCAAGGAAGGCCACGAAGGCCGTGGCCAGGGCGGCGAGCGCGGCGCGATCGCGTGGCGAGAGCGTCATCCGTTGATCCCTACGCGGCTCGACGCGCCTCGGCTCGAGCCCGGCGGGGAGCGGAGGCTACCAGGGACTCACCCCTTCCTGCGGTAGAGGCCGTCGAAGGCGGTCGTCCAGGTCGCGCCGCCGTCTCTCGACTGCTCCCAGAGCTGGCGGACGGTGCCGTCCGGGTTCGGGGTCCAGGTGATCCGGTCGATCTGCTCGCCTCCCGCGATCGGGGTGCGGCCCTCGAGCCGCATGCTTCCCTTTTCGAATCGGCCGTCGAGCAACAGCAGGAGCCCCTGGTTGTCGACCCAGGTCTGATGCCAGAGACGGCGCGACGCGTCCCAGAGGTTGAAGCTGGTGCCGACGTAGGCGCCGTTGGCGGTGCGGTACTCCTCGCGCAGCCCGCAGTCGCCGTAGAGCCGCGTGATCCGGTTCTCGCCGGCGACGCTGCCGCGGGCTTCGACCTGCCACTCGCCGAGCCAGAAGTCGAACTGCCGGTGCTCCGGGGCGGTGCAAGGAGGCGGCGGCGGTGCCGCCGGAGGGGCTGGCGGCGGCGCCGCCGGGGCGGTCGGCGGTGCGGGGGGCGCGGGGGGCGTCTGCGCCCCGGTCGGCGAGCCGGCGAGCAGGAGCAGGACAGCGAGCGTCGGGGCGGCGAATCGCATGGTCGGGCACCTCCGGCGGCCGACCCTAGCGGCTCATCTCGAGCGAGGAAAGGTCCGCGGGTGCCGGCGCGGCGAACGGGGCCGGAGGCGGGACGGGCAGTCCCTGCTGCGGGGTGGCTGCGAGGCTCGAGCCGGCCCACCGCGGCCGGCGCCGGAAGGAGGCGTCGTAGACTGCTCGCCCATGTCGATCGGCAAGCTGATTCGCATCGTCGGGGGACTGATCCTGCTGGTGCTCCTCCTCGGCGCCGGCGCCTTTCTCTGGTTGCGCGGCAGCGGGCGGCCGCAGCGCGCCGGCGTCGTCGAGCTGGCGGGCCTCGGCGATCGGGTCCTCGTGCGCTTCGATGCTTGGGGCGTGCCGGACGTCGAGGCGACGAGCGAGGTGGATGCCTGGCGGACGCTCGGCTGGCTGCACGCCAACGACCGGCTGTTCCAGATGGAGCTGGCGCGCCGGGCCGCCGCGGGGCGCGTCTCCGAGCTCTTCGGCAAGCGCGCGCTCGGGCTCGACCGCCGGATGCGCCGCCTGCGCTTCCGCAGGATCGCCGAGGCGCAGGCGGCGCGCGTCTCGGCGCCGACGCGCGCCGCGCTCGAGGCCTACGCCGCGGGAGTCAACGCCTGGCTGGGCGCGCGCGGCGCGGATCTGCCACCCGAGTTCCGGCTGCTGCGCTTCCGTCCCGAGCCCTGGACGCCGGCCGACACGCTCTCCTTCATCCTGATGATGGCGCGCAACCTCTCGCCGATCGACGCTCCCCCCGAGCTCGAGCGATTCGAGCTCCTACGGGCGTTCGGCGCCGAGCGCGCGCGGGAGCTCGACGGCGGATCCGGGACCGTGATCTTCCCGGAGATCGAGGCGCTCGCCCGCGCCTCGGCGCCGGCCCCCGCGCCGGTCCAGGCGCGCGCCGAGGCGAGCGGCCTCGGCAGCAACAACTGGGCGGTCGCACCGGAGCGCTCGGCGGCAGGGCGCGCCCTGGTCGCCAACGATCCTCATCTCGGTCTCGAGCTGCCCAACGTCTGGTACCAAGCCTCGATTCGCACGCCGACTTACCGCGCGACCGGCATGACGTTGCCCGGCGCGCCGGCCGTCACTCTCGGCCGGGGGCCGCAGGTCGCCTGGGCGATGACCAACCTCTACGTCGACGACGTCGACGTTTTCTTCGAGCGCGTCGACGAGAGCGGCACGCAGGTGGCGCGCGGCGACGGCTGGGTGCCGATCGAGGTGGAGCGCGAGACGATCCGGGTGAAGGACGGCGCGCCGGTCGAGCTCGAGGTGAAGCGGACCGACCGAGGGATCTTCCTCGACGCCGACGCCGAGCCTGGAGTGCCGCCGCGCAGCGTCGCCTGGACGGCGCTCGAGCCGGCCGACCAGCTCGAGGCGATGATCGGATTGGCGCGCGCCGGTTCGGTCGAGGAGGCGCGCTCGGCGATCGGGGCTTGGGTCTTCCCGGCGCAGAACCTGGTCGCCGCCGACTCGGCGGGGCGCCTGCTCTGGACCCCGATCGGCCGGGCGCCCGCCCGCTTCGGCTGGGACGGGCGCTTCCCGGCGCCCGGTTGGCGGACGGAGGTGGGCTGGGAAGGCCTGCTGCCGGCGGATGCGAATCCGGCGCTGGTCGACCCGCAGGAAGGGCTCGTTGCGACCGCGAACAGCTTCCTGCCCGTGCCGACGCCCGACTGGTTCGGGCAGGATTTCGACACTCCCTTCCGCCTCGACCGGATCCGCGAGGTGCTGGCGAAGCGCGCGGACTGGAGCGTCGAGGCGCTGGTCGAGCTCCAGGGCGACGTGGTCTCGGCTTGGGCGCGCTTCGTCGTCGCGCGGCTCGGCGACGGCTTCGAAGGCGATGCCGCGAGCGCCGCCGCGGCGCTCGGCGGGTGGGACGGCGCGATGGCGCTCGAGGGACCCTCGGCCCTCTTCGCCCTGTTCGAGCGCGCCGTGCAGCGCGCCGCCTTCGAGGACGAGGCCGAGGCGGCGGGCATCGGTCGCTTCGGGACCCGCTGGCGTCTGCTCCGGCTGCTCGAGGGAGAGATGTCGGAGGCCTGGTGGGACGACGTCCGCACGCCCGCGACCGAGGGGCGCCGCGAGATCCTCGGGCGCGCGCTCGCCGAAGCCTGGCGCGAAGGGGTGGCGCGCTTCGGCTCCGACGTCGCACGTTGGGACTACGGCGCCCTGCATCGAGTGAGCTTCGACCATGCGCTGGGAGGCCTGCCGCTGCTCGGGCCCCGGCTCAACCGCGGCCCCTTCCCGGTCCCCGGCTCGGCGACCACGATTCTCGCCTTCGGCGGCCCTTGGCGCGGTGAGCATCAGGAGGTCACCTACGGCCCGTCGATGCGCTTCGTGACCGACGCGGCCCACCCCGAAGCCACCCTCGCGCTCATGCCCGGCGGGCAGTCGGGCCACCCCTGGGACCCGCACTACGCGGATCAGCTCGACGCCTACCTGGCGAACCGGCCGCGCACCGTCCCATGGGACGACAGGGCGATCGAGGCGGCGGCCGTCACCCGCCTCGAGCTCCGCCCGGCACCCGACAGCGCTCCATGATCGCCTCGCGAGGTGCCAGCCGCTTCGCTCGCTCGAGGCGAGGTGCCAGCCGATTCGCGGTCGGGGCGCTCTTCCTCCTGGGAAGTGCCGCGCCGGGTGGTGCCGCGGCGGAGCGGGGACATCTGCTGCTGTGCGGCGGCGGCGAGCTGCCGGTCCAGTACTGGACGAAGTTCCTCGAGCTCGCCGGCGGGCCGGCGGCGCCGATCGTCGTGATGCCAACCGCCTCGGAGCGGCCCGAGGCGGGACCGGAGTACCAGGCCGAAATCTCCGCGGCCGGGGCGACTTCGGTCCGCTGGCTCCCCCTCGCGACCGCCGAGGACGCGCACCGTCCCGACTTCGTCGCGGCGATCCGCGGCGCCCGGGGGCTCTTCCTGACCGGCGGCGACCAGAACCGGATCACCGCCGCGCTGCGCGGCACTCCGGCCGGCGAGTCGGTCGCCGCGGTCTACGCGAGCGGGGGGGTGCTCGGCGGCACCTCGGCCGGCACCGCCTGCATGAGCGATCCGATGATCACGGGCGAGGGGGATTTCACCATCCTTTCCGCCGGCAGCGTCGGCCGAGCGCCGGGACTCGGACTGCTGCCGGGCGTCCTGCTCGACCAGCATTTCGTCGCCCGCAAGCGGCAGAACCGGCTCCTCGCGTCAGTGCTCGAGCGGCCCGACCTGCTCGGCGTCGGCGTCGACGAGCGGACGGTCCTCTGGGTGAAGCCGGACGGCAGCTACGAGATCTTCGGCGAGGGCTGGGTCGAGATCTACGACGCCGCCGGCGCGACGATCCGGGGCGCCGGCGAATCGGCTGGCACCTCGCTCGCGGCGGATGGGGTGCGCCTCCATCTGCTGGTCGGCGGCGACCGGTTCGACCCGGTCGCCCGCCGCCGGCTGCCGCCCGCGCCATGAGCTTCCCCGGCTTCGAGGAGTTCCTCGTCGACTGCCCGCACTGCGGCGAGACGGTCGAGGTCTCCTTCGAGGAGGACGTCGAGGGGGAGCTGGTGGTCGACTGCCGGGTCTGCTGCCGCCCCTGGCGGGTGCGCCTGACCCGCGCCGCCGACGGCGCCGCCGAGCTCGAGGTCGAGGCGGGCGAGTAGTCCCTCTCTCAGGGCCCGCCGACGACTTCCGGCCAGCGGAAGAAGTCGCCCGACTCGAACGAGTCCCACCCGAGCAGGAGCTGGTTGGAGAAGCAGAAGAGGCGCCGATTCAGATTGCACGCGCCGGAGCCGCCCGTCCAGTTGTTCGCCGAACGCCAGGGGCGGCCGAGGCTCCCGACTTCGCCGGCGTCGCCGCTCGCCCAATCGAGGCAGTCGAAGCCGGTCGAGGTGCCGTTGGTCTGCGTTCCGGTCCAGGCGTCGAAGTCGGTCTGGTGCACCCCCTGTTCGTCGATCCCGATGGGGGCGTCGAGCACACCGTCGAGCAGGCCCGCTTTCGACGGCGCGATCCGGACCCCGTCGACCCGCTCCCAGGGTCCGTCGAGGGTCAAGCGCGATTCGGCGTCGACCGACCCGTCCGAGAGGAATGCGACGAACGACTCGGGAAACGGGAGCAGTGCCGCGGCGGCGAGGGCCTGGCAGACGGCGTCCGCTCCGGGGAGTCCGTCCACGCCGCCCGAGGAGTCCCAGGTCGACAGGTCCCCGCTCCCGAACTCGGAGCCGACGAAGGCGAGGGCGCCGGCGGCGCTCGGATAGACGAGCGGGTCCCCGGCGCCGACCTCGAAGCAGGCGATTCGCGCGCCGACGCAGGAGGAGAGTCCGCCCGAGGCCCAGGAGGTGCCCATGATGTCGGAGTTGCCCGAGCTGGTGGTGAAGCCGCCGCTGCCGTCGTCGTCCCAGTCGTTGCAGTCGTTGTTGCCGTTGATCCCGGCCGAGGTCGTACCGGTGAAGAAGTTGCCGGCCGAAAGGAACGCTCCGAGCTCGGTGACGCCGAGCGGCGTGATCGGTCCCTGGTTCACGAGGTCGTCGACCGACGCCGCGAAAGGCACGCCGTCGAGGCGGATCCAGGGACCGGCGACGGGCAGCGTCGGGACCCCGCAGGGGGGCGAGGCGGAGAGCTCGGCATCGAGCCCGAGGACGTTGCAGTAGGCGTCGACGTTCGTGTCGCTGAGCCAGGCACGGAAGATCGCGCCGCCGGCGTCGAGACCGGCCGCGGCGGCGCGCGCCTGGCAGAAGTTGTTGGCGGCCTCGACGCCCGTGTCGCCGACCTCGGCGGTGCAGTCGCCGAGCCTGCCGCTGCAGTTGGTCGAGGTGACGAAGACGCGCATTGTCGCCGCCTCGCCGGCCGCGGCGATGAGAGCTGCCAAGACCACCGACGCGTAGAAGCGTCCCGCGAAGAAACGCGCCATCGCCGCCTCCCACTCGGTCCTTCGGAGTCGATCTGTTGGACCGGATGGTACTCCCGCCGCGGCGCGTTCGCCAGAGGGTTTCCGGCGGGAGCTTCAGCGCAGCCGGCGGCGGCGGATGGCCTTGGGGGGCTTCCTCTCGACGTAGGGCTCGACACCCGGAGTGGTGCAGCGCGGCAGCGTCTGGCCGATCGCCCGCTCGATCTCCCGGATCATCTCCTTGTCGAGCCAGGTGGCGATGGTCGACACGGTGCCGGTCGCCTCGCCGCGCGCGGTGCGGCCGGCGCGATGGACGTAGTCCTCGACCGTCTCCGGCACGTCGTAGTGGATGACGTGCTCGATCGCCGGAATGTCCAGACCGCGCGAGGCGACGTCGGTGGCGATCAGGATCCGGTGGTGCCCCTCGCGGAAGCTGCCGAGCGCGCGCAGCCGCTCGGCCTGGCTCATGTCGGCGTGCAGCCGCTCGACCGGGTGCCCCTCCTTGGCGAGCAGCTTCCAGAGCCACTCGGCGTCGCTCCTCCGTCGCACGAAGACGAGCGTCGGCCCGAGCTCGTGGTTCAAGAGCGAGTGGATGCAGGGGCGCTTGTTGTCGATGTCGACCAGATAGAGCCGGTGGGTGATGCCGCCCGCCGCCCGCCCCGGCGGCAGGATGTCGACGCGCAACGGGTCGGCGAGGAAGCGCTGGGAGAGCCGCGCGATCGGCGGCGGCATGGTGGCCGAGAAGAGCATCGTCTGCCGCTCGGGCGGCACCGTCTCGAGCACCCGGAGGATCTGCGGCATGAAGCCGAGATCGAGCATGTGGTCGCCTTCGTCGAGCACCAGCACCTCGACCCGGTCGAGCTTGACCGTGCCCCGCTCGAGATGGTCGAGGAGGCGCCCCGGGGTGGCGACCAGGATGTCGGGCTTGCGCTGCAGGGCGTCCATCTGGTGGCGGATGTTCAGGCCGCCGACCAGCGAGACGGCGCGCAGGCGGCGCGCGGCGCCGAAGTAGTCGAGAAACGCCTTGGTCTGCAGCGTGATCTCGCGCGTCGGCGAGAGGATGAGCCCGCGCACGCCGCGGCCGGCCGGCAGGCGGGCCGCCATCGGCAGCGCGAAGGCGGCGGTCTTGCCCGAGCCGGTCTCGGCGAGGCCCATGATGTCGCGGCCGGCGAGGGCGGCGGGGATGACCGCGGCCTGGATCGGCGTCGGGTGGGTCCAGCCGAGCTCGGCCACCGCCTGGCGCAGCTCGGTGGGCAGACCGAGGTCGTCGAACGAGGCTTCGGACTCGGGGACGGGATGTTTCGGGAGGGAGGCTTCGTGCATCCGAGCGGGCATTCTATCCGCGTTCGGGCGGCCCCTCTGCCGGTTCCGCGAAGAGCTCGCCCTGCGCCGGCGCGCCGTCGTCGTCCGCCGGGAATCCCGAGAGCCCGACGCCGGCGAGCCGGTAGCGGGTCGTCTCCGCCAGCTCGACGCGCGCGAGCAGCCGCCGGGCGGCGGCGAGCAGCTCGACGGCCGAGGCGATCGGACGGTGCGCGGTCTCGCGCCGCGTGAGGACGCGAAAGTCCGCGGTCTTGAGCTTCAGCGTCACCGTGCGTCCGGCGAGCCCCTTGCGCTCGCAGGCCGCGAAGACCCGTTCGGCGGCGCGCTCGAGGGCCGGATCGAGCTCGGCGCGCAGCAGATCGCGCTCGAAGGTGTCCTCCGAGGAGATCGATTTCGCGGGCCGGTCGGTGACCACCGGGTGGTCGTCGATGCCGTGCGCGAGCTCGTAGAGGCGCACGCCGAAGCGGCCGAAGCGCCGCTCGAGCTCGCGCGGGTCGCAGCGCGCGAGCTCGCCGACCGTCGTGATGCCGAGCGCCTCGAGCGCGCCGCCGGTCGCCTTGCCGACGCCGGGCAGCCGCCCGACCGGCAGCGGCGCCAGGAAGGCCTCGACCTCGTGCGGCCGGATGACGAAGAGGCCGTCGGGCTTCTTCCAGTCCGACGCGATCTTGGCGAGGAACTTGTTGGGCGCGACCCCGGCCGAGGCGGTCAGGCCGGTCTCGGCGCGGATCTCGGCGCGGATCGCCCGCGCGCACTCGGTCGCCGAGGCGAGGCCGGTCTTCTCCCGCGTGACGTCCAAGTAGGCCTCGTCGAGCGACAACGGCTCGACCAGGTCGGTGTGACGCAGGAAGATCGCACGCACCTGGCGCGAGACCTCGCGGTAGCGCGGGAAGTCGGGCGGGACGAAGATCGCGTCCGGGCAGAGGCGCTCGGCGGTCACCGCCGGCATCGCCGAGCGC
>WYBK01000081.1 GCA_011525905.1 Acidobacteriota bacterium
CACGGCTCAGGGTGGCGGGAGGGGGGTCCGATGAGGCCAGCGTGCCTGTGCGGGATTCGCTCTATGCCGGCTGGTTGGTGGGGTCGATTCGCTCCGGGCTCGTCGCGATCGACGAGACGGGGGCGCTCGCCGCGCTGAACGACGCGGCCCATCGACTGCTCGGCTGCGCCGGAAGCGGAGCCGACGCGGTGATCGGGCAGGATTGCCGGGCGGCGCTGGCGAGCCAGCCGGCGCTGCTCGAGCGGCTGCTGCAGACGCTCGATGGCCACGAGGCGCCCGGGCGCGCCGAACTCTCGCTGGTCGGGCGCGGCGACCGTCCCGGCCCGACGATCGGCTACACGGCGGCCGCGGTCCGCGATGACGAGGGCGTCGTGCGCGGCGCCGTGTTGCAATTCCGCGACCTCACGCCGTACGAGCGCACGGCCGAGCAGGACCGGCTGCGCGACCGGCTGGCTGCGCTCGGCGAGATGGCGGCCGGCCTCGCGCACGAGATCCGCAACCCGCTGGCCGGCATGGAGATCCTGACCGGGCTGTTGCGCCGGCGCCTCGGCGAACGCCCCGAAGAGCTGGCGCTGGTGAACGAGCTCAGCGCCGAGATCCGGCGGGCGGCGCAGACCGTGACCGAGAGCCTCGAGTTCGTGCGGCCGGTGGCGCTGCGCTGCGATCTCGTCGATCCGATCGAACTGCTCGAGGAGTCGTTCGCCAAGGCGCGCGCGCGGGTGCCGTTTTCCGGCGACGTGGAGCGCGACTACGCGGAGTCCCTGCCGGCGCTGTACGCCGACGGCGAGCGCCTCGAATGCGTGCTGACGAACCTGATCGTGAACGCGATGGAGGCGATGGAGGAGGCCGGATCGACGCGGCGCTGGCTGCGGCTCGGCGTCGGCGTCGAGCGCGGCGAGGACCTCGATGCCGGCGCCGAGCGCGATCCGGAGCTGGTGTTCAGCGTGGCCGATGCGGGGCCCGGCATCTCCGACGATCTGCGCGAGCGCGTGTTCTACCCGTTCTTCACGACCAAGGAGGCGGGGACCGGCGTCGGTCTCGCGCAAGCGCAGAAGATCATCGCCGGACACGGCGGCCGCCTCGAGCTCACCGCCGACGCCGGCGGCGGCGCCCTGTTCCGGGTGCGCCTGCCGCTGTCCGCCGGCGAGAGCGCCGCGCACGATCTGCAAGCGAACCAGAGGGGAGCGGCATGACGGAAGCCAGTCCGGAGCTCGACATCGTCCGATCCGCCCGCCTGCTGGTCGTCGAGGACAACGACACGTTGCGCCGCGGCATCGCGCGCGCGCTGGCCGACGACTTCGGCAGTGTCGACGAGGAGGCCACCGGATCCGGCGCGCTGGCGCGCTTCGGCGATCCGACGCAGCCGGCCTACGACGTCATCGTCACCGATCTGCGCCTGCCCGGCGCCACCGGCCTCGACGTGTTGTCGGCGGCGCGCCAGCGCGAGGAGCGCACCGCGGTGATCCTGATGACGGCGTACGGCACCATCGACACCGCCGTCGAGGCGATGAAGCGCGGCGCCTTCGACTTCGTGCAAAAGCCGTTCGAGCTCGAGCAGCTCGAGGTGCGGGTGGCGAAAGCGCTCGAGCACGGCAGCCTGATCCGCGAGGTGCGCCGGCTGCGCGAAGAGCGCGCCGCCCGCTTCGGCGCCGAGCAGATCATCGGCTCCAGCGCGGCGCTCGAGGCGGCGCTGACGATGGCGAGGAAGGTCGCGCCGTCGCGTTCGACGGTGCTGGTGACCGGCGAGACCGGCACCGGCAAGGAACTCGTGGCGGGCCGGATCCACGGGCTCTCGCCGCGCGCCGACGGGCCGTTCATCAAGGTGAACTGCGCGGCGTTGCCGGAGACGCTGCTCGAGTCCGAGCTGTTCGGGCACGAGCGCGGCGCCTTCACCGGCGCCGACCGCACCCGCATCGGCCGCTTCGAGCAGGCGCACGGCGGCACGCTGTTCCTCGACGAGGTCGGCGACATGGCGGCTGCCACGCAGTCCAAGCTGCTGCGCGTGCTGCAGGACCGCGAGTTCTTCCGGCTCGGTGGCAACAAGGCGATTCGCGCCGACGTCCGCATCGTCGCCGCCACCAATCAGGATCTCGAGCAGGAGATCCAGGCCGGGCGCTTTCGGGAGGATCTGTTCTTCCGGCTGAACGTGATCCGGATCCAGATGCCGCCGCTGCGCGAGCGGCCGGAGGACACCGAGCTGCTGGCGCGGCACTTCGCCGTCGAGTTCGCCGACGAGCTCGGGCGCCCGACCCGTGCGCTGTCCGAGGGCGCCCTCGCGCGGCTGCGCGCGCACCGCTGGCCCGGCAACGTCCGCGAGCTGCGCAACGTGCTCGAGCGCGCACTGCTGCTGGCCGACGGCGAGTGCATCGAGGCCGACGACATCGACCTGCCGGAGCCGCCGGTGGCGGCCGGCGCCGCGCTGCACTTCGACCTGCCGGCCGAGGGGCTTTCGCTGCGCGCGGTGGAACGCGACCTGGTGCTGGCGGCGCTGCGCAAATCCGGCTTCGTCCAGAAGGACGCGGCGGCGCTGCTCGGGGTGAGCCGCCGCAAGCTCAACTACATGATCCAGCGCATGGGCATCACGCACCCGTCCTGGCGCCGCAACCGGGCCGAGCCGGACGCCGGACTCGGAGGGGGGCTCTGGGGCGCCGAGTCGGGAAGCTTCGAGGACGACGAGGCCCAGGACGTTGAAGAGGACGCCCCCATCGGATAAGTAGGCAGGCTGCCCGAGGCTCTCTCGCGGCACTCACGGGGGCGCCATGATCTGTGCCGATCGCCGATTCGTCCGCCTGCGTCCGCTGACGCGCGGCCTTCTCTGTCTCGCGCTGCTGTCGTGCGCCGGCGCTCTCACGGCGTGCCAGGACGACGCCACCCGGCTCGCCGAGCACCTGGCCCGGGCCGAGAAGCAGCTCGAGGGCGGCCAGCCGAACGAGGCCATCATCGAGTACAAGAACGCGCTGCAGATCGCGCCGAACGACGCCGAGGCCCACTTCGGCCTGGCCAAGGCGTACCTGGCGACGCGCGACGTCGGAAAGGCGTACTGGGAGCTGCAGGAGACCGTCCGGATCGATCCGGAGAACCTCGACGCGCGGCTCGCGTTCGCGCAGTTCCTGCTGCTCGGCTCCGAGGACGAGTTCACGCAGGCGCTCGAGCAGACCGCTGCGATCCTCGAGCGCGAACCGGACAAGTGGGAGGCCTACCTGCTTCGGGCCCGTGCGCTCGAGAACCTGAAGCGGATCGACGAAGCCCAGGCCGACTACGAGAAGGCCGTCGAACTGGTGCCGGACAATGCCGACGTGTTGCGCACGCTGGCGGCGTTCCTCGCGCGCAAGGGCGATCATGCCGCCGCCGAGTCGTTGTTCCGGAAGCTCGTCGAGATGGATCCGAGCGCGCAGTCCTGGTTCCAGCTCGCCGGCTTCCTCAGCCTCGATCGCGATCGCGACGCAGCCGCGCTGGCCGCGTTCCGCACCGGTCTCGAGCTCGCGGAAGGCGACGCGCTCGTCGACGCCTACCAGCGCCTCGCGAGCTTCTACTACCAGCGCGAGCGCTACGACGAATCCGAGAAGACGCTGCAAGAGGGCATCGACGCAAGCGACCGCAACATCGAGATGATCTACGCGCTGGCCCGCTTCTACCACTCGCGGGGCGATCCGCAGCGCGCCGACCAGATGATCGAGGAGGCGACCGAGGCGCGGCCGGACGAGGTCGCGCCGCTGCTGATCCTCTCGGCGTATCGCGGCCGCAACGGCGACATCGACGGCGCGCTGGAGGCCGCCGAGCGAGCCCTCGCGCTCGATCCGGCGCACGTGCCGGCGCGGCTGCGCAAGGCGGAGCTGTTGATCGATCGAGGCGTCAAGCAGGGCGAGCGCGAGCTGCTCGTGCAGGGCCGCGCGATCGTGGCGGAGGTGCTGGCCGAGGACGCCGGTTCCGCAGAAGGGAACTTCGTCGCCGCCAAGCTGGATCTGGCCGAAGGCAAGCCGGCCGAGGCCGTCGTGGCGCTGCGCCGCGCGCTCGATACCCGCGGCGACTGGGCGCAGGCGCACTTCCTGCTGGCGACGGCGTTGCTGGTGCAAGGCGAGCGCCAACAGGCGCGGGCGGAGGCGTTGCGGGCGATCCAGATCGATGCGGAATTCCTCGAAGCGCGGCGGCTGCTCGCGCGCATCCACGCGGCGCTCGGCGAGAATGATCTGGCGATCGAGGAGGCGCGCCGGATCCTGCGCCAGCGGCCGGGCGATCGGGACATCCGCGTGCTGCTCGCGCAGAACCTCGTGAACCAGGGCAAGGCTGAGGAGGCGCGCGTAGAGCTCGAGGCGATTCCGCTGAGCGAGCGGAGCGCGGAGGTGCACTTCGCCCTCGGGCGGATCGCGATGCTGCAGGGCAAGGCGGACATCGCGCGCGAGAAGCTGCTCGCGGCCCTCGACGAGCGGCCGAACCATGCCGAGATCCTCGAGTCGATGCTGCGGCTCGATGCCGCCACGGGTCGCATCGGCGAGTCGCTCGAGCGATTGCGCAAGGCGCAACAGGCCGAGCCGGACGACAGTGCGTTGGTGCGGCTCGAAGGCATCGCGCTGGTGGTGGCCGGCGAGGGGTCGCAGGCCGAGACCCGGCTGCGGCACGCGATCGAGATGAACCCGAACGACCTGGCCGCCTACCAGGCGCTGGCGCGCTATCTGCTCGGCTCCGGTCGCCGCGCCGAGAGCGTCACGACCTACGAGCAGGCGGTCGCCTCGCGACCGGACTCGGCGCCGCTGCACTTCACGCTCGGCACGCTCTACGAAGCGGAGAACCGGCGGGAGGACGCGATCACGCAGTACGAAGAGGCGATCCGGATCGACTCGACGCTCGCCGTCGCGAAGAACAATCTCGCCTACCTGCTCGCGGAACAGGGCGACCAACTCGACCGGGCGCTCGAGCTGGCGCAGCAGGCGAAGGCGGAGATGCCGGACAGCCCGAACGCCGCCGACACGCTCGGCTGGGTGCTGCTGAAGAAGGGCATCCCGGAAGCGGCGATCGGGTACCTGAAGGAAGCCGAAGGAAGCTTCCCCCCCGATCACGGAGACCTCGGCTGGATCCGCTACCACCTGGCGATGGCCTACGAGGCCAATGGCCAGCCGGAGCAGGCCCGCGCGGTGCTGGAGAAGGCGTTCGCCGGGTTCGAGGAGCAGAAGGCGACGGCGCGGGCGCGCGGCTTCGAGGGCGAGATCCCGGATCCGAGCTGGGTGAAGGACGCGCGCGTGCTGCTCGATCGACTTCCCGCGGGGGCGGCACCCCCTCCGGCCTGACCCGCAGGTCCGGGGGGGGCGCCGCCGCGCGCCGGGCCCCCCGCGCCGCGCGGCCACCGGGGGGGGGCGGGCCCCCGGCTTGCCCCCCCACC
>WYBK01000082.1 GCA_011525905.1 Acidobacteriota bacterium
CGCTGGCGGCGCTCGCCGCCGGCGCGGTCTGGGCGGCGCTCGGCGGCTGGGGGGCTCCGGGCGCCGGTGAGCCCGTGGGCGCGGGGCGCCTGGCGGCCGCCGCCGCGGTCTGGATCGCCGCCAGCGCCGCGCACGAGCTCGCCCTCCGGCGGCACGCGCGCCGCGCCCTCGCCGCCGAGCTGCCGGAGGTTCTGCTGCCGCTCGCGCTCGACGCCGCCGGGTGGGGGCTCGGCGCGCTGCTGCTCGCCGTCGCCGAGCGGGCCGGCTGGCCGCTCGCCGCGACGCTCGGCGGTGCGCTCGCGCTGCTCGCCGGCGAGGCGGCGCGCAACGCCCAGGGCGCCGGGGCGCTCTCCCGCCGCCTCGCCGAGAGCGAGCGGCTGTCGCGCGCCGGCGCGGCGCTCGCCATCGGCGGCTCCGGGCTCGCCGCGGTCGCCGACCAGATCCTCGCCGAGTGCCGGGCGATCGTTCCCTTCTCCTGGTTCCAGCTCGAGCTCGAGGTCCCCGATCAGGGCTCGAACAGCTTCTGGGCGGAGGCCGGCGGCGCGCTCGCGGAAGGGGAGCCGGCGCCGCCACGCCAGCCTCCGGCGCTGCCCGGCATCCACCGCCGCGGCGCCTGGCGGGTGCTGGTGCGCGAGCTCGCCGCCGAGGGGCAGCCGCTCGGCCGCCTGCGGCTCTGGTGCGACCCGCGCCGCCTCGAGCCGCGCGCCGAAGAGCTGCTCGACGCGCTGCTGCCGCAGATGGCGGCCTCGGTGCGCGGCGCCTTCCTCGACCGGGTGGCGCGCACCGACCGGCTGACCGGCGCCGCCTCGCGGCGAGTCCTCGAGCAGCGGCTGGTCGAGGCCTTCGAGCGCTGCCGGGAAGAGGGCGGCGGCTTCGCCGTGGTGCTCGCCGATCTCGATCACTTCAAGCGGATCAACGACGGCTTCGGCCACGCCGCCGGCGACCGGGCGCTGCGCGCCGTCGCCGAGGTCCTGCTGGCGCCCAGCCGGGGCGCCGACCTGTGCGCCCGCTGGGGGGGCGAGGAGTTCGTCCTGCTCCTCGAAGGGACCGCGGGCGACGCCGCGCTCGAGATCGCCGAGCGGCTGCGCCGGCGCATCGAGGGGCTCGCCATCGACGCCGACGGCCGCTCCCTCGAGCTGACCATGAGCTTCGGCGTCGCCGCCTTCCCGGAGCTCCACGTGCGGCGGCCGGAGGAGCTCGTCGAGCTGGCCGACGCGGCGCTCTACACGGCCAAGCGGCTGGGGCGCAACCTCTGCCTGCTCGACGTCGGCGGGGGGCGGCTGCGCACCGCCTCGGGCGAGGTGGTCGAGGTCGCCGAGCCTGCCGAGGCGCGCGCGCCGGTGCTCTTCGCCTGAGGCCGTCGACGGCCTTTGCGATAATCCCGGCCCTGGAGGGGGACGATGAGCGAGCGACGCTGGCTGCTGGTGCTGGGAGCCTCGAGCGGATTCGGCGAGGCTGCCGTGCGGGAGTTCGCCGCCTCGGGTTGGGACGTCTTCGGCGTTCATCTCGACCGCAAGGCGGGGCTCGATCACGTCGAGGAGATCGCCGCCGCGGTGCGCGCGGCCGGCGCCACGGCGCACTTCTTCAACGTCAACGCCGCCGACCACGAGAAGCGGCGCGCGACCCTCGAGGAGATCGGCCGGCGGGCCGGGGGGCGGCCGGTGGGCGCCCTGCTCCACTCGCTCGCCTTCGGGACGCTCAAGCCCTTCATCGCCGAGGAGGAGAAGGACGCGCTCGCTCCGGCCCAGATGGAGATGACCCTCGACGTCATGGCGCACTCGCTCGTCTACTGGACGCAGGACCTGGTGCGCGCGGGGCTGCTCGCCCGAGGCTCCCGGGTCTGGGCGATGACCTCGGCCGGCGACCGAATCATCTGGAAGGCCTACGGCGCGGTCTCGGCGGCCAAGTGCGCGCTCGAGTCGCACGTGCGCCAGCTCGCGGTCGAGCTGGCGCCGGCTGGCATCACGGTCAATGCCGTCAAGGCGGGGGTGACCGACACGCCGGCGCTGCGCAAGATCCCGGGCAACGCCGAGATCGTCGCGAGCGCCCGCGCGCGCAACCCCGCCGGGCGCCTGACCACCCCCGAGGACGTGGCGCGCTGCCTGGTGGCGCTCGCGGCACCCGGCACCGCTTGGCTGACTGGCAACGTCCTGCAGGTCGACGGCGGCGAGGACGTCGCCGGCTGACGCGCGGCGGCCGCCCGCCGCCGGCCGGCCCTCGGGCCGCGCTCGGCTTGACTCCGGGCGGAGCCGCTGGTAGGAAAGTCGACACTTCTTTCGTTGAGGATTCGCGCCGCGCCGCGCGCGGCGACGCCCAGGGAGGCGAACGATGAGAGCGATCCGGTGGATGGCGGGGTGCCTTTTCTCGGCGGCGCTCGGCGTGGCGAGCCTCGCCGCGCAGGAGAGCGCGGGCGGCAGCCTCTCGGGCAGGCTGACCGGGGCGTTGGGCGCCCCGGCGGTCGGCGCCACCGTCGCCATCCCGGCGCTCGATCTGGCGACCGAGACCGACGCCGGCGGCGCCTGGCGGCTGGCCGGCCTGCCCGCCGGCTCGCACGAGGTGGTCTTCACCGCCGGCGGCCACAGCGAGCGGGTGCGGGCCGAGGTCGGCCCGGGCGCCGAGGCGCGGCTCGACCACGTTCTCGCCACGCCGACCGTCCCCTTCGCCGAGACGATCACCGTGGTCTCGGCCTCGCGCCAGGCCGAGCGGGTGGTCGACGCGCCAGCGGCGATCAACGTCATCCCGGCGATCGAGATCGAGCGGCGCGCCGCGACCGGGCAGATCCCGAAGCTGCTCGAGTTCGAGACCGGCGTCGAGGTCACCCAGAGCGGCATCTACGACTACAACTTCAACACCCGCGGCTTCAACAGCTCGCTGAATCGCCGCGTCGCCACGGTGATCGACGGCCGCGACCCCTCGGTGCCCTTCCTCGGCGCCCAGGAGTGGGCCGCGGTCTCCTTCCCGATGGACGACCTGGCGCAGGTCGAGTTCGTGCGCGGGCCGTCGGCCGCGCTCTACGGGCCGAACTCCTCGAGCGGCGTGCTCAACCTGATCACCAAGCGGCCGCGCGACAGCCAGGGGGGGCTGGTCCGCCTGGCCGGCGGCGAGCTGTCGACGCTCAACGCCGACCTGCGCTGGGCGCTGCCGATCGGCGGCGATTGGTTCGCCAAGGCGCTCGCCAGCTACCGCTCGAGCGGCGACTTCGCGGTGTCGCGCAACGGCGCGGCGGAGTACGCGGTGCCCTGCACGGCGACGATCACCAGCGACTGCCTGCCGCAGGAGCGCGTGCCGCTCGACCCGCTCGACGACGACGAAGTCACCATCGCCTCGGCGCGTGTCGACCGCCACTACGGCGACACCTCGCTGCTGACCCTCGAGGGTGGGTGGGCCGAGGTCAGCGGCCCGGTCTTCCAGACCGGCATCGGCCGCGTGCAGCTGGTCGACGTCGAGCGCAGCTGGGCGCGCGCCAACTTCTCCACGCCGCACTGGAACCTGATGGTCACCGGCAACGGCCGCCAGGGGGACGAGCAGACCGCGCTCGCCACCGGCATCAACCTAGTGCTCGACGAAGAGGCCTGGCGTGGCGAGCTGCAGGCCAACTACGCCTTCCTCGACGACACCCTCCGGCTGGTCGGCGGCCTCGCCTACGAGGACCGGCGCATCGACAGCGCCGACCAGAACGCCCGCACGCGGCCGCGCCTGTTCGGCAAGGACCGCGACAACCTGAAGCGGCTGCGCCAGACGCTGCTCTTCGAGCCGATCGACAGCACCTCGACGGCGGCCTTCGGCCAGATGGACTGGCACGTCTCGGACCGCGTCGCGCTGGTCGTCGCCGCGCGCTACGACGACTCGACGCTGCACGAGCCGAAGCTCTCGCCCAAGGCGGCGCTGGTCTTCTCGCTCACGCCCGAGAGCTCGATCCGGCTGACCTACAACCAGGCCTTCCAGACCGCCAACTACTCGGAGTACTTCCTGCAGGCCGAGGTCGGCCCGGCGGTCAACCTGGGCAAGATCCCTTGCCCGGCCGGAGCGACCCTCGGCGGCATTCCCTGCCCTTCGGTCGGCTACCTCAACCTCGAGGAGATCTGCGTGCTCGACGGCGTGCTCTGCGGCTTCGACGCCGACTTCCAGATCGGCGCGCTGCCCGGCTCGGGCGGCGGACCGACCTCGTCGATCGAGACGGCGGACACCCAGATCCTCGCACTCGGCAACGCCGACCTCGAGGTCGAGGAGGTCGAGACCTGGGAGGTCGGCTACACCGGCTTGCTGGGCGGCAAGCTCCTGTTGACGCTCGACTACTACAACAGCAAGAACGACAACTTCATCACCGACCTGCTGCCGCAGCTCGGCACACCACTCGGCCGGATCAACCCGAACTTCGGCCCCTACACGCTGCCGGCGGGGCTGACCCCCGAGCACCAGCAGCAGATCCTCGCCGTCCTCCAGCTGGTGCTCGGCCGCTTCTATCCGCTGCTCACCACCAACCTCGACGGCACGCCGATGATCGGAGTGGCCTCCTACACCAACTTCGGCGAGGTCGACACCCAGGGCGCCGACCTCGGCATGACCTTCTATCTCTCGCCGGAGTGGACGCTCGCGCTCAACTACTCCTGGTTCGACTTCGAGATTCAGGACTCGCTGCCCGGGCTCGATCGGCTGCTGCTGCCCAACTCGCCGGAGAACAAGTACGCCGGCGCCTTGACCTACGCCGGCGCCCGCTTCGACGCGACGCTCGCCTACCGCTGGGTCGAGGGCTTCCGCTGGGCGGTCGGCCCCTTCCAGGGGGACGTGCTCGACTACGACACGGTCGACGTCGTCGCCAACTTCCGGATCAACGACTTCGTCGAGCTCGGCCTCAACGTCGCCAACGCCCTCGACGAGGAGCACTGGGAGTCGTTCGGCGGCGACCTGCTCGGCCGGCGCGCGCTCGGCTCGATCACCTTCCGCTGGTGAGGCGGGCCTGCCGGCGCCCGCGCAGCGGCGGGCGCGCGCGTTGACACCCCCGGCGAGGCGGCCGTAGGATCGGCCGCCGGTCGGGGCGTAGCGCAGCCAGGTAGCGCACCTGCCTTGGGCGCAGGGGGTCCCCAGTTCAAATCTGGGCGCCCCGAATTCCCCCCTCCGACGCCGAAGGTGGTACGCCGCGGGCCGCGCCAGGGCGAGGAACTCGAGTCCGATCCCGGGGCCGACCCGAGGTCCGACGAGTCCGAGGCTGCCTGTAGCTCAGCTGGATAGAGCGGCGGCCTTCTAAGCCGCGGGTCGGGGGTTCGAGTCCCTCCAGGCAGGCCAGCTCCAACCGACGGATGTGGTTCTTTTCAGCGGTGAGTGTAGCTCAATGGTAGAGCACCGGACTGTGGCTCCGGTCGTTGTGGGTTCGAGTCCCATCACTCACCCCAGTTCCACCCGCACCAACGCGCGCCCGTAGCTCAGCTGGATAGAGCGTGAGCCTCCGGAGCTCAAGGTCACAGGTTCGAATCCTGTCGGGCGCACCAGTCTCTCCTAGACCTCAGTGGCAGGATTCGGATCCTCGCTGCGCTCGGATGGCGAATCCTGTCGGGCGCACCCAGCTTCCCTCGGCGCGACGCCCTGCGCTGCACACTTTCCCTGTCGTGCGTTCCACGGGCGGGCGATGCTGCCGTGCTATACTGACGCCCTTCA
>WYBK01000083.1 GCA_011525905.1 Acidobacteriota bacterium
CCTGGCGCGTGCCGGCGCTCGCGGTGGCCGCGGTCGCCGCCGCCGGCCTGGTCGGCGGCGCGCGCGCCGCCGGCGCGTCGCCGGCGGCGACTCTGGCGCTGGCGGCCGGTCTCGCGCTCGGCGCGCTCGGTTGGCTCGCCGGGCGACGGGCCGGCGCGGCCCGCAGTCGCGCGCTGCTCGGCGCCCTGGCGGCGCCGGCGGTGGCGGCGCTCGCCTTCGTCTGGAGCGCCGAGCCGCTCGGCCTCGAGCTGGTGGGGGGGGCGGGTGGCGTGGCGCTCCGGCTGGCGCTGCTCGCCGGCGTTCTCGGCGCCGCCTGCGCCGGCGCCGCCGCCGGCCGCACCCCCGGGGACCCGCCGCTGTTCTCCGCGCTCGGCGCCGCGCTGCTGGCGGCCGCGGCCGCCGACCAGCCGCTGCTCGGCGGCGGCGCCGGCGCGCTGGCCGGAGTCGCCCTCGCTTCCTGGCTGACGCCGCGCCGGTTGCGGGAACCGGTGCCACTGGCGGCGGCGGCGTTGGTCGCCGCCCTGATCGCGGGGGGCGCCTGGACCTCGGGCAGCCGCGAGCGCGACCGGCAAGCGAGCGCCGAGGCGGTCGCTTCGCTGCTGCCGCCGGCTGCCGGCGCCGTCGACGCCTTCGTCTTCCGGGTCGAGGAGGGGCTCGCGCGCCGGGCCGAGGAGCTCGCCTCCTCGGCGGCGCCGATCTCCGATGCGACCGACCTCGCCTTCTCGCTCTGGCGCGGCTCGCCGCTCGCGCGCACCGACCTGCTCTCGGCGATCGTCGTCGAGCGCCCGGCGGCGCCGCTGTCGACCTTCGCCTACGGCCTGCCGCTGACCGACGCCGGCGAGCTCGACCTCGCCCCGACCCGCTGGCTCGACGCCGTCCCTTCCGCCTGGCGCGACCGGCTGCGCAGCGGCTCGCTCGAGCGAGCGGACGGCGGCCGCTTGCACTGGTGGGCCGTGCCGCGACCCGGCTTCGGCCGTGCGCCGGCGCCGCTGGTCGACCTGGCCGCCGGCCTGCTGCGCGGCGGACCGGCGCGCAGCCGCCTCGCCGGGCTCCCCGAGGAGGCGATCTGGGTGGTCTACGACGGCGCCGGCCGGATCGAGACGACGCCCTGGAAGGAGGGCACTCCGGCGCTCGCGCTGCTCGAGCGGCTGCCGGGCGGCTTCCGGGCGAGCGTCGCCACGCCGGCCGGGCGCAGCCGCTTCGCCCTCGCCGCCGGTCCGGGGGCCTCGGTAGCGCTCCTGCTGCCGGCGCTCACCCCGACCGGCGCGCTCGAGCGCTCGGCGCTGATCGCGGCGGGCGCCCTGGCGGCCGCCGCGTTGCTGGCGGCCGCGGCGCTCGCCGTCGGCCTGCCGCGCTCGGCGGTTCGCAACCTGCTGGCGCGCACCGTGCGCTCCTACTCCCGGCGCCTGGTGCTGGTGCTCACCCTGCTGCTGCTGGTGCCGCTGCTGCTCCTCTACGGCCTGCTCTCGGAGTCGCTCGGCCGGCGCGTGGCGGCCGAGCAGCGCTCGGGCGCCGAGGCCGCGCTCGCCTCGGTGCAGCGGATCCTGGGGGAGTACGTGCTGTCGCTCGAGCCCGGCTTCGGCATCGGCACGGCCATCGACGACGAGCTGCTGGTCTGGCTGTCGCGCGTCGTGCGCCACGAGGTGCACCTCTACTGGGGGAGCGAGGTCTACGCCTCGAGCAAGCGCGAGCTGTTCTCCTCGGGCCTGCTGCCGCGGCGCGTGCCGGGCGCGATCTGGGAACGCCTGACGCTCGCCGGCGAGGCGCTGGCGGCACGCACCTCGATCGTCGCCGGCGCGGAGTTCGTCGAGCTGTTCGCGCCGCTCGAGATTCCCGGCCGCCCGGCGACGCGCTCGCGTCTGCTGCTCGGCATGCCCCTGCTCGCGCAGCAGGAAGAGGCGCACGCCGAGACCTCGCGGATCCGGCGGCGGGCGCTGCTGATCACGCTCGCCCTCTTCCTGGCGCTGGTGGCGACCGCCCAGCGTCTGGCGGCGCGCTTCACCCGGCCGATCGAAGAGATGGTCGCCGGCACCCGGCGGATCGCCGCCGGCGCCTCGCGCCTCGACCTGCGGCCCGACGAGCTCGAGCTCGACGCCCTGGCGACGGCGATCGACCGGATGGCCGGCCGGATCGCGGAGGGGCGCGAGCGCCTGCTCGCCGAGAAGCAGCTGGTCGAGACGATCGTCGATCACGTCACCGCCGGTGTCGTCTGCCTCGACGGCGACGGCCGGGTGCTGCTCGCCAACCGGGTGGCGCGCGAGATGCTCGCGGTCGAGCCGGGGCAGCGCCTGAGCGGGCGGGTCGCCGCCCAGGAGCGGCTGGCGCCGGTCGCCGCCTTCCTGACGGGCGCGGCGAGCGGGCGGGCGCAGGCCACGGCCCGGCTCCGCGAGGAAGGCGACGGCGGCGGAGAGCGCGACTGGACGCTGGTGCGGGTGCCGCTCGACGGGCCCGGAGAGCCGGCCGCGCTGTTCGTCGTCGAGGACGTGACCGAGGTGCTGCGCGGCCAACGCCTCGAGGCCTGGGCCTCGATGGCGCGAATCATCGCCCACGAGATCAAGAACCCGCTGACGCCGATCCGCCTCTCGGCCGAGCACCTGCGCGAGGCCTGGGCGCGCGACCGCGGCCACTTCGAGGGGGTCTTCGAGCGCTGTACCGAGAACATCCTGCGGCAGGTCGAGGAGCTGCGCGCGATCGCCTCGGAGTTCTCGATCTACAGCCACATCCCGCGCCTCGACCCCCGCCCCGGCGACCTAGCAGCGGCCGCGCGGGAGGTAGTCGAGGCCTACCGGGCGGCGCCGCCGCCCGGGGTGGCGGTCGGCTTCGTCGCCGAGGCGGACCCCCTGCCGGCCCGCTTCGACGCCCGCCTGCTCGGGCGCGCGTTGCGCAATCTGCTCGAGAACGCGGTGCGCGCCTCCGCGAGCCCGGGGCGGGTCGACGTCCGCGTCTATCGCGTCGACGGCCAGGCGGCGGTCGCGGTCGCCGACCAGGGGCCCGGGGTGCCGCCCGAGCTGCTGGGGCGGATCTTCGAGCCCTACTTCTCGACCCACGCCGGCGGCACCGGCCTCGGCCTGCCGATCGCGCGCCGGATCGCCGAGGAGCACGGCGGCACGCTGACGGCGCGCAACCGCCCTACCGGCGGCCTCGAAGCCGTGATAACAATCCCGGCGGAATGACGAGGCCCCCGCGCCTGCCGCGCTCCGGGCCGGGGGCGCTGCTCGCCGCGGCGCTCGCGGCCGGTTGCTCCGGCGGCGGACCCGCGGAGCGGCCGCCGGGCTCCGCCCTCTGGATCGCCCCGGAGTCGGCGCCGCCGGCCGCGCCGCTGCTGGCGCGACTCGAAGCCGGCGGCATCCGCTCGTTGTTCGTCGACGCCGCGCGCCTCGAGTGGCGCGGCTCGACGCCGCGGCTGGAGCGACTGGCGCTCGCCGCGCCCGCGCGCCGCCTGCCGGTGACGCTGGTGGTCGGCGGCGAATGGGCGGACGCGCACCTCGAGCCGGGCGCGACCGGCGAGGCGCTCGCGGCGCAGCTCGGCACTCTGGTCGCCAACGCCGAGCGCGCCGGCCTACTGGTCGAGGGGGTGCACTTCGATCTGCCTGCTCCCCGGTCGCTGGAGGGCTACGGCCGCGTGCTCGCGGTGCTGCGCCGCCGCCTCGAGGGGCGGCTGCAGCTGTCGGCCGGCCTCGCGCGCCGAGACCTCGAACGGCCCGGCGCCGCCGAGGCGGCGCGGGCCGGCGACTTCGTCGTCTGCTTCCTGTACGGCCAGCGCCCCGGCGAGGTCGAGGACGCCGACGCCTGGGACCTGCGCGCGGTCGAAGGGAACCTCGCGCGCCTCGAGGCCCTCGGCCGCCCCTACCTGCTCGGCGTCTCGACCGTCGGCACCCTGGTCTGGAGCGGCCCGGGCGGGCGCGAGAAGGGGCGCGCGAACCGGCCCGGCCTGAGCTCCCTGGTGGTCGAGCGGGCGCTCGAGCTGGTCCCCGGATTCACCCTGCAGGGAGTCGACCGGCAAGTCTTCGAGTTCACCGCCCGCGCCCCGGCGCGGGTGGGCGACTGGCGGCTCGCCGCCGGCGACCGGCTGCGGGTCGTGCGCACCGCGACGCCGATCCTCGAGGAGCTGCTGCGGCGGGTCGGCGCCTGGGACTCGCGCCACCGGCTGGGCGAGCTCTATTACCGCGCGCCGGCCGTGGGCGAGGGGCTGGCGATCGGGCTCGCGAGCCTCGAGCTGGCGCTCGCGCCGGCCGCCGCGCAGCCCCGGCTCGAGCTCGAGCTCGAACGGCTGGCGGCGAGCGAGCGGAGCCTGCGCCTGCGCGTCCGGCTGCGCAACGCCGCCGACGAGCCGACCGATCTCGCCTTCTTCGACAGCAACTACGTCGAGCTGCGCGCGCTCGGCGGGCGGATCCGCGATGTCGAGCCGGGGCGCTTCCACCGCTTCGAGCTCCTGCACGAGGGCCGCGAGAAGGGTACGATGCGCGCGCTGCGTGACGCCGACACCACGCGTCTCTACGCTCCGCTGGTCGACGGGGGCGAGGTCTGGGAGTCGGGGAGCATCCTGGTGGAGTGGACCGCGGCGTCGACGACGCTGCTCGTCTCGGCGCGCTTCCTGCTGCCGGAGGGGCGGCTGCTCGAGGTCGCGCCGACCGAGTGGTCGTTCTCCGCGGCGCCGTGAGGGGAGAGGAGGGGAGTTGCATCTGGAAACGGCGATGCGAGCCGACGAGCAGCCGCGAGGATTCGCGGCGGCGCTGCGCCGGCACCTGACCGCTCCGGCGCGCGACCTGCTCGCGGGCCTCGACCTCGCGCTCGACGGGCGCGCGGCGGCGCTGCTCGCGGTCTTCGCCGGCCTCGCGCTCGGCTGGTGGATCTACGTGCCGGTGCACGAGCTGCTCCACGTCGCCGGCTGCGTGGCGACCGGCGGCGCCGTCGAACGGCTCGACCTCGACCCGCTCTATGGCGCCGCGCTGCTCGCGCGGATCTTCCCCTTCGTCCACTCGGGCAGCGAGTACGCCGGGCGTCTCTCGGGCTTCGACACCCGCGGCAGCGACGGGATCTACCTGGCCACCGACCTCGCCCCCTTCCTGCTCGCCCTGCTCCCCGGCCTCTGGGCGCTGCGCGCCGCGGCCCGCCGCCGGCGCGCGCTACTCTTCGGACTCGCCCTCCCCTTCGCCTACGCCCCCTGGCTCTCGCTCACCGGCGACGCCTACGAGATCGGGTCGCTCGCGGTCGTGCAGCTTCCCCCTTGGGAGCCGCTGCGCGAGCTGCTGCTCGGCGACGACCTGGCATTGCGCGCCCGCGAGCTCGCGGCGCTCGAGGGGCCCGCGCCCTGGGGGGGCTTCGTCCTGGCGGCGCTCCTCGGGCTCGCCTGGGCCGCCGCCACCACCGCCCTGTCGAGCGCGCTCGCCGCGCGCCTCGGACAGCCGCCCCTGCCACCGCCGCCTCCGAGCCGCCGCTAGCCTGGAGCTCCGAAGGAGAAGTCGATGGACCGTCGTCACGCCCTCGCAAGGCTCTCGCTGCCTCTCCTGCTCGCCCTCGGCTGCGCCGCGGCGCCGCCGCCGCGGCCGCAGCCGGAGGCCGAGCCGGCCGCCGCCGCGCGCAAGGCGCCCGACCTCGCCGGCAAGATCGCCGGGCTCGAGCGGCGCACCGGCCTCGTCGAGCTCGTCCCCGATCCGGTCGCGGGCAAGCTCTACGCGATCCTGCCGCCCCCCGATGCCGCCGGCAGCCTCGGCGAGTACCTCTACGTCCAGGGGATCGTGACCGGGCTCGGCTCGAACCCGGTGGGCCTCGATCGCGGGCGGCTCGGCGAGACGCAGGTGGTCGAGCTGCGGCGGCTCGGCGGCCGCGTGCTGATCGAGGCGAAGAACCTGCGCTACCGCGCGCTCTCCTCCGACCCGGCCGAGGCCGCGGCGGTGCGCCAGTCGTTCGCGACCTCGGTCCTCTGGGCGGGGGAGGTGCTGGCCGAGGACCGCGAGGGGCGGGCGCTGGTCGACTGGACCAGCTTCCTGCTGCGCGACGCGCACGGCGTGGCGGCCCGGCTGGCCGAGGCCGGCCAGGGGAGCTACGCGCTCGACAAGGAGCGCAGCGCGATCGACCTCGACGCCTGCCTCGCCTTCCCCGACAACGTCGAGCTCGAGTCGCTGCTCACCTTCGCCAGCGCCAAGCCGGGCCCCGAGGTGCGCGCCACCGCGCCGGCGCCCGAGGCGGTGACGCTGCTGCTCCACCAGTCGCTGCTGCGCCTGCCCGAGCCCGGCTACCGCCCGCGCGAGCACGACCCGCGCATGGGCTCGCTGGCGATCGCGCTCGCCGACTACGCGGCGCCGCTCGACCGGCCGGTGGAGCGGCGCTGGATCGTCCGCCACCGCCTCGAGCGGACCGACCCGGCCGCCGAGCGCTCGCCGGCGCGCGCGCCGATCGTCTACTACGTCGACCGGGGCGCGCCCGAGCCGGTGAGGAGCGCCCTGGTCGAGGGCGCCTCCTGGTGGGCGCGCGCCTTCGAGGCGGCCGGTTTCGTCGACGCCTTCCGGGTCGAGCTGCTCCCCGAGGGGGCGCACCCGCTCGACGCGCGCTACAACGTCGTCCAGTGGGTGCACCGCGCCACGCGCGGCTGGTCCTACGGCGGCGGCGTGGTCGATCCGCGCACCGGCGAGCGGATCAAGGGGCACGTGACGCTCGGCTCGCTGCGCGTTCGCCAGGACCGGCTGCTCTTCGAGGGGCTGCTGGGCGCCCAGGGGAGCGGCAAGGGGGGGGAGCGAGATCCGGTCGAGCTGGCGCTGGCGCGCATCCGCCAGCTGGCGGCGCACGAGGTCGGCCATGCCCTCGGCTTCGGCCACAACTTCGCCGCATCCTCCTTCGGCCGGGCGTCGGTGATGGACTACCCGGCGCCGCTCTTGACGATCGCCGCCGACGGCTCGATCGACGCCTCGCAGGCCTATGCCACCGGCGTCGGCGCCTGGGACGTCGCGGCCGCGCGCTGGGCCTACGCGGAGCTCCCGCCCGGCGCCGACGAGTGGGCCGAGCTCGAGAAGATCGTCGCCGAGACGCTCGCGGCGGGGATGTTCTATCTGACCGAGGCGGACGCGCGCGCCCCCTCGAGCGCGGTGCCGCGCGCGAGCCTCTGGGACAACGGCGAGGACCCCGTGGCGACGCTCGCCGAGGTGCTGCGCGTCCGCCAGCGGGCGCTCGCCCGCTTCGGCGAGCGCAACCTCTCCGCCGGCGAGCCGCGCGCCGGGCTCGAGGAGGTGCTCGCCCCGGTCTACTTCCACCACCGCTTCCAGCTGGCGGCGGCGGCCAAGGCGCTCGGCGGCCTCGACTACCGGCACGCGCTCGCGGGCGACGGCCAGCGCGGCGTCCGCCCGCAGGGGGCCGAGCGGCAGCGCCGCGCCCTCGAGCTCGCGCTCGATGCCGCGGACCCGGCCTTCCTCGATCTCTCCGAGGAGGTCCTGCGCCTGCTGGCGCCGCGGCCGCCGGAGAGCGAGCCGACCCGCGAGCAGTTCGCCTCGCGCACGGCGCCGGCGTTCGACGCGCTGGGCGCGGCGGCGACCGGCGCCGACCTGGTCTTCGCGGCGCTCTTCGAGCCGGCGCGCGCGGCGCGCCTGGTCGACCAGCACCGGCGGGATCCGCAGCTGCCGGCGCTCGAGGAGGTCGTCGACCGGGCGATCGCGCGGGTGTTCGCCGATCCGGAGGCGCTGCCGCCGCGCCAGCGCGAGATCGCCCGGGTCGCGCAGCGCGCGCTCGCCGACCGGCTGATGCGGCTGGCCGCGGCGCCCGGGACGGCGCCCTGGGTCCGCTCGCGCGTCGACGTCGCGCTCTCGGACCTGCTGCAGACGCTCGACAAGCTCGACCCGATCGACGCCGCCGAGCGCGCCCACGCGACGGCGCTCGCCGCCGACCTGGGCCGCCACCTGGCGCGCACCCTGCCCCCGGCGCCCCCGATCCACGCCGCCCAGCCCCCGCCGCCCGGCGAGCCCATCGGCGCCGGAATGGGGACATGCAGCTCCGCTGCGTGTCCCCGTCGAGACGCAACGACCGGCCCGGGGACATGCAGCGTCGCTGCGTGTCCCCGCAGCGGCGCAACCGAGGAGGCCGATTGGGACTGCTCCCTCGGCCCCTGGGGCGGCTGAAAGTGCGACGCCCTCCCGAGGACATGCAGCTCGGCTGCGTGTCCCCGTCGAAGCACGATCGCCGAGGCAGGCCCGGGGACATGCAGCTCGGCTGCGTGTCCCCGTCGAAGCACGATCGCCGACGCAAGACGAAGCAGGCTGGTCGCCACCTCGCCGCCGCCCTCCTGCTCGCCGCCACCCTCGCCGCCGCCCCCCTCCCGCCCGCCCGCACGCCGCGCCTCGCCTTGCGCGTCGTCGCGATCCACCCGCACGACCCGGGCGCCTACACGCAGGGGCTGCTCTTCCACGCCGGCAAGCTCTACGAGAGCACCGGCATGGCCGGCGCCTCGCGGCTGCGCGAGGTCGAGATCGCGAGCGGCCGGGCGCTGCGCGAGGTCGCGCTGCCGCGCCACCAGTTCGGCGAGGGGCTGGCGCGCGCCGGCTCGCGGCTGGTCCAGCTCACCTGGCTCGACGGCGTCGCGCACGTCTGGAACCTCGCGGACTTCACGGCGCAGCCCGCCTTCCGCTACACCGGCGAGGGGTGGGGGCTCGAGTACGACGGGCGCCGCTTCGTGCAGAGCGACGGCACGAGCCGGCTGACCTTCCGGGACGCCGAGAGCTTCGAGCCGACCGGCCAACTGACGGTCACCCGCGACGGCGTCGAGCTCGGCTACCTGAACGAGCTCGAGCTCGCGCGCGGCCTGCTCTTCGCCAACGTCTGGCTGACCGAGGAAATCGTCGCCATCGACCTCGCCGACGGCCGCGTGGTCGCCACCTACGAAGCGACCGGCCTGCTCGCCCCCGACGAGGCCGCGCGCGCCGACATCCTGAACGGCATCGCCCACGACCCCACCACCGGCCGCTTCTACCTCACCGGCAAGTGGTGGCCCAAACTCTTCGAAGTCGAGCTCCCCGAGCC
>WYBK01000084.1 GCA_011525905.1 Acidobacteriota bacterium
AGCTCCGCCCCTCGCGGTCGACCTCGCCGGCCAGGGCCTCGCGGCGGCGGCCGAGACCTGGACGGCGCTGCCCTACGCCGGCGAAAGGGCCTTCTCGGACGGGGGTTTGCCTCGGGGCACGGACTACATGCATGCGCGATTCCGAAGCCCGCTCACCGGCCGCTTCTTGAGCGTCGACCCCGTGCTCTCGCTCAAGCGGGCAATGAAGCGACCGCAGGCATGGAATCGCTATGCCTACGTCGTCGGGAACCCGCTGAAGTACATCGACCCCACGGGTGAGGTCCTCAAGCTTGCCGGCTGCGGCGAGGGCGGCAACGCTGACCAGTGCAACGCGCAGAAGGCACTTCTCGCGAACACCCTCGGCGCCAGCGGCAATCAGATTCGCGTGAACGCTGACGGCACCGTTTCTCTAGCGAAGGGAGTCTCCGGCTCGAAGTTCGCCGCCGGGAGCGACTTCCGGAAGGGCCTTCTGACGCTGATCGGTGCCAGCGGCACCTTCTCGCTCGTCACCGACAGCGGAAAGGGCTCTGAGGGAGGCGGCTTGTTCGAACCGGACGGAGTTGGAGGCGGCACGATCTATCTGGAGGCCGGACAGTTTCCGCAGATGACCGGCGACGTAATGGGAAGTGCCTCGACTGCGCTCGCGCACGAGGTCGGCCACGCACTTGGACAGGTCTTTCCGAAGCACTTCGCCACGATCAACGCTCGCGGGAGCGGAAGGGACTTCGTCCTCGCGTTGCGCGGAGAGGGCTACGCGGTGAACTTCGAGAACAGGTATCGAAGGAGCATCGGGGC
This sequence comes from Acidobacteriota bacterium, assembly GCA_011525905.1. Taxonomy (GTDB): domain Bacteria; phylum Acidobacteriota; class Thermoanaerobaculia; order Multivoradales; family JAGPDF01; genus JACTMI01. The sequence continues at coordinate 796 of WYBK01000084.1, forward strand.
GCCGACTCGGTACGTCTACGACAAAGACCTGCTCAATCCAATCGTCGACTTCGACTTGGACTTGTTCCCGTAGGAGTAGACATGAGCGTCGAGATGCGACACGTGCGTTCCTCCTGCCATCGGATTTGCTATGCAGCGCTGCTGACAGCCTCTGTATGGATCTATGTCCGCCTGCCTCTAGCCGAGGGAGACGCTCCGCCAAGCCAATTGACGACGCCTTCGACGGTAGTTCGCTTGCTCGATCTTCCCATCGCGGCTGCAAGTCAACTCGTACCATGCCGCCACTCGGGCGTTGACCTGTGGTTCAGGTTGAGGTGCCCGGAGCCGATCGGGTCGCAGCGGATGTGGGTCTTGAAGCACATGGCTATCGGCACGGTCGCCTATACCCTTCTCTTTCTCCTGCCCGTGGCCTATCGCACCGGGCGGCGGGAATGGCGGAGGCGGAAGGCTCGCGGAGGAGAGCCAGCGCCAGGTTGACAACCTCCTGGGTTGTGGGGTTTGCGTCGGGGCACGGACTACCTGCATGCACGGTTTCGCAGCCCGGTCGCGGGGAGGTTCCTCTCCGTCGATCCGGCCATGCCATTGGATCGGACGATGCGGCAGCCACAGATGTGGAATCGGTATGCGTACGTACACGGCAACCCATTGCGATTCATCGACCCGACCGGCGAGGCGTTGATCGCAGTATTCGACTTCTCGAAGACGTCGCTCACGGAGGAAGAGCGGACAGCACTGATGCTACTCGTCGCGGCCCAGTGGCGCGCCGCCGGTATCAAGGAGGTCAGGACTCTCTCGAAAGGCGATGAGAGCATCCCTTCCCTCAGTCGGCCCTCAGACCTGCTCGCAGGAGTCGTCATTCAAGACAAGGCGATGTACGTCACCCGAGCGAAGAACCCCGACTATCAGTTTGACGGCGAACGAATCGGTTCGAGCGCCAGAGTCTCGACAGCTCGCGCGCAGGACTTCACTGAAGGCGCTCGGCTGAACTTCCTCGCCAATACGATCAGCCACGAGTTTGGTCACCTGGCCTTCGACAGGATTGGCCGCTACACCATGGACCTTCTCGGAAAGAGTCACGGTGGTGCAGCAGGATCGCTCATGGAATCTGGAGTGAGCCCAGCTGATTCCGCGAGGAAGCTTCGCCTGTTCTCCCCGCAAGACGCCCTATCACTGAGAAGTCTCCTCAACGAACCGGACCTGGAGTGACCAACATGACCTCGCAAAGGCCCAGAATCGCGATTGACGCCCTGCTCATGGTCATGGCTCTCGCGCTGTACACCGGCGCCTTCTGGTTCCTCGACGACGGATTCACGACGAACCCGGACCCACAGAGCGCTGTGCCTGGGTTCTTGCTCCTAGGCCTACGCGCACTCATGTGGCCCGGGCTGCTTCTGTCGCGCCTGGGTCTCGCGCTGTGGACCATCGTCCCGATCCTTCTAATCTCATCTCTGTCTCTGCTCCGCTCCCTGCAGCGCCACACACCGAAGTGGAGCTGGCTACCGAAGCTGGTTGCACCTCTCTACTTGGCCGTAGCGCTGGTCTACTGCTTCTGGCTGCCGGTGCCGAGACCTGCCGGGGCGCTGCCGAACGTGGCCGATAGTCCACCGGAGAGTGCGGAGGATTTCGAGATTGGATTCGATGCAGGCTATCGGGGAGGAATGCTGAATCTCTGGTCACGCCCCAACGGTGTAGCTTCCGAAGCTCTTGGACGCGGTCTATGGACCGGCTACCTCCAAGGACTCGGCGAGTGGCGGCGATTGGTGCCTCATCGAAGCGACTCGCCAAGCGTGATGCCGAAGTCTTGACCATGCGCGATGCGTTGCTCGACTTCGTCTTGGACTTGGGTGGCGAGATCCGGCGAAGAGCTTTCGACGAAGGAGGCCCGGATCAACTGTTCTAGGACGGCCGGTCTCTCGTCGGCTACGAGGTGGTCTCACTCGTGCTGCAAACAGCCGAGGGCCGCGGCATCCCTCCCGAGGAGCTTCGTCCGCTGGGCGGCGTGAGCTCCGATCGGGGCCTTTTCTAGCTCTCGTCTTCGGAGTGGCTCGGCTTGAGGCGGTGGTGGCGCAGGAAGTCCATGAACTTCTGGTAGCTCTCGCTCGGGATGCGCCAGATCTCGAGCAGGCGGCGATAGCTGCCGCGCGAATCGCGCAGGCCGCGCGACACGATGCGCCGCACCTCCTTGCGCGACAGCTCCCGGTCGAGGAAGGGCTCCTGGACGAGCGCCCAGAAGTCGCCGCTCTCGCGGCAGAGCCTGCGATAGAGCTCGTCGACCTCCGAGGCGGCCGGGCGGCTCTCCTGCTCGAGGTGGTCGACGAAGTCGCGCGGCTCGATGCGGTCGCCGTCCGAGAGCGCGTAGCCCGCGGTCGAGACGCTGACCAGCTCGCGCACGTTGCCCGGCCAGGTGTAGCGCTCGAGCAGGCGCTCCGACTCGGGCGAGAAGCACTTGCGCACGCCGTAGCGACGCGCCAGGCGCCCGAGGAAGTGGTCGGCCAGCAGCTTCCAGTCGTCGCCGCGCGCGCGCAGCGGCGGCACCTCGATCTGGAAGTAGCGCAGCCGGAAGAGCAGGTCGCGGCGGAAGCGCTCGTCGCCGGCGAGCGCGTTGAGGTCCCGATTGGTCGCCGAGATCACGCGCACGTTGACCCGCCGGGTCGACTCGGAGCCGAGCGGCTGGAACTCGCCGGTGGCGAGCGAGCGCAGCAGCATGACCTGGGCGCTCATGTGCAGGTCGGCGACCTCGTCGAGGAAGATCGAGCCGCCGTCCGCCGTCTCGAAGCACCCCTTGCGGTCCGACGTGGCGCCGGTGAAGCTGCCGCGGCGGTGCCCGAACAGCTCCGAGACCGTCAGGTTGCCCTCCTGGTACTGCGGACAGTTCACCGAGACGAAGGGGTCCTTGGCGCGTGCCGAGAGCACGTGCAGCGCCTGCGCGAACGACTCCTTGCCGACGCCACTCTCGCCGAGGATGAGCACCGGCTCGTGGAAGCGCGCGACCTTGGCGAGCCGCTCGAGCGGCTCCTCGACCGCGCGCGAGCGGCCGACGATGGTCACCGCCCGGTTGGGACCCCAGGCCCGGGTCGAGCACTCGCGGATGCGCGCGGCGATGCCGAGCAGCTCCGGCGCATCGAGACGGGTGTCGCAGGGGTCGTCGAGGGTTCGCGTCGGCATCTCGAGGATCCAGGTCGATGGGTCGGGCCGGCGGGCGCGGACCGGCGGGTCACCGCGCGACCGAGCGACCGGCCGTGACCTTCGACTTTACTCGCGGGCTCGCCAGAATCTACAATGCCGGCGTTCCATGGTCAACGAACGCAAGCCCGCCTCCGGCGAGGACGCGCTCTCGCACCTCCTCGTCTCGCACCCCACCGGCAGCTTCGTCTTCCGCGAGGGCGAGCCCGGCGAGGAGATGTACATCATCCAGGAGGGGCGCGTCGAGATCCTGAGGCAGTTCGGGCCCCAGACCAAGCGGTTGGCGACGCTCGAGGCCGGCGACTTCTTCGGCGAGATGTCGATGCTCGAGAACCGGCCGCGGTCGGCGAGCGCCCGAGTCGCCGCCAACGCCAAGCTCCTGGCGGTCGATCCGTCGACCTTCGACCAGATGCTGCGCGAGTATCCCGAGGTCGCCGTGCGCATGCTGCGCAGCCTCTGCCACCGGCTGCGCCGCTACGAGGACGAGGCGCAGGCCGCGAACCTGGTCGCCGGCCAAGTGCTCGGCGACGCGCCTCGCCACGAGCTCGGCGGGCTGGTCGCCGCGCCGACCGAGCCGCCCGCTACCAAGGCGCCGGCGGCGCCCGCCGGCGGGGCGCGCCTGGTCCACGCCGCGGGAGCGTCCTTCGTCCTGCCGGCCTCCGGCGAGGTGGTGGTCGGCCGCTTCGACCCGGTAACGCAGCTGGCGCCGGAGGTCGACCTGTCGGCGCTCGACGAGAAGCGCTCGCTCTCGCGCCGGCACGCCAAGATCCGGAGCGATGGCGGCGCCTACTTCGTGCGCGAGGAGATCGGCACCGCCAACGGCACCTGGCTCGACGGCGAGCGGCTGCCCACCGGCGTCGAGAAGCCCTTGCGGCCGGGCTCCCGGTTGCGCTTCGGCTTGATCGACCTGGTCTTCCACGCGAGCTGAGCCGCCCATGCCCTTCGAGATCGCCACCAAGGAGGAAGGCAAGGTCCTGGTGGTCGCGCTCGCCGGCCAGCTCGACACCCGCGCTTCGCCGCAGCTCGAGAAGGCGCTCGACGAGGCGCTCGGAGCCGGCCGCGCCGAGATCCTGGTCGACTGCGCCCGACTCGACTTCGTGACCAGCGCCGGCCTGCGCGTGCTGTTGATGACCGGCAAGCGCCTCTCCTCGGCCGGGGGCCGCCTGGCGCTCTCCTCGCTCAACCCGAGCGTGCGCGAGGTCTTCGACATCTCGGGCTTCGCCAGCCTGTTCCCGATCCATCCGACGCGCGAGAGCGCCCTCGCCTGGCTGGCGGAGAACGTCGAGTCGGCCAAGGTCTCGCACCTGGCCGAGGATCTGCTATCGCGTCACGAAGACGCGCGGCGCGCCGCGCGCCCGGCCGGCGCCGGCGCCACCGACCCCGGCCGCGCCGAGCTCGCCGCGCGCCTGCTCGGCCAGAAGAAGCCTCCGCGCGGCTGACCGCTCAGTCGCGGCCGAAGCAGACCACGGTCAGGTCGTCGTCGAAGGTGCGGTCGCCGAGGAAGCCGCGCACCGCGCGCAGGATCGCCGCCAGCACCGGCTCGGTACCGCCGCTCTCCCGCCGCATCGCCTCGACGATGCGGGCGGAGCCGAACAGCTCCCGGCGGGCGTTGGCGGCCTCGGTGAGACCGTCGGAGAAGAGCGCCAGGCGGTCGCCCGGGCGCAGCGTCACGGCGTAGGCCTGGGCGCCGAGCGGCCGCTTGAAGCCGAGCGCGGCGCCGGTCGCGATCTCGAGCTCGCCGCAGCGGCCGTCCGGGTGGCGCAGCACCGGACGCAGGTGGCCGGCGTTGGCCAGCTCGAGCTTGCCGGTCGGCGGGTCGAGGATGCCGTAGATGAGCGTCACGAACATCCCCTCGGCCGACTCGGCGTGCACCACTTCGTTGAGATCCTCGAGCACCGCGGAGGCGCTGGCGCGCCGCACGGCGGCGGAGCGCAGCTCGCTGGTCAGCCGCGCCATCATCAGCGCGCCGGAGACCCCCTTGCCGGAGACGTCGCCCACGGCGAGCGCCAGACGGCCGTCGGGCAGCGGCACGAGATCGTAGAGATCGCCGCCGACGGCGAGCGCGGGGGAATACTCGATGGCGAAGCCCCACCCCGCGCAGCTCGGCAGCCGGCGCGGCAGGAAGTGCATCTGGATGCGGCGCGCCAGCTGGAGGTCGTGCTCGAGCAGCTCGCGGTCCAGCAGCCGCCGGTGCAGGCGAGCGTTGGCCAACGACAGCGCGATCGGCCCCGCGATGCCGACCAGGACCTCGAGATCCGCCTCGGCGAAGCGGCGAGACCGCTCCGAGTTGTCGACCTGCAGCACGCCGTAGACCTCGTCCTCGGCGACCAGCGGGACGCAGGCCACCGAGCGCAGGTCGAGCGCCCGCACCGACTGCGCGGCCGAGAATCCCCCTTCCTCGCCGACGTCGGTCGACAGCAGCGCGTGGCGCTTCTTGACCACCTCCATGAGCAGCGTCCGGCTGGCGGGAATCTCGGTCGCCGCGCCGGTGCGCGTGCGCGCGACGCAGGGGACGAACTTGTCGTTGGCCTCCTCGTAGAGCACGATGAAGGCGCGATCGGCCTGGGGCAGCAGGTCGAGCACCTGGCGCAGGACCTCCGAGAGGATCGTCGCCTCGTCGAGCGACGCGGCCGCCGCCTTGCCGACGGCGTTGACGAAGTCGAGACGCTGCTGCAGGGCCTTGATCTGGCCGGTCAGCGTGGTGCTGCCGGTGGTCGTGGCGGCGCGCCGCCCCTGCATGGGGATCACCACCGAGCGCGAGAGGGTCTTCGAGCCGGTGGTCGGCTGCCGGTCGTGCAGCAGGATCTTCGAGATCAGCGACAGGTCGCGGCTCTGCTGGATGCGCGGCCGGTACTCCAGGCAGGTGGCGCCGACGCGGATCTCGTCCCCTTCCTCGAGCCGCACGGGATCGGCCACCCGCCGGCCGTTGACGAAGGTGCCGTTGCCGCTCTGCAGGTCGGCGACGAAGCAGCGCTCCTCGGCCCAGGAGACCTGGGCGTGCCGGCGCGAGACCGCGGGGTCTTTCAGCTCGAGGTCGGCGAGCGGCCCACGGCCGAGCAGCACGCCGCGCTCGAAGAAGAAGCGCTCCCCCTTGCGGGGACCGTTGCGGAAGATCAGGACCGGCATCGCCGCGGTCGATGATACGTTCCCGGACGGTGGGCGCGCTCGATCTCCTGGCCCTGGTCGCGGCCGGCGCCGGCGGGGGCGCGATGAACGCCCTGGCCGGCGGGGGCACGATGCTCACCTTCCCCACGCTGCTGCTGCTCGGCCACCCCGCGGTCGAAGCCAACGCCACCTCGACGGTCGCCCTGCTGCCCGGCGCGGCGGCCAGCCTCGCCGGCTACCGGCGCGAAGTCGCCAGCCACCGCGCCTGGCTCGGCACGCTCCTGCTGCCGAGCGTCGCGGGCGGAAGCGCCGGTTCGCTGCTGCTGCTCGCCACGCCCGACGAGCTCTTCGCCCGCCTCGCTCCCTGGCTCCTGCTCTTCGCCACCGGCCTCTTCCTCTTCCAGACCCTGCGCGCCCGGCGCCTCGCCGGCGCTCTGGCGCCGCCCGCGCTGCCCGTGCGCCCCTGGGGCGCCTGGCTCGGCCAGTTCGGGGTCGCCCTCTACGGCGGCTACTTCGGCGCCGGCATCGGCATCCTCATGCTGGTGATCCTGGGCAGCCTCGGCCTGACCGACATCCATGCGATGAACGGCCTGAAGAACTTCTTCGGCATCTGCATCAACGGGGTGGCGGCGGCGATCTTCCTCGCCGGCGGCGCGGTCGAGCCGGTCGCCGCGGCCTGGATGCTCCTGGGCGCCGTGCTCGGCGGCTACGCCGGCGCCCGCTTCGCGCGGGCGATCGGCCAGACCCGCGCGCGCGTCGCGGTCATCCTGATCGGCCTCGTCCTGGCCGTCGTCCTCTTCGTCCAGCAGGCCGGCTGACCACGCGCCCCGGCGGCTTCGCCGGGAAGCGCGCACGCGTGGGCCTGCGTCCCAAGGCGTCTAGGGGGATCCTGTTCCTGGCGCCGGGGCGCTGCGTGAGCCATCGAGCGGCGCTCGGTCCGCCGCGCGCCGAACGCTCGAAGCGGCGAAGCGAGTCCCTCGCCACCCCCGCTCGCACCATCCCCCATAAACGGAGCTTCTCGCAGCGCCC
>WYBK01000085.1 GCA_011525905.1 Acidobacteriota bacterium
AGCACAAGATCTTGTATGCTGCGTCACGAATCTGCTACCTTGCGACCCTCTCGAGGCGAGGAGCTGGGATGCTGAAGCTGGACCGTCTGGAGCTTTCCGGATTCAAGTCGTTCGTCGACCCCGTCGAGCTGCGTTTCGCCGGCGGGGTGACCGGGATCGTCGGCCCGAACGGCTGCGGCAAGTCCAATCTCGCCGACGCCATCACCTGGGTGCTCGGCGAGCAGAGCGCCAAGACGCTGCGCGGCGACACGATGGAGGACGTCATCTTCGCCGGCTCGGAGAAGCGACGGCCGCTCGGCATGGGCGAGGTCTCGCTCACCTTCCTCGCCGACCCGGGCTTCGCCGGCAGCGACGACGGCCGCGTGACCATCGCCCGCCGCGTCTTCCGCTCGGGCGAGAGCCAGTACCGCCTGAACGGCAAGCTGGTGCGGCTCAAGGAGATCAAGGACCTGTTGATGGACACCGGGCTCGGCATCCGCGCCTACTCGGTGATCGAGCAGGGCAAGATCGGCCTGATTCTCTCCGGCAAGCCACAGGAGCGGCGCAAGCTGATCGAGGAGGCGGCCGGCATCACCCGCTACAAGGCGCGCAAGCGGGTCGCCGAGGTCAAGCTCGAGGAGGCGGGCGCCAACCTGATGCGCCTCGACGACATCCTCTCCGAGGTCGAGCGCAACTTGCGCTCGCTCAAGCGCCAGGCGGGCGCGGCGCGCCGCTACAAGGAGCGCAAGGCCGAGTTCGAAGTGCGCCAGCGCGAGGTCCTCCTCGGCCGCTGGGCGCGGCTCTCCGGCCGACTCGCGGAGCTGCGGCGAGCGCTCGGGGCGGCGCAGGAGGCCGAGGCCGCGCTGGTCGCCCGTCTCCACGAGGGCGAGGCCGGGCTCGCCGCCGCGCGCGAACGCGCCGAGTCGCTCGGCGAGGAGCTGGCGAGCCGCAACCGCCGTCAGGCCGAGCTCGGCGCGATCATCGAAGGGCGCCAGCAGCTGCTCGCCGGGGCCCGCCGCGCCCTCGCCGAGGTCGAGTCCCGGCTCGGCTCCGGAGCCGCGCTCGCCGAACGGCGGCTCGAGGAGACGCGCGAGCGTGCCGCGACGCGTGCCGAGCTCGAGCAGCGCCGCAGTGGACTGGTCGCCGAGCACGACCGGGCCGCCGCCGAGGTCGACGCCGATGGCGCCAAGCTGCGCGCCGTCGAGGGCGGCGTCGCGGAGGCCGAGACGAGGCTCGAAGCGGCGCGCCAGGAGCTACTCGCCTCCCTGGGCGAGCTCGACGAGCTGCGCGCCCGCATCCACCGCGAGCAGATCGAGAGCGAGAAAGGGGGCTACCGCCAACGCCACCTCTTCGACGAACTGTCGATCCGCGGCGAGGAGCTCGAGGAGGCGCGCGCCGCGCTCGCCACCGCCGACCGGCGGCTCGAGGAGCTCGGTGCGCTGCTCGGCGAGCGCGACGCCGAGTTGGTGGCGGCGCGGGCGCGGCTCGAGGGCCTGCTCGCCCGCGAGAGCGCCGCCACCGAGGCGTTGCGGGCGCTCGAGACCGAGCGCGCCGCCCGCCGCGAGCGGCTCCGCTTCCTCGCCGAGCTCGACGAGGACGGCAGCGCGGCGGCGGCCGAGCTGGCGACGCGTCTCGCCGAAGCCGGGCTGGGTTCGGCGGAGCGTCTCGCCGAGCGGGTGTCGGCCCTGCGGGGCTGGGAGAGCAGCCTCGATCTCTTCCTCGGCCCGCTGGTCGACGCCATTCTGGTGCCCGAGGGGATCGCGCCGCTCGAGCTGGCGGCGCGCCTCGGCGCCGCGGGACGGAGCGCGGCGACGCTGCTCCGCCCGCTCCCGGCCGCCGGCGGTCCCTGGCCCACTCCTGCGGACCCGGCCCTGGTGGCCTCCCTGGGCGACGCCCTGGACCTGCCCGAGGATCTCGCCCGCGCCCTGCCACCCGCCTTCCTGGTCGACGACGCCGAGGCCGGCGAGCGCCTGGCAGCCGCCTGGCCGGGCGTCGCCTTCCTGACCCGCGACCGGCTCTGGCTGCAGGGCGGCCTGCTCCACCTCGAGGGGAGCGAGGCGCTGCCCGGAACGCTCGCCCGGTCGAGCGAGGAGGCGGACCTGGCCGCCGAGCTCGAGCGCCTCGAGGCCCGGCTCCTCTCGGCGCGCGCCGAGATCGAGGCCCTGGTCGCCGAGCGCGCCGAGGCGGCGCAGAGGATCCACCGTCTGCAGGAGGCCGCGGCCGGCCTGCGCCAGGAGGAAGCCGCGACGCGCGCCCGCCGCGACGAGGCCGCGGAGAGGCACCGCAAGCTCGAAACGACTTCGGAGGCGCTGCGCCGCGAGCAGGGGGAGGTCGCCTCGGAGCTGGTCCGTTTGGCGAGCCGGCAGCAGGACTCGGGGCTCGAGCTCGAGCGGCTCGAGGCGCGCCACGCCGACCGGGAGGCCCGTTTCGATCTGCTCCGCGGCGAGCTCGAGGAGGTCCGCAAGGAGCGCGAGTCGCTGCGCGCGCTCGGCGCGGGCCGCCGCGGCCGCCTGGAGGTCTACGCCGAGCGCCTGCGCTCGCTCGACCAGCAGCTGGAGCGGCTCGACCAGGAGCTGGCGGCGGCCCGCCGCCAGGATGCCGCCTGGGAGGAGGAGGCGGTCCAGCTGCGGACCCGCGGCGGCGAGCTCGCCGAGACGATCGCGCGCGCCGAGCGGGAGCTGCAGGAGGCGCTCGAGTCGCGCGCCGGCATGGAGGATCAGGTGCGCGCCGGCGTCGAAGCGGTCGAAGCGGCGCGCCAGGAGGTCCGCGGCCGGGACGAGGCCCTGGCTGCGCTGCGCCTGGAGCACGGCGCGGCGCGCGGCCGCGTCGAGGAGCACCGAGTGGAGCTCGCCGGCCTCGAGCACGACGAAGCCCACCTGACCGCCGAGCTCGCCGAGCGCTGCGGCCTCGAGCCCCCCGAGGTGGCAGGCGACGAGCCGCCGAATCTGGCCGAGCTCGAGGCCGACCTCGCCCGTCTCAAGCAGCAGATCGACGCGATGGGGCCGGTCAACGTGCTGGCGGCCGAGGAGCACGACGCCGAGGAGGAGCGCCACGCGTTCCTCTCCGCGCAACGTGCCGACGTCGCGCGTTCGGTCGACTCGCTCCGGCAGACGATCCGCGAGATCAACGAGACCTCCAGCGCCCGCTTCCGCGAGACCTTCGCGCAGGTCAACGAACAGTTCGCGCGCACCTTCGTCGAGCTCTTCCGCGGCGGCGAGGCCGAGATGCGCCTGATGGACGAGGAGGACCCGCTCGAGAGCGGCATCGAGATCGTCGCGCGCCCGCCGGGCAAGCGACTGCAGAACCTGATGCTGATGTCGGGCGGCGAGAAGGCGCTGACCGCGATCGCGCTGCTGTTCGCGCTCTTCCGCATCAAACCGTCGCCCTTCTGCATCCTCGACGAGGTCGACGCGCCGCTCGACGACGTCAACACCCTGCGCTTCGTCGGCATGCTGCGCGAGCTGGCGCGCGAGACGCAGTGCATCGTCATCACGCACAACAAGCTGACGATGCAGGTCTGCGCCACGCTCTACGGCGTGACCATGGAGGAGCGGGGCGTGTCGAAGCTGGTCAGCGTCGCGCTCGAGGACGTCCAGCCGGAGGCGGCCACCGCCTGACCCCGGCGGCGCCCGCCCTCGCCGGGCCTCAGCCGGCGAGCGCGGCGGCCGCCTCAGCGTCGAACGTCGCCAGCGCGCGGTCGTAGAGCGCCTGCGCTTCGGCCGCCGAGTCCCCGACCGCCGTCAACCCGAAGCGGCCGTGCTCGCCGAGCGCCGCCAGCATGTGGAAGACGACGCCGGTCTGCCGCGCCTGGTGGTAGTGCAGCCCGTGGCGCGTGGCGATGTCGAACAGGTCGTCGGGCGTGAACACCCGGTAGGCCGGAGCCTCGGCGTGGTCGCTCGCCACGAAGTGCTTCTCCACTCCGTCCGGCGCGCGGAAGACGCCCTGCTCGAAGTCGTAGCTGCCGTCGGTGAGGAACTTGAGCGTCAGGAAGGGGTGCGTCGTGCCCCCCTTGCGCAGGTTGATCTCGATCGCGTACGCGCGCCAGGCCTCGCCCGCGGCGCGCACGGTCACGAAGTCGATGGCGAAGCGGCCGAGCACCCCCTCGCGCGCCAGCCGGCGGCCTACCTTCATCGCCTCGCGCCCGATCAGGCCGGCGTAATCCCGGTCCGCGGGGAACTTGCAACCCAGATAGGCCTGACCGCTCGGGCCGCCGAGCAGCTGATCGTGGGTCGAGAGCAGCTCGACTTCGCCCAAGGGCGTGATCCGCATCTGCACGCTCGGGCTGCGGAACTCCTCGCCCGCGAGACGCTCTTCGACCACGCCGCCGCGCTCCGCGAGCTTGTCGAGGTACTCGTCGAGGGTCTGCGTGGCGAGCTCGAAACGCATCGACTCGAGCCGGTCCCGGAGCGCGCTCTCTTCCTCGGGGTCGCCCGGCTCCGGCAGATCGCCGAGGTCGACGGTGGCGTTGCCGTCGCCGGAGACGCCCTCGTTGAGCTTGACGATGGCGCGCTCGAGGCCGGGGCGCTCGCGCCGGATCGCGGCGAGCGCCGCCACCAGGTCCTCCGGCGTCCGCAGCCCTTCGGCGCCGAGGGCGTGGGGCACGCCCTCCTCGGCGAACAGTCTGCGGCAGCCGCTCTTGGTGCCGAAGTGGTCGTGCTTCGGGTCGGAGCCGTAGAGCGGGATGCCGAGGGCGAGCGCCAGCTCTCGCTCGCGCTCGGTCGTGTTGTAGGCGACCAGGTGCGCGCGGTGCGGATCGAGGATCAGCGAACGAATGCGGTCGAGCAGCCGCGGCCGCTCGAGCAGCTTTTCGGTCAGCGTCCGCGCCGAGCCGTCGCGCGGCGCCACCAGGTGGAGTCGCTTGCGGCCGTGGCTGGCGATCACGCCGGGCAGCAGGTCGAGGTAGTAGTCGACGACCTCGGACGGAATCTCCTGGGAGGTGACGTAGACCAGCCGGGCGCGCGGCTGACGCAACAGCAGCAGCAGGAACAGGAAGCGCTCCTCGTAGGCCTGCATCAGCGAGCCGTCGAGCGCGGAATCGACCGACATCGAGGGGACGACGACGATCGTCTGCTCCTCCTCGGACATGTCGCGGATGGCGCGCCAGAGGGGCACCAGGCGCGACTGGAGCTCGTCGAAGGTCGGGGCGGCGACGGATGCGGCGGACGGGCTCATCGATTCCTCCGGTGGCCGGCGGCGGAAGCTATCAGACTGGGATGGCATCCGGGTGCCGCGCGGTCGCTCAGCCGGCCTGCGCGGCCGGGTAGGTGCCGAGCAGTCGCAGCTCGGCGACCAGCGGGGCCAGCGCGGCCAGCGCCGCGCGGAAGGGCTCGCTCGAGGCGTGGCCCTGGACGTCCAGGTAGAAGCGGTACCGGAAGGGGCTGCCGGGCATCGGCCGCGACTCGAGCTTGGTGAGGTTCAGGCCGCGGCGGGCGAACTCGCCGAGCACCTCGCCGAGCGCGCCCGGGCGGTCGGCGAGCGCGAGCAGCAGCGAGGTCTTCGCCGGAGCCCCGGCCGGCACCGGCAGCGGGGTCGGCGCGACCTCGACGAAGCGGGTGGCGTTGCCCGCCTCGCTCTGGATCCCCCGCGCCAGGACGGCGAGGCCGTAGGTCGGCGCCGCGGAGGCGCTGGCGATCGCCGCCTGGGACGGGTCGCCGGCGTCGCGCACCTTGCGCGCCGCGCCCGCGGTGTCGAACTCGATGACCGCCTCGAGCCCCGGGTGGTCGCGCAGGAAGCCCTCGCACTGGCGCAGCGCCTGGGGGTGGGAGTGCACGCGTCGCAGCCGCTCGAGCGAAGCGCCGGGCAGCCCGAGCAGGCAGTGCTCGATCGCCTCGACCACTTCGCCGGTGATCACCAGGCCCCCTTCGGAGAGCAGGTCGTAGGTCTCGTTGATGCTGCCCGCCGTCGTGTTCTCGATCGGCAGCAGGGCGAGGTCGGCGGTCCCCCCGACCACCGCCTCGGCCGCACCGCGGAAGCTCTCGTGACCCGACAGCAGCACCCCACCGGGCCGGCCGCCGTAGCGCCGCTGCGCGGCCAGGTGGCTGTAGCTTCCCTCGGTCCCCTGGTAGGTGACGCGCAACGGCACGTGGTCGAGGGCGCGCACGTGGGCCTCCTGGCGGGCAACCGACATGTCGAGCACCACCCGGTAGAGCCGCTCGATCTCGTGCGGGTCGAGACCGCGCTCGGCCGCGAGCTCGCGCAGATGGAGCAGCAGCCGCTCCTCGCGCGAGGCGTCGCGGAAGGGCCAGGCGGCGTCGAGCTTGGCGGTCGCGACGCGTTCGACCAGCGCCATCCGCTCGCGCAGGAGATCGAGCAGCCGGGTGTCGAGCGCCTCGATGGCGTCGCGCAGCGCCGAGAGATCGGCCGAGGGCGGCATGACCGGGCAGTCTACCGCCGGGCCGCCTCCGGCGGCGCGAGCGCTCGCGTCCCGGCGGCCGCCGCAGTAAGCTGTGACCCATGCCGAGGAGCCGCGCAGGCGCTCTGGAGCTGCCCAGCTATTCGCAGGCCGAGGAGATCGCCCACGGCGTCAGCCACGGCATCGGCATCGTGCTGGCGATCGCCGGGCTCGCCGTGCTGGTCACGCGTGCGGCGCTCGCCGGCGACGGCTGGCAGGTCGCCGCCGGCGCGGTCTACGGCACGACGCTGATCCTGCTCTACACCGCGTCGACCCTCTACCACGCGATCCCGCTGCCGCGCGCCAAGCGGGTGCTGCGCGCGCTCGACCACTCCGCGATCTACCTGCTGATCGCCGGCACCTACACCCCCTTCACGCTCGGGCCGCTGCGCGGCCCCTGGGGCTGGGGGCTGTTCACCCTGGTCTGGGCGGGCGCGCTCGGCGGCATCGTCTTCAAGTCGCTCGCCACTGGCCGCGCCCGGGTGATCTCGGTGATGATCTACCTCGCGCTCGGCTGGGCGGCGGTGGTCGCCGCGGGCCCGCTCGCCGCGACGGTCGCTCCCGGCGGCCTAGCGCTGCTGTTCGGCGGCGGCCTCTGCTACACCGCGGGTCTCGTCTTCTTCGCCTGGAAGCGGCTGCGCTTCCACCACTTCTTCTGGCATCTCTGCGTGCTCGCCGGCAGCGTGCTGCACTACTTCGCGATCCTCCTCTACGTCGTTCCCCACCCCGCCTGAATCCCCCGGGTGCCGGTGGACGCCGCCGGCGCCGCTCGACTAGAATCCCCGCCGCGCCGCAGGCCGACCGCGCCGCAGGCCGACGTAGCTCAGCGGTAGAGCAGCCGATTCGTAATCGGCAGGTCGCCAGTTCAATCCTGGCCGTCGGCTCCAGACTCCCCCACCCCGCCCAACGTCACTCCCTTGCGCGAGCTCGATCGGATCGAAGGGCAGCTCGACCGGATCTCGGCGCTCGCCTCGGGCGACGCGCTCGCAACGCGCTCCGCGAGAGTCTCCGGCTGGTCGGTCGCCGAACAGCTCGATCACGTCACGTTGGTGCTCGCGAGCGGCACGGCGTTGCTCGAGTCCCCGGGCGAGCCGCCCGAGCGCGGTATCAACCTGCTCGGCCGGACGCTGCTCGCGCTCGGCTGGTTGCCGCGCGGGGTCGCGAAGTCGCCCAAGGGAGTGCGGCCGGTGGGGGCCGGCGCCGGCGAGATCCGTGAGCGAATCGAGCAGATCCGATCGCGTCTGGCGCAGCTGCGCGGCCGGCGCGAGCTGCTCGAGCAGCGCCGGCCGCTCTTCCGCCACCCCTACTTCGGCGGCCTGACGCCCCGGCAGGGGGTGCGTTTCCTGGCCGTCCACACCCACCACCACCTCAAGATCGTCGACGAGATCCTGGAGGCCGCCGGGCGCGCGTAGAATCGCGCCATGGAGCCCTCCCGGCGGAAGTTCCGCCTGTCGCAGGCCGCCACCACCGGCGGCTGAGCGGCGAAGATCGGTCCGGGGGACCTGTCTTCGCTGCTGGATTCGGTGACCCGGCTCGCGCCGGGCACGGGAGAGGTGTTGGTCGGCGCCGACGACGGCGACGACGCCGGCGTCATACGCTACGGCGACCGCGCCCTGATCGCCACCGTCGACTTCATCCCGCCGGTCTGCGACGACCCGGTTCGCTTCGGGCGCATCGCGGCGGCCAACTCGCTCTCCGACGTCTGGGCGATGGGCGGCCGGCCGCTCTTCGCGCTCAACCTCTGCGCCTTCCCCCGCGCCGCGCCGGCCGAGGCGCTCGCCGCGATCCTCGAGGGCGCCGCCGCGACCGTCGCCGAGGCCGGCGCCGCGCTGCTCGGCGGCCATTCGGTGCGCGATCCGGAGCTCAAGTTCGGCCTCGCCGTGGTCGGCGACGCCGCGCCCGACCGGCTGCTGACTCACCGCGGCGCGCGCCCCGGACAGGCGGTCGTGCTCACCAAGCCGCTCGGCACGGGCGTGCTGATCAACGCCTTCAAGGCCGACCGCCTCGACGAGGCAGCGCTCGAACCGGCGCTCGCCGAGATGGAGCGCACCAATGCCGCGGCGGCGGCGCTCGCGCTCGAGCTCGGAGCGACGGCGGCGACCGACGTCACCGGCTTCGGCCTGGCCGGCCACGCCTGGAACCTGGCGCGCCGGTCGGAGGTCCGCCTGCGGCTCGATTTCGACGCCCTGCCCGTGCTCCCCGGCTTCTACGAGATGGTCGCCGCCGGCGTCTCGACGGGCTGCACGCCCGGCAACCACCTCGCCGTCGCGGCCGGCCTCGAGACCCCGCCGGGAATGTCCGACGCCGAGCTCGAGCTGCTGGCCGATCCGCAGACCTCGGGTGGTCTGCTCGCCACGCTGCCGCGGGCGGGCGCGGAGACGATGGTCGAGCGCCTGGTCGCCGCGGGACACCGGGCGGCGGTGATCGGCACGGTCGCACCCGGACCCGCGAGGCTCGAGATCCTGCGGACGGAGTAGGATCACGACAGCCGCGCGCAGGGACTGCGGACCACGGGGGATTCGGTTGATGAGGCGCGTCGTGACGGCCATTCTCGGCGGGGGACAGGGGACGCGGCTGTCGCCGCTCACCCGCTACCGCGCCAAGCCGGCGGTGCCGGTGGGCGGTAAGTTCCGCCTGATCGATATTCCGATCTCCAATTCGCTGCACGCCGGCATCTCGCGCGTCTACGTGCTGACTCAGTACAACAGCGAGAGCCTGCACCGCCACATCGCGCAGACCTACCGCTTCGACGTCTTCCGCGGCGGCTTCGTCAACATCCTGGCCGCCGAGCAGAACGTCTCGAGCCGCGAGTGGTACCAGGGCACCGCGGACGCGGTGCGCCAGAACCTGACCCGGCTGATCGACGACAACGACCCTTCCGAGGTGCTGATCCTCTCCGGCGACCAGCTCTACCTGATGGACCTCGCCGCGTTCGTGCGCAGTCATCGCGCGGCGCAGGCCGATCTGACGATCGCGGTCAAGCCGGTGACCCGCGAGGAGGCGCGCGCCTTCGGCATCCTGCGCCTCGACCGCTCCGGGCGGGTGGTCGAGTTCGTGGAGAAGCCGTCGACCGATGAGGCGCTCGACGCGCTGGCGCTCGACGAGGCGACACGCGACGCGCTCGGCTTCGACGCACCGCCCGGCAGCCTGCTCGCCTCGATGGGGATCTACAGCTTCCGGCCCGGCGTGCTGCGCGAGATGCTCGACGGCACGCTCTACGCCGACTTCGGCAAGGAGGTGATCCCGGCGGCGCTCGCGGACTACCGGGTCTTCGCCTTCCCCTACTCCGGCTACTGGACCGACATCGGCACCATCCGCAGCTTCCACGAGGCCAACCTCGACCTGACGCTGCCGCTGCCGCCGCTCAACCTCTACGACCCGGACTACCGCATCTACACCCATCCGCGCTTCCTGCCCGGCACCAAGATCAACGAGTGCCGGGTCTCGCGCTCGATCCTCTGCGAGGGTTCGATCATCACCGGCGCCAAGATCACCGACTCGATCGTCGGCATCCGCGCCGTGGTGCAGAAGGGCTCGGTGCTCGACCGCGCGATCGTCATGGGCGCGAACCATTTCGAGAGCCTCGACGAACGGTCGAAGAACGACATCGCACTGGGCATCGGCCGCGACTGCGTGGTCGCCAACGCGATCGTCGACTTCAACGCGCGCATCGGCGACGGCTGCCGGCTGACCAACGAGGCCGGCGTGCTCGAAGCCGAGACGGAGACCTACTCGATCCGCGGCGGCATCATCGTCATCCCCAAGAACGCGGTGCTCGCGCCGGGGACCGTCATCTGATGGCGCTCAAGGTCTGCCAGATCGCCGCCGAGACGTCGCCCTTCGCCAAGACCGGCGGCCTGGGCGACGTCGTCGCCGGCCTGTCGCGCGCGCTGGCCCGCGAGGGGCAGGACGTCCGCATCTTCCTGCCCTTCTACAAGCGGGTCGCGCAGCTCGACTTCCCGTTCGTCGCGGTCGACTTCCTGCGCGATCTCGAGCTCGCCCTCGGCGGCCGGCGCTTCACCTGGTCGGTCTTCACGACCCGCCTGCCCCCCTCCGGGCCGGACGTCTATTTCGTCCACTGCCCGGCGCTCTACCATCACGAAGGGATCTACTCGGGCGACTGGGACGAGTACCTGAGATTCACCCTGCTCGCGCGCGCGGCGATCGAGAGCTGCCAGCGCATGGGCTGGGGACCGGACGTTTTCCACGTCCACGACTGGCACGCCGCGCTCGTGCCGATCTACCTGCGCACACTCTATGCCTGGGACCGGCTCTTCGCGCGCTCGCGCACGGTGCTGACCCTGCACAACCTGGGCTATCAGGGGATCTACGGCCGCGAGGTGCTCGACGAGCTCGGCCTGGCCGCGCACGCCCAGCTCTTCGCCGCGGAGGATCTCGCCCAGGGGCGGGTGAGTTTCCTCAAGACCGGCCTCGTGCACGCCGATCTGCTGACCACGGTCTCGCGCACCTACGCGCGCGAGATCCAGACTCCCGAACAGGGTTTCGGCCTCGACGGCCTGCTGCGCTCGCGCGCCGACCGGCTGGTGGGGATCGTCAACGGCGTCGACTACGGCGAATGGGATCCGGCGCGCGATCCGCACATCCCGCACCACTACTCGGCCGCCGATCTGTCCGGCAAGCGGCGGATGAAGGAGTCGCTGCTCGGCAAGGTCGGCCTCGCCCACCGGCGCGACGCGCCGGTCGTCGGCCTGGTCAGCCGCCTGACCTCGCAGAAGGGTCTCGACCTGCTGCTCGACACGCTGCCCGAGTTCCTGTTCCACCGCGACCTGCGCTTCGTGGCGCTCGGCAGCGGCGAGGAGCGCTACGAGTCCTTCCTCTCCTGGCTGCAGGTCTCCTTCCCGGGGAAGGCCTGGTACTACCGCGGGTACAACGAGGAGCTGGCCCACTGGATCGAGGCCGGCGCCGATCTCTTCCTGATGCCGTCGCGCTACGAGCCCTGCGGCCTGAACCAGATGTACAGCCTGCGCTACGGCACCCCGCCGGTGGTGCGCCGCACCGGAGGGCTGGCCGACACGGTCGAGCCCTGGAATCCGGTCGCTCGCGGCGGCACCGGCTTCTCGTTCGACCACTTCACGCCGGAGGGGTTGCGCTGGGGGCTCGACACGGCGCTGCGCGCCTTCGAGGACGCGGAAGGTTGGCAGCGGCTGATGCAGAACGGCATGGCGAAGGACTTCTCCTGGGAGCGGCAGGTCCGCCCCTACCTCGACCTCTACCGCCGGCTGACCGGCGGCTGACGCGCCCGCTCAGATCTCCGCGCCGGGC
>WYBK01000086.1 GCA_011525905.1 Acidobacteriota bacterium
CGCTGCGGCGTGCCGCGGCCGAAGAGGTCACCGCTCGCGTGCGCGCCGGCGGACCCCGGATCGAGTGGTTTCGCCGCACGATCTGCCCCGACGAGGCCCTGGTGCAGACGCTCCTGGTCGCCGCGGGGCGTTTCCGTCTGGTCGACGACGATCTTCGCTACTGCGACTTCGCCGGCAGCCGCGACGGCCACCCGCGTATGCTCGGGCTCGGCGACCTCGAAGCCATCGTCGCCTCCGGCAAACCGCTCGCTCGGAAGCTCGATTTGGCCGCCGCGCCCGGGCTGCTCGACGCGCTCGACGAACGGACGCTGCCCGGCAGCGCCTCCGCGTGGCATCGGGATCCGGTCTTCGCCTCGCACCCGGCAGTTTGACAGGGAGCAGCCCAGCGGCCAGAATACGAGCAGACTCGTTTTCATATCGCGGCGGCATCCAGGGTGCGACGATCGCCAACGGAGGGTTACCAGTGATCCGGAGATTCGTGCTGTTCGCTTGCGGCATTCTCCTGGCCGCAGCGCTGCCGGCGCAGCAGCCTTTGACCGGCTCGGGGCGGACCGATGCCGCCGAAGGGGGGCTGGGCTGCTTCTGCACCTCGATCCTGGACGGCGGGGCGATTCAATCGATGTGCATCCAGGATTACGGTTGCGGGGATCCGGCCTTCCCGTACTGCGACGCGGCGACTCCGTGCGAGCCCGGATTCGTCTGCGCCACCAACGAATGCTGCGAAGACAGCCCGACGGCGGGACGCTGTACCTTCGCCTGCCCGGATGGGCCCTGCACGAACGAGGGCGACTGCGGCCCGGGCGAGTGCCGGCCGCCGCTGCCGGCGCAGGCGATCCCGGCGCTCTCGACCTACGGCTCGACCGCGCTCGCCGCGCTGGTGACCCTCGGCGGGATCTGGCTGGTCCGCCGCCGGCTCCGCCAGGCCTGAGCCCCCTCGCCTCTCGCTCCGACGGCGCCCTGGCCGGCTCGCGGCCGCCGGGGCTCGTCTTTCCTGGTCACGGATAGATCTTGTAGAGCATCCGCGGGTAGGGGATCGTCTCGCGCAGGTGCTCGAGCCTGCCCATCCAGGCGACGAAACGCTCGAGCCCCATGCCGAAGCCGGCGTGCGGACAGGAGCCGTACTTGCGCACGTCGAGGTACCACTGGAAGGCCTCGATCGGCAGATCGTGGGCCCGGATCCGCTCGAGCAGCAGGTCGTGGTCGTGGATCCGCTGGCTGCCGCCGACGATCTCGCCGTACCCCTCCGGGGCGATCATGTCGAGGGCGAGCACAAGCCGCGGGTCCTCCGGCGCTGGCTGCATGTAGAACGCCTTGAAGGCGGCCGGATAGCGGGTGATCATCACCGGCCGGTCGAACGCCTCGGAGATCAGCGTCTCCTCGTCGGCGCCGAAGTCGTCCCCCCACTCGATCGGGTTCCCCTGGGCGCGCAGCCGCTCGATCGCCTCGGTGTAAGTGATCCGCGGGAAGGGGCCGACCACCCGCTCGAGCGGCGCGATGTCGCGCTCGAGCACCTTCAGCTCCTCGCTACAGCGGTCGAGCACCCGCGCGACCAGCGCCGAGACGAACTCCTCAGCGAGCGCGCAGAGCCCCTCGAACTCGAGGAAGGCGACCTCGGGCTCGACCATCCAGAACTCCATCAGGTGCCTGCGGGTCTTCGACTTCTCCGCCCGGAAGGTCGGGCCGAAGCAGTAGACCTTGCCGAAGGCCGAGATCGCCGGTTCGAGATAGAGCTGCCCGGACTGGGAGAGGAAGGCGGAGTCGCCGAAGTAGTCGGTCTGGAAGAGCGTCGAAGTCCCCTCGCAAGCGGCGGGCGTCAGGATCGGCGAGTCGATGCGCACGTAGTCGTGCGAGTGGAAGAAGTCGTGGATCCCCTGCTCCACCTCGCTGCGGATGCGCAGCGCCGCCCGCTGCCGGCTCGAGCGCATCCAGAGGTGACGCTTCTCCATCAGGAAGGCGGTGCCGTGCTCTTTCGGCGTGATCGGGAAATCCTGGGTCAGGAACTCGACCCGGAAGCTCGCCAGCTGGATCTCGACGCCGGACGGGGAGCGCGGGTCCGCCGTGACCGTGCCGGTCAGCCGGACGGTCGACTCCTGCGTCGCGCGCTCGACCTCGGCCCAGTCGGCCTCGGGGAGCTCCTTCTTCGAGGCCACCGCCTGGACGACGCCGCTGCCGTCGCGCACCTGCAGGAAACCGATCTTGCCGCTCGAGCGTTTGGCCTGGAGCCAGCCGGCGAGCTCGACGCTCGCGCCGACGTGATCCCTCAATCTGCGGATGGAGACACCGGTCGTGGTCATGGAACGCCGGATTCTATCCGGGCCGCAGCCGATTGCCGCGCGACCAACCTCGCGGCCACCGCCTCGGCCGCCGCGAGCAGCGTCAGGGGGTAGATCTGCAGCAGCAACCGGTCGAGCGAAGTCTCGAGGTGCCATCCGAGTGGCAGCGGCGTCAGGGCGTAGACGACGGGCAGGATCGCGAGGCAGCCGATCGCGAGACGGCCGAGCAGGCGCGTGCCCTCGTCCGCGGAGCGTGCGCCGAGCCAGGGCAGCAGCGCGGCGGCCGCCAGCAGCAGGAGCCAGGAGAGCCCCCAGGGGAAGGCCCCTGCGGTCGGATCCAGCCGCCCGCCGAGCGCCCGCAGGATCGTCCCCCAGCGCTCGAGGTCGAGCAGCCGGCCGAGCGCGCCCTCCCCGAGGAAGGTCGAGGCCGAGAGCCCGGAAGCAGGCGCCCAGAGCGCCTTGAAGAGCACGAGCGCGACCGCTCCCGGCGCGGCGCCCAGGAGCAGCCGAATCCCCCTTCTCTGCAGCTTTCGTGGCGCCGTGACTGCCGCGACGGCAAGGAGCAGACTAGCCCAGAGCAGACCTTCGTTCTTGGTCCACGAGAGCAAGCCGAGCGCCAGCCCGGCGAGCTCCGTGGACGGCCCTCCCTGCGTTGCGCCGTCGCGCAGCGAGGCCGCCAGGAGGCCGGCCGCGGCCAGCAGCAGACAGGCGGTCGGCACGTCGGCCTCCTGCGACGCGCCCTGCCCGACCGCGAACGGCGTCGCCAGGAAGAACGCCGCGGCGGCGAGGCCGGCGCGGCGCTCGCGCGCGGCGGCGACCAGCAGGAGGGGGACCGCGAAGAGGAACGCCAAGCCGGTCGCCCGCGGAGCGACGGCGGAGAGGCCGTCGGCGAGGGACCACTGGAGGGCGATCGCGCCCGGCAGCAGAAGCGGGTAGTTGGTCGCCGAGAGAGCCTCTCCGAGCTCGCCCGGCGCCAGGAAGAGCAGCCTCGCCCTCAGGTTCCAGGTCGCCACCGCGTCGTAGGCCCCTTCGGGAATCTCGCTCCAATAGGCGACGGCCGCGCGGACGGCAGTCACGAGCGTGATCGTCGCGGTCGCGGCCAGCAGCGCCACGTCGATTCGGCGCCAGGAAAGCGGCAGTGAAGCGGGAGGCTCGGTTCGGCTTCGTGGCGCGTAGCGGGCAGCGCCCAGCAGGAGCAGCGCGGTCGTCGCGCCGGCGACGAGACCGGGCGGCGAGCCGAACAGGGCACGCCAGGCGACGAGGAGGAGCGAGCCGAAGCCGAGGCCGAGCGCCGGCGCGAGGCCGGCGCTCCAGACCAGGCGCTCTATTGCGCCGCTCGTCGGACCCCATCGGAGCCACGCCAGGGCGCCCCCCACTCCCGGGAGCACGACGAAGGCGAGCCAGGCAGCGGCGCCGTTCATCGAGGCGGCTTCGGTTCGAGTCGAGCGCCAGGTTCCGCGCCGCCGAGGTCGGTCAGGCGGAATCCGGCGGGTGGCTGCGGAAAGCGGTCGACTTCGACGTCTTCCCCGAGCGGCCGGGCCTCGACGGGACGGGGCGTGAGCGCGAGGCGAGCGCAGACGAAGCGCTCGCCCGCCCGCTCCTCCTGCGGGTCGACGACGACTGCGACGCGCGCGACGAGAGGCACCCCGAGGTCTCGCGCGAGCGCGGCGTAGTCGGGCAGCCCCTCGCACATCGCGCGCGCCTCGCGCGCCACCCGGGGCAGCGCCGCGACCCCACGCAGCCCCTGGAGCCAGGCCGCGCACGCGAGCGCGCCGAACAGGCAGAGGAGCGCCTGCCCGGCTCGCCGCGATCGGCCGACGGGCCGCTCCTCAGCCAGGGGGCGCCCCCTTCTATGGACTTCTTTCATCGTCCGGCACTGGCTCGGCGTCGGTCGCGCCGGCCGCCTCCGGCGGTTCGGACGAGTCGAGAGCCACGAGCGCGGCCGCGGCTGCGGCCTGCTGCGCTTCCTTCTTCGAGCGTCCCTCGCCCCGGCCGGCGATCTCCCCCCGCATCAGGACCTCGACTTCGAATCGCTTCGCGTGATCCGGCCCGCTTTCGGCCGCGATCCGATAGGCGGGCAGCTCCCAGGCACGGGCCTGCGCGGCCTCCTGCAGCCGGGTCTTGGCGTCCCCGGCACGGCCGGGATCCGCGGCGAGCGCGCCCTCGAGGTAGGGCGCGAGCAGCGCGCGCGCCGCGGTCGGGCCACCGTCGAGATAGACCGCGCCGAACAGCGCCTCCAGCGCATCGGCGAGCAGCGAGCGCTTTCGCCGCCCGCCGGTACGCTCCTCCCCGACGCCCAGGCGGAGCAGCTCGCCGAGGCCGAGCGCCTCCGCGTGCCGGGCCAGCGACTCGGCGCTGACCACCCAGGCCTTGAGGCGGGAGAGCTCCCCCTCCGCCTCGGCCGGCAGGCCGCGGTAGAGGCGCTCCGCGGCCGCCAGGCCGAGGACCGCGTCGCCCAGGAACTCTAGGCGCTCGTACTGGACAGCGCCGCCGGTCTCCTGTGCATGCGACCGATGGGTGAGCGCCGCCTCGAGCAACCCGCGATCGTGAAACCGATAGCCGAGCCGTCGTTCGAGCTCTGCCAGGGAGTCGGACACCGGCAGCATGCTAGCGCGCTAGGCTCGCCGTCGGCGATGTCTCCCGCTCCCCGCGCCCCCGGGCGCCTCCTCTCGCTCGACGTCTTTCGCGGCGCGACGATCGCGGGCATGATCCTGGTCAACAACGCCGGCGACTGGGGCAAGACCTTCGCGCCGCTGCTCCATGCCGAGTGGCACGGCTGGACTCCGACCGACCTCGTCTTCCCCTTCTTCCTGTTCATCGTCGGCGTCGCGATCCCGCTGGCTCTCGGTCGCTTCCAGCGAACCGGCGGTGCCGAGCGGCGGGCGGTGCACGGGAAGATCCTGCGCCGCAGCGCGCTGCTCTTCGCGCTCGGCTTGCTCCTGATCTGGTACCCCTTCTACACGGTCTCCTGGGAGCGGGCGCGGATCCCCGGCGTCCTGCAGCGCATCGCCTTGGTCTACCTCGCCGCCGCGCTGGCTTACCTCCACTTGCGGCCGCGCGGGCGAGCGCTCCTGTCGTTCGCACTGTTGGGCGGCTACTGGGCGGCGATGAAGCTCGTGCCAGTGCCCGGCTTCGGCGCCGGCGACCTCTCCCCGCAGGGGAACCTCGCCTTCTGGATCGACCACCGGGTGCTCGGCGACCACCACTGGCTCTACTCGCCGGGGCCGGGCGATCCGGAGGGGATCCTCTCGACGCTGCCCGCCATCGTCTCGGCGCTCGCCGGAATCTTCGCCGGGGAGTGGCTGCTCGCCGAGCGCCGCACCGGCGTCCGGCTGGCCGGCCTCGCGCTCGCCGGCCTCCTGGCCGGCGCCGGGGGTCTCGCGCTCGCCTCTCTCTTCCCGATCAACAAAAACCTCTGGTCACCGACCTACGTCCTCTTCACCAGCGGCTTCGCGCTCCTGCTTCTCGCGCTCTGCTACTGGGCGATCGACTTGCGAGGCTGGCAGCGCTGGGCCGAACCCTTCAGGATCTTCGGCAGCAACGCGATCCTGGTCTACGTCGGCAGCGGCCTGCTGGCGAAGACCCTCTGGGCGATCCGCTGGAGCGGTGGCGCCGGCGAGGAACCGGTCCGGCTCCAACAGTGGCTCTACGCCACCCTCTACGAGCCAGCCCTTCCGGACTACTGGGCCTCGCTCGCCTGGGCGTCCACCCACGTCGCGCTCTGGCTCGCCGTCGCCGCCTGGCTCGACCGCAAGCGGATCTACCTCAAGATCTGAGAGAGCGACCACTGGCTCTCTTTCTCTTTCTCTCTCTCTCGAAGGGGCGGGACGCTTCGACCTGTCGGATCGGCGCTGCGCCGGCTCGTGCGCCCTGGAAAGGGCACCTAAGGGGTGGACGGGCTGGGTTTCGAGGCGCTCTTCGCGGCGAGCGCCTCGGCCCGGCTCTGTCGCGCGGCTCCTCGCCAACGGCGCAAGGCGCCGGACGAGCCGTCGCCGATCGTGAGACAGGGCCCTCGACGCGCTCGCTCGCGCCGCGCTCGCACCGGCTGCCCATCGGAAGTGCCGAGGCTTTCGGCCTGGATTGCTGCACGAAGCCCGACTGGCCGAGGCCAGTGAGAGCGGCCGAGGCGTCTCCCCATCTCCCCTTAGATGGAGCTCTTTGGACTCCTGCCAGAGCTCGGCGCGGATCCCGAGCGAGCCGGAACGGAATCTAGTGGGAAAGGAACGCGAGAAGCTGGCCGACGGCGAGGCCGAGGTAGGTGCCGAGCACGTTGCCGACGACGGCGAGCAACAGGCCGACGGGTGCGAGACCCGGCTGGTAGATCTCGGCGACCACCGGCGCCGAGGAGTAACCGCCGATCGACGCCTGGCTCGCGGCACCGAGAAAGAACGAGGGCGCGCGAAGCAGGCGGAGCGCGCCGAGCAGGACCA
Organism: Acidobacteriota bacterium; assembly: GCA_011525905.1. Lineage (GTDB taxonomy): Bacteria > Acidobacteriota > Thermoanaerobaculia > Multivoradales > JAGPDF01 > JACTMI01. The sequence goes on from WYBK01000086.1 coordinate 6,704, forward strand.
GGGCGTGCACGGCGATGACGACGACTCCCGCCACGATCCAGAGCGGCTGAGAGACGATCTTCTTGAGGTCGGCCTGGGCGCCGACCGACGCCAGAAGGAGATAGAACCCGGCGTAACCCAGGCTCGAGGCGCCGGCGCCGTCGTAGCTCGCCAGCGGCGTGAGCGAGAGCAGCAGCCCGGCGGTCGTCACGGTCAGGATCCCCCAGGCGAACGGGGTCAGGACGTCGCCGACCGGTGGGATCTGCCGCCCGAGCGCCATGCCGAGCGCGGACACCGCGAGCGCCAGGCCGACCAGGAGCGTCATGTCGGCGACCGTCGTCGGCCGGCGATCGCGCTCGAGACGGTCGGCGATCCGCCGTCCGATGGCGGCAACCTCGCCCCGGTCCGCGCCGAGCCGGCGGTCGAGCGCGGCCTGGCGGGCGGAGAGCGCGATCAACACACCCATCCAGCTGTAGCCGACGACGGTGTCGACGACGATGGCGATCCCCTGAGCGTCGGGTGAGAGGCCGAGCGAGGTCGCGACCGCCAGCAAGTTGGCGCTGCCGCCCGTCCAAGTGCCCACGAGCGCCGCGAGCCCCTTCCAGGCCTCGGGCCCGAGCGCACGGCCGAGCAGGAGGAAGGCGACGATCGCACCGAGCGCGATGCCGGCGGTGGCGGCGACCATCGCGGCGAGCGCCCGCGGCCCCAGGCGCGCGATCATCCTGAGATCCGAGGAGAGCAGGATCAGCACCAGGCTCGCCGGCAGCAGGTAGCGGGTCAACGCTCCGTAGAGCGGGCTCGACTCGGGCAGCAGCCCGGCCGAGGTCGCCAGCATCGGCAGCGAGTAGATCCAGAAGATCGCCGGCAGCCGACGGAAGAGCGGCGCGAGCGCGGCCACCGATTCGAGCCGGAAGACGAGCGCCACCAGCGCGGCGAGCGCCGCCAGAACCGCGAACGGAGACTCGAACATCCGCGCGATCCTCCCCGACCCCCCGCGCCCGGTCAACCTCGAGCGCCGGCTCGCCTCCACCCCGGCGCCCGCTCACCTCCCCGGACCTTGCCAGCATCCACTCATTCTCGTTCTCTCTCTCTCTCTCTCTCTTCTCCTGGCTCCATCGTCGACGGCAAGGGAGGGCCGGAGCGGCCGGGCCGCCGCCGTAAGGCTCCAGTGAAGGGGGAGTCCGGTCGGGCCTCGGAGTCGAGGGCAGTCGCCTCGATGCCGCGGCGCCGCCGCCTCTCCCGCTTCCGCTCACGCAGCGCCACCGACCTCCGCCCGATCACCCCTAGCTGAAAGATTCCCCGGGCGCTCGCTCCGCCGCAACCTCGCCCGCGCAGCGCCCAGGCGCTGACCCGACAACCGAGAGAACGTAGGATGGCATCGATGAACTGGACGACCTCCTGCCGGACGATCGAGCTCGAGCTGGTTACCCCCTTCCGCCTGTCGCGCGGCGCGAGCTCGGTGCGCCGCAACGTGATCTTCGAGATCGAGCACGAGGGGGTGATCGGCCGGGGCGAGGCGGCGCCGATCCCGCGCTACGGCGAGAGCGCCGAGTCGGCCGCCGCGGCGCTCGAGGCGATGGCCGCGCGCCTCGCCGATCCGCGCGCCTTCGCCGAGGAGGGGCGGCGCGTCGCGCTGCCGGGCCAGCGCGCGGCCGAGGCGGCCTTCGACGCCGCACTGTACGACCTCGCCGCGCGCCGGCTCGGCGTGCCGGTGCGCGAGCTGCTCGGCATCGGCCGCCGCGCGCTGCCGCCGACCTCCTGGACGATCGGCCTCGATCCGATCCCCGAGGCGCTCGAGAAGGTCGCGGCCTCGGCGGCCTTCCGGGTCCTCAAGCTCAAGATGGGCGCCGACGGCGACCTCGACCTGCTCGCCGCCGTGCGCGGCGCCACCGATCGGCCGATCCGCGTCGACGCCAACGAGGGGTGGACGTTCGACGGCGCCCGCCGGCGCCTGCCCGAGCTCGCCCGCCTCGGCGTCGAGTTCGTCGAGCAGCCGCTGCCCGCCGACCGGCTCGAGGAGATCCGCGAGCTGCGGCGCACGAGCCCGCTCCCCTTCGTCGCCGACGAGAGCGTGCACGACGCCGCCGACGTGCCCCGGCTGGTCGGCGCGTTCGACGGAATCAACGTCAAGCTGGCCAAGTGCGGCGGCATCGGGCCGGCGCTCGAGCTGATCGCCACGGCGCGGGCGCACGGGCTGAAGGTCCTGCTCGGCTGCATGGTCGAGAGCTCGCTCGGCATCGCCGCGGCGCTCGCCGTCGCGCCGCGCGTCGACTGGATCGACCTCGACGGCAACCTGCTGATCGAGAGGGACCCCTTCACCGGCCTCGAGACGATCGAGGGACGGCTGCTCCTGCCCGCAGGGCCAGGGCTCGGAGTCGAGCCGATCGCCGCCGATATACTCGGCACATGAACCCATTCACATGGCGGGACGGGCAACTGCACGCCGACGACGTCCCGGTCGAAGCGGTCGCCGCGGCGGTCGGAACGCCGACCTACGTCTACTCGGCGACGGCGATCCGGGCGAGCTACCGGCGCCTCGCGGGGCTCTTCGCGCCGCTCGGCGCCAAGCTGCGGTACGCCGTCAAGGCGAGCCCCAACCTCCACCTGTGCCGCCTGCTGCGCGAGCTCGGCGCGGGCATGGACGTGGTCTCGGGGGGCGAGCTGGAGCGGGGGTGGCTCGCCGGCACGCCGATGTCCGAGATCGTCTTCGCCGGCGTCGGCAAGTCCGAGGACGAGGTCCGCGCCGCGCTCTCGGGGCGCTTCAGCCCGCTGCGCGAGGTCGCCGCCGCCCACGGCGCCCCCGATCCGGCCGGGCGCGGCCCGGTCGGTCTGTTCAACGTCGAGTCGGAGAGCGAGCTCGCCCGCCTGTCGAAGATCGCCACCGAGCTCGGCGAGACGGCGCGCTACTGCCTGCGAGTCAATCCGAACGTCGATCCGCACACTCACGAGTACACGACGACCGGCAAGGAAGAGAACAAGTTCGGCATCGACGCCGACCGCATCGTCGACCTGGTCTCGCGTTGGGCCGGCCGGCCCGGCCTCGAGTTTCGCGGGTTGCACGTCCACATCGGTTCGCCCGTGCCCCAAGTCGAGCCGTACGCCGAGGCGATCGCCGTGGTGCTCGGCCTGGTCGACGAGCTGGCGGCGCTCGGGCATCGCGTCGCCGTGCTCAACCTCGGCGGCGGCTGGCCGATTCCCTATACCGACGGCGCGGTGCCGCCGCTCGAGGACTACGCGCGCCGGATCGTGCCGCTGCTCGCCGAGCGGGCCGCGGACGGCCTGCAGGTCCTGCTCGAGCCGGGGCGCTCGATCCTCGGCAACTCCGGGCTGTTGCTGACCCGCGTCGAGCACCTCAAGCGGGGGCGCGCCAAGACCTTCGTGATCTGCGACGCCGGCATGCACGTGCTGCTGCGCCCGGCGCTCTACCGAGCCTTCCACTTCGTCTGGCCGGCGGCCTGGACGGGGCCGACGCCGCGCTGGCTCGAACAATCCGACCTGCCCGGGCTCGAGTCCTGCGACGTCGTCGGTCCGATCTGCGAGACCGGCGACTTCCTGGCGCGCGGACGGCGGCTGCCCCCGTTGGCGCAGGGCGACCTGGTGGCGGTCTTCTCGGCCGGCGCCTACGGCATCTCGATGGCCTCGAATTACAACGACCATGGCCGGCCCGCCGAGGTGCTGGTCGACGGGGAACGAATGCTGCGGATCAACGCGCGCCAGCCGCTCGCGACGATTCTGGAGACCGAGCGGACGGCGGTCGACTTGGCCATCTCCGGCCGACCCGTCCCGGCGTGAGGGGGCTCGGCGCCCTCGCGCTGCTGCTCGCGGTGAGCGACCTCGGCTCCGGCTGCCGCGGCGGCGAGTCGGCTCGCCTGCCGGCGCCCGAGCCGCTCGGCGGGATCCTGACGCGGGACCCGGAGCTCGCCGAGTGGACCCGGTCGGCCGAGGAGCATCGGCTCCAGATCGTCCTGGGGTGGCTCGAGGAGGATGGCAGCGGCCGGTCCGTGCTCCGGCAGTCGGCATACCGCGCGGGCGCCGAGTACTTCTACCCGGCGAGCTCGATCAAGCTCTTCGCGGCGATCGCGGCGCTCGAGCGCCTCGCGGAGCTCGCGGGGGAGACCGGCCTCGAGCTCGGCCCCGACACCCCGCTCGTCTACCACCCACTCTTCGACGGCGAGAGTCTCGAAGAAGCCGATCCGAGCCACCTCGCCGGCGGCACGATCACTGCCCGTCACGAGATCCGCAAGCTCTTCCTGGTCTCCGACAACGAGGCGTTCAACCGGCTCTACGAGCTCACCGGACAGGATGGCCTGGCGGCGTCGCTCGAGCGTGCCGGGCTCGGCGGGGCCCGCCTGGTCCACCGCCTCGAAGAGGCGCGCAGCCCGGAGGAGAACCGCCAGGCGCCGCGCATCGACTTGGTCGGCGCCGGCTTCACTCACACCCTGCCCGAGCGCACGGCCCCGCCGCTGGTCGCGGCGCCCGCCGTTGCCGGCCTGCGCGTCGGGCGCGCCTTTCTCGCCGGAGGCGAGCGGGTCGAGGAGCCGATGGACTTCGCCGGCAAGAACCGGATGTCGCTCGTCGACCTGCAGCGCGGGCTCTGCAAGCTGGTCCGCCCCGACGCAGACTGCGGCCCGGGGGGCGCCTTCCGTCTCCGCCCGGTCGACCGCGCCTTCGTCGTCGACCTGATGGCGCGCTTCCCGCGCGAGTCGGGCGACCCGGTCTACGATCCCGCGGAGTACCCCGACGCCTGGGGAAAGTTCCTGCTCCCCGGGATCACGCGCGTCGTGCCCGCCGAGCGGGTACGGATCCACAACAAGATCGGCCGCGCCTACGGCTTCTCGACCGAGAACGCCTGGATCGTCGACGCCGGCAGCGGCCGCGGCTTCTTCCTGGCGGCGACGATCTACACCAACCGGGACGGCGTACTCAACGACGACCGTTACGAGTACGAGACCGAAGCGGCCGGCTTCTTCACCCACCTCGGAGAAGCGGCCGCCGAGTGGTTCTGGGGCGCTCCCGGAGCTCAGCCGAAGAACAGATAGCAGACCGCGATCGCCGCGAGGAATCCGCCGAGATCGGCCGCCAAGCCGCAGGCCACGGCGTGCCGCTCGCGCTGGATCCCGACCGAGCCGAAATAGACCGCCAGGGTGTAGAAGGTGGTCTCGGTCGAGCCCTGGATCACGCTCGCCAGGCGGCCGGCGAAGGAGTCGGCGCCGTGAGTCTTCATCGTCTCGAGCATCATGCCGCGCGCGCCGCTGCCCGACAGCGGGCGCATCAGCGCGGTCGGCAGCCCGTCGACCCACCGGGTGTCCATGCCCAGCCCGGCGGCGCCGTAGCGGACGCCGTCGAGCAGCAGATCGAGGGCGCCGCTGGCGCGGAAGACCCCGATGGCGACCAGCATCGCGACCAGATAGGGAATGATGCCGACCGCGACCTCGAAGCCCTCCTTCGCCCCCTGGACGAAGGTCTCGTAGACCGGCACTCTGCGGATGACGGCGAGGCCGAGGAAGGCGAGGATGACGCCGAAGATCAGGAAGTTCGAGAGGATCGACGAACGGGCCTCGAGCGTCTCCCGGTCGAGGCTGCCGAAGTAGAGCACCAGGCCGGCGACCGCGAGCGTCGCGCCCCCGAGATAGGCGAGCACCACCGGGTCGGCGAGGCGCAGCCGTTGCACTGCGGCGGTGACCAGCAGTCCCACCATCGTCGAGCAGAAAGTCGCGATCAGCAGGGGGATGAAGACGTCCGTCGGATCGGCCGCGCCCATCTGCGCCCGGTAGACGAAGATCGCCACCGGGATGATCGTCACCGCCGAGGTGTTGATCACCAGGAAGAGGATCTGATCGTCGGTGGCGCGCTGCTTGTCCGGGTTGAGCGACTGCAGCTCTTTCATCGCCTTCAGGCCGAGCGGCGTGGCGGCGTTGTCGAGGCCGAGCATGTTGGCGGCCATGTTCATGACGATCGAGCCCATCGCCGGATGCCCCGCCGGGATGCCGGGGAAGAGGCGGCGCAGCAGCGGGCCGAACCCTCTGGCGAGCAGGTCGACCGCGCCGCCCTGCTCGCCGAGCCGCATGATGCCGAGCCAGAGGCACATCATGCCGGTCAAGCCGAGCGCGATCTCGAAGGCGGTCTTGGCCATCTCGAAGGCGGCCGCTACCATCGCCGCCCAGACCGTCGCATCGCCGTCGTAGAAGCTGCGCAGCGCCGCGGCCGCCAGCGCGACGAAGAAGAAGCCGGCCCAGATCTTGTTGAGCAAGGGCTTCGGCCGGAGGGTCAGCCCTCGAGAATGCCGAGGACGTTGAGGACCTGGAGCGCCGCGCCGTAGGCGAGGCCCTCCTCGTCGAGGTCGAAGCGCTCGTTGTGCACCGGGTGAACGATGCCGGCCTCGCGATTGCGGACACCGAGCGAAAAAAAGGCTCCGGGCACCCGCGTCAGGTAGAAGCCGAAGTCCTCGACGCCCATGTTGGGCCGCTCGAAGACCACCAGGCGCTCCTCGCCGAGCAGCCGCACGGCGCTGGCACGTACGACCTCGACCATCGCGTTGTCGTTGATCACCGGATCGTAGCTCGGCTCGATCTCGACCTCCGCCCGCGCGCCCAGGCCCGCGGCGACTCCCTCGGCGACCTCGCGCACTCGTCGCAGCACCAGCTCGCGGATCGCCGGGTCGAGGGTGCGCACGGTGCCGACCATGCGCACGCGGCCCGCGACGATATTGCCCTGCGTCCCCCCTTCGATCGTGCCCAGCGTGAGCACCGCGCTGTTGCGCGCGTCGACGTTGCGGCTGACCACCGTCTGGAGCGCCGTGACGACGTGCGCCGCGGCAACGATGGCGTCGACGCCCGCCGCCGGGTAGGCGCCATGGCTGGAGCGGCCGTGCACGGTGATCGCCACGTTGTCGGAAGAGGCGTTGCGTTGGCCGTAGCGCAGGCCGACCCAGCCGACGTCGAGCCCCGGGTCGACGTGCAGGCCGAAGATCGCTTCGACCCGGGGATTCTCGAGGACACCCGCCTCGACCAGCAGCCGGGCGCCGCCGACCGTCTCCTCCGCGGGCTGGAAGATCAGCTTGACCGTGCCGGCGAGCTGCCCGGCGCGCTCGGCGAGCAGGCGGGCCGCGCCGAGCAGGATCGCCGTGTGCCCGTCGTGGCCGCAGGCGTGCATCCGGCCCGGGACCTGAGACCGGTAGGACACCTCCTTGGCATCGTGGAGCGGCAAGGCGTCGAGATCGGCGCGCAGCGCCACCACGCGACCCTCCGGGGTGCGGCCGCCGCGGATCGTGCCCAGCACCCCGGTGCCGGCGAGGCCGTCGACGTGCGGGATGCCGAGCTCGTCGAGCCGCTCGCGGACCCGCGCCGAGGTTCGATGCTCCTCGAGGCCGAGCTCGGGATGGCGATGCAGGTCGCGGCGGATCTCGACCATCCAGGGCAGGATGGCGCGCGCCGCCGCCAGGATCTCCGCCGGGGCATCGGCCGCCGTCTGCGCTCCGGTCGGCTGGGGCATGGCGCGGAGCGTAGCAAAGCCGCGCGCGCTAGAGTCGAACGCCGGCATGAGCGATCGACGACCGTACGACGACCGACCGTCCTGGACCCGACGTGCGACGCCCTGGACGCTGCTGGCCCTGACCCTGACGGCCTGCGCACCCGAGCCGCCTCCCCGGCGCGAGCGCCCGTCGCTCCTGCTGGTCACGCTCGACACGACGCGCGCCGACGCGGTGGCCCCCGAGGCCGAGGGCGGGCGAACGCCCGCGCTGGCGCGGCTGGCGGAGCGCGCAGTGCGCTTCACCCAGGCCTACGCGACCGCTCCGACCACGCTCCCTTCGCACGCCTCGATGCTCACCGGCCTCTATCCGGCGGGACATGGCCTGCACGAGAACGGGCGGCGGCTCTCGGACTCGATTCCGCTCGTCTCCGAGCGGCTGCGCGCGCTCGGCTACGCGACCGCGGCGTTCGTCTCGGGCTTCCCGCTCGAGCGGCAGTTCGGGCTGGCGCGGGGTTTCGACCGCTACGACGACGAGCTCGGGCCGGACGGCGTCGAGCGCAGCGCGGCCGAGACGACGGCGCGCGCCCTGGCGCACCTGGCGGCTGCCGGGCCGGGACCGATCTTCCTCTGGGTGCACTACTACGACCCCCACGATCCCTACGAGCCGCCGCCGCCCTTCCGCGACCGCTACCCGCACGACCCCTACCTCGGCGAGATCGCCGCCATGGACGACGCGCTCGGCCGGCTCCTCGAGGCCTTCGAGGCCAAGGCTGCGGGATCGGCGCGGGTCCTGGTCGCGGGTGACCATGGCGAGGGGCGCGGCGACCATGGCGAGATGCTGCACGGCAACCTCCTCTACCAGGGGGTGATGCGCGTCCCCCTGCTGCTCGCCGGCGACGGCCTCGCGCCCGCCGTGCGGAGCGATCCGGTGAGCGTCCGGCAGATCGCCGCGACACTGCTCGACTGGGCGGGAGAGCCTTCGCCCGAGAGCCTGACGCGACCGCAATCAGCGCCGGTGCTGGGCGAGGCGATGCAGCCCTTTCTCAACTACCGCTGGCAGCCGCAGGTCATGGCCGTCGAGGGCCGCCTCAAGGCGATCTCGGCCGGCCGGCTCGAGCTCTTCGACGTGGTCGCGGACCCGGCGGAGGAGAACGACCTGGCGGGTACCGTCGAGCTGCCGAGAGCGCTGCGCCGGGCGCTCGCCGACTATCCGCTCCCTGCCGCCGAGACGCCGACTGCGGGCGACCTCGACGAGGAGGGGCACCGGCGGCTGGCCAGCCTCGGATACCTCGCCGGCGGCTCCGCGCCCGAGCTGCGGCCGGACGCGCCCCGGCCCGCCGACCAGACCGGGCTCTTCCAGGACCTCGACCTCGGCGCGCGCTGGTTCGGCGAAGGGCGCTACGAGCACGCCCTCCTCCATTTCCAGCGAGTGCTCGAGGCCGACCCGGGCAACCCGATGGTCGCCGTGCGGGTCGCCGTCGCGCGCTCCGCGCTCGGCGACGACCGGGCGGCGCTCGAAGCCTTCGCGCAGGCGCAGCGCGCCGACCCGCGCTCGCTCGACGTCCAGCACTACCTGGCGATGCACCACCTCACCCACGGCCGCTTCGAGCTGGCCGCCCCGCTCTTCGAAGAGGTGCTGCGCGGACAGCCCGAGAAGCACGCGGCGCTGCGCGGCCTCGCCGAGATCCGGGAACGCGAGGGGCGCCTGCCCGAGGCCGCCCTCCTCTACGAACGGGCGGCCAATTCGGCCCGCGATCCGGGTCTCGACTGGGCCGCGCTCGGCCGCCTGCGGATGGGGGCCGGCGAGACCGCGGCGGCGATCCGCGCCTTCGAGGCGGCACGCGCGGCGCAGGGCGACGGCTTCCGCCACGACCTCGAGCTCGGTGTCCTCTACCTGGCCGAGCGCAAATTCGACGAGGCGCGGGAAGCCCTCGACCGGGTGCCGCCCGACCACCCGGAGGCGCCGCTGGCGCTCTTCAAACGCGCCCAGGTCTCCGTCCTGCTCGGCGAGCCGGACGCCGCCGAGCGCGTCCGGCTCGCCTGGACGCGCGCCGACGCCACCACCCGCCCGCTGCTCGAGAACGAGCGCCTCTTCCGCGGCATCGCGCCGCAATAGGCCGAGGAGCCGGAAAAAGAAAACGGCCGGCTCGCGCCGGCCGTCTCTTGCGATCAGGGCGGGGAACCCGCCCAACGAATCAGAACTGCAGCCGCACCGCGAGCTGGAAGCGCCGCGGGTCGTAGTACTCGGTCGGCTGGCCGAAGCCCGCGGCGGTCTCGACTGGCTGCGGCGCGTAGCCGGTCTGGTTGTCGAAGACGTTGAAGACGTCGCCGCGCACCTGGATCGTGAACCGGTCGCCGATGTCGAAGCTCTGCGTGTAGTTCAGGTCCAGCTGATAGTGGTCGTCCGTCTCGCGCGAGCCGGCCGGCTCGGTGAAGCGGATGGTGTTGCTGGTGCTCGAGGTCAATGCGCGGTAGTACTCGGAGTTCCAGGCCTCCCAAGGGTGGCCCGACTGGTAGATCGCGTAAGCGCCGACGCTGGCGTTCCAGTCGAGCATGTAGAAGCCGTAGACCTTGAGCTGGTGGCGCCGGTCGCCGTGGAGATTGCCGTCCTTGAAGTCCCAGAGCTGGCGCCCCGGGCCGTCGGCCAGGTTCGACGAGCCGATGAAGGCGGCAAAGTCGTTGTCGATGATGTCGCCGCTGGTGTTGTCCTGGTCGAAGTTGCCGTAGTAGTGGCTCCAGACGTAGGAGCCGCGGACGTAGGCCTTGCTGGTGCGCCATTCGAGCTCGGCGGCGACCTCGTAGTACTTGGTGTAGGACTTGTCGAGCTCGGCGATGACGTAGGAGGAGCCGCCGATTCCCTGCTGGAGCGTCGACAGGTTCGGGATGTAGAGCTCCTGCGGCGTCCCTTCGGGGGCGTTGGCGAAGAGCCGGGCGTTGTTGTTGGTGTCCTCCCAGAAGTTGTAGGAGCGGCGGTAACGCCCCGTCAGGCGGCCGCTCAGCTGGGAGGAGAACTGCCGCGACGTGCCGAGCAGGTACTCGTCGGTGGCGCGCGGGTCGAGGTCGTCCTGGAAGAACTTGCCGCTCGACGAGGCGAGGACCTGGAAGTCGATCAGGTTGCCCTCGGCGTCGAAGTTCGCCGTGCGGATCGCCGCCAGGTTGCGCGCCCAGGAGGCGGCGCGCGGCAGCGAGCTGGCCGCCGGGTGGTAGCGCGCCCAGTTGGCGTAGAGCGTGCCCTCCGGGGCATAGGCCCAGATCAGGCCCAGGCGGGGCTGGATCTGGTCCTCGAAGTCGACCTCGTACATCTCGTACTTGCAGCTGATGCAGAGCTCGAACCCGGAGGGGGTCGAGGCACCGGCGCGCAGCCCCTGTCCGTAGAGGGTGTCCTTCGAGGCGAGCACGCCGACGTTCAGGGTCCAGTCGTTCCAGCGGATCGTGTCGTTGATCTCGATGTTCTCCGACTCGAACTCGGAGTGGATGTTGGGGATCGTCGTGCCCAGGCCGGTCACGCCGGTCTGGAGTAGCTGGGCCTGGAAGTAAACCGGCTGGCCGCTCGAGCTGATCCGGCCGCCCGGGATGTTGATGTTGCCCCAGCCGTTCGCGCGCCGGTCGAGGTCCTCCTCGTCCTTGAAGTACTGGTAGCCGAAATGCAGCTCGTGACTGACATTGGAGCCGAACATCCAGTCGTAGCCGAGCTGGTAGCTCTCGCGGAAGAAGTCCTGGCGGTTGACCTCGCTCGCCGCGCCGACCACGCCGCCGCCGACTCGCACGCCGCCGTCGAGGTAGCCGTAGCGCTCGATGAAGGGAGTGACGAAGGCGTTGTAGGCCGTCTCCCCCGGCCGCAGCACCGGCACCGTCAGGCGGCCCTGGTTGGCGAGGTCGGCGATGTTGAGCGGCACGCTGCCGTCCCCTGCGGGTGCGAAGCCGAAGAGCAGGTCGGGGATCGAGCCGGTCTTGTTCTCGAAGTCCGTGTACTTGAAGGAGAGGAAGCTGCTGTTGTTGATCGTCCAGGTGCCCTCGAGAATGCCGATCTTGAGCGTGGCCTCCTCGCCTTCGCCGCCGGTGGCCGCCTCGAACGCACTGATCCCCGAGTTGTCGCTCTCGCGATCCGAGTCGCGATAGCTGGCATGGATCAGCAGGTTGCTGGTCGGCTGGAAGGAGAGGCGGCCGAACAACTCGTCGCGCGTGCTCTCGAAGTCCGGCACCGAGCCGTAGACGTTCGAACCGTTGTCCCGTTCGACCGTCGGGCGGTAGTAGGAGGCGTAGAAGTAGAGCGTGTCCTTGACGATCGGTCCGGCCAGGCTCGCCGTCGCCCAGTCCTTGGTCTCGTCGGAAAAGGCGTTCGGGTCGTCGCTGTCGCTGGTCATCGAGTCGGACTGGAGCTGATAGCTGACCGAGCCGGCGAACTCGTTGGTGCCCGACTTGCTGACCGAGTTGATGGTGAAGCCGGCCGCCCGGTTGAAGTCGATCGCCTTGGCGCCCCCCTTGATGATCGACACCTGGTCGATGTCGTGCGAGGAGGGCTCGGTCGAGAGCGTGCCGAACAGGGGCAGGCTGACGTTGACGCCGTCGAACAGATAGACGTTGTCCTGGCCGGAGCCGCCGGCGCTCGGCCCGCGGATGATGCTCTCCGAGTACTGGACGCCGGGGATCAGCTTCTGCAGGTCGCGGTACTCCTGGCCGACCGGCAGCGCCTCGATCACCTCGTTGCCGATCGCCGCCTTGATCTCGGCCGAGCTGGCGTCGACCATCAGCGTCTCTCCGAGCACCTGGATCGACTCCTGGATCGCGCCGGGCGCCATGGCGACGTTGGCGGCGGTCGAGGAGTCGAGACGGACGAGCACCTCGCGCGTCTCGGTCGCCATGCCGTCGAGGGAGTAGGTCAGCTGGTAGCGGCCCGGCGGCAGCGCCGGGAAGCGGTAGCCGCCGTCGGCCCCGCTGGTGGCCATCTGGGCGCGCGGCAGCACGTCGGAAACGGCCTGGATCGTGACGCCCGGCAACGGATCGCCGTCCGGCGAGGTCACCTTGCCCGCGATCGAGCCCGTCTGCTGCGCGACCGCCGGGAGCGCGACCAGGGCTGCGATCGCGACGAGCCAGAGCAACCTTTTCATCCTGCTACCTCCTTGATCGTCCGTGTGTTGGGGCAACGTAACACACGACTCGCCGGCGTTTCAATCGCGCGCCGGCCCCGTGTCACTCGGCTGCTCGAGCGCGCGGCGCACGTGGCCTCCGGCCCGGGCGAGGCGGCGGCGAGCCTCGCCGCTGTCGAGGCCGGCGCGCGCCATCACCAGCGCGACCTTGACCTCGCCGCCGGCGAGCTCCAGCAGCTCCTCGGCTCGATCCCGCTCGACGCGGCCGGCCGTGACGACGATGCGCGCGGCCCGGTCGCGCAGCTTCGCCGAGCCGCGCCTCAGATCGACCATCAGGTTCTCGTAGACCTTGCCGGCGCGCACCATCGCCGCGGTGGTGATCGCGTTGAGCGCCGCCTTGGTCGCCGAGCCCGCCTTGAGGCGGGTCGAGCCGGTGAGCACCTCGGGCCCGGTGTCGAGCGCGATCACCAGGTCCGCGGCGCCGCGCGCCCGTTCGGGCCCGGTGCAAGTCACCAGGATCGTCCGCGTGCCACGTCGCCGCGCCGCGGCGATCGCCCCCTGCGCGTAGGGGGTCACCGAGCTCGCCGAGATCGCGATCAGCAGATCCTGCTCGCCCAGGCCGGCAGCGATCTCGCGGCCGTCGCTCTCGATGTCCTCGGCGCCCTCGACCGCGCGGAAGACCGCGCCGGCGCCGCCGGCGATCTCGGCCCGGATCCGCTCCGGGTCGGTGCCGAAGGTCGGCGGGCACTCGGCGGCCTCGAGCACGCCGAGCCGGCCGCTGGTGCCCGCGCCGACGAGCAACGCGCTGCCGCCGGCCTCGAGCGTCTCGGCCAGCCACTCGGCCGCGGCGGCCAGCTCGCCGCTCGCGCGCGCCACGGCCTCGAGCCCCCGCCGGTCCTCGTCGATCAACAACTCGACCGCGGCGCGGGTCGGCAACAGGTCGAGCTCGGTGCTGCGCGGATTGCGCGCCTCGGTGGGCAGCCCCTCCCAGGTCGAGGCGCCGGGTGCGGATCGGTCGTCGCGGGTCATCTCGTGGCTCTCGTCGCTCGCTCCGGCTAGGATCGGCGGCGCCGTTCCGAAGGGCGAGCGAGGGCAAGCGGAGGATACATGGCCGAGGAGCTGACCCGCGCAGTGACCTGGGCGAGCCACTTCGTCTGGGGCCCCTGGACGATCGCGCTGCTCTTCGGCACCGGCATCCTGCTCACCCTGCGCTACCGCTTCGTGCAGCTGGTCCGCTTGCGCGAAGCGCTGCGCGCCCTGAAGCCCTCGGGCGCCGGCGACGGCGAGGGCGCGCTCTCCCCCTTCCAGGCGTTCATGACCGGCCTCGCGGGATCGGTCGGTACCGGCAACATCGCCGGCGTCGCGACCGCGATCGTCGCGGGCGGGCCGGGCGCGGTCTTCTGGATCTGGTGCTACGGCTTCTTCGCCACGGTGATCAAGCTGACCGAGGCGATGCTCGCCGTGCGCTTCCGCTCCGCGACGCCGGGGCGCCTGTCGACCGGCCCCATGCACTACCTCGAGCAGGGGCTCGGCTCGCGCCGGCTCGGCATGCTCTACGCGCTGGTCGCCGGGGTCGCCGCGCTCACCACGACGCCGTTCACCCAGCCGAACTCGATCGCGGTGGTCTTCGAGAGCGAGCTCGGCCTGCCGCGCTGGGCGTGCGGCGTGGCGCTCGCCCTGCTCGCGTGGGTGGTCATCCTGGGCGGCGTGCGCTCGATCGGCCGCGCCGCCGAGAGGCTCGCGCCGGCCATGGTGGCGATCTACCTGCTCGGCGGCCTGGCGGTGATCGCCGCTTTCGCCGACCGCATCCCGTCGGTGCTGGCGCTCGTCCTGACCGAAGCCTTCTCGACCCGTGCCGCGGGCGGCGGCGCCGCCGGCACCGCGATGATGCTCGCCGTGCGCTACGGCTTGGCGCGCGGCATCTACGCCAACGAGGCGGGCTACGGCACGGCCGCCGTGGCCTACGGCAGCGCGCGCTCCGCGCGGCCGGTCGATCAGGGCCTCGCCGCCATGGTCGAGGTCTACATCGTCTCGTTCGTGACCTCGAGCGTCAGCGCGCTGACCATCCTGGTCAGCGGCGCCGCCGCCTCGGGGCGCAACAGCACCGCGCTGGTCGCCGAGGCGTTCGCCACGGTCATTCCCCACGGCGGCTTCGTGGTGATGCTCTGCGCCCTGCTCTTCGGCTACACCACGCTGATCGGCTGGGGCTACTACGGCGAGCAGTTCCTCGCTTACCTGTTCGGCGGCCGCATCGTGCTGCCCTACCGCTGGCTCTACTGCGCCCTGATCGTCCTCGGTGCGACCACCAGCGTCGACCTGGTCTGGAGCTGGGGCGATCTGATGAACGGGCTCCAGATCTTCCCCAACCTGGTCGGCGTCCTCGGCCTCTCCGGCCTCGTGGCGCGGATGCTGCGCGAGCAGAGGCCGCGAGCCTGAGCCGCGTCCGGGCGCGTGCTACGCTCGCCTCTCCTCCCGGAGCCCTCCCGCGATGCGCTACGTGATCGGAATCGACGCCGGCGGCACCAAGACCGTCGGCCTGCTCGCCGACGAGAGCGGCAAGGTGTTGCGCGAGGCGCGGGGCGGCGGCGCGAATCTGCGCGTGCACGGCGAGTTGGGCGTCGAGAAGGCCCTATTCCAGGTGATCGACGCACTCGACGCGCCGGCGCCGGTCGACGCGCTCTGCCTCGGGATCGCCGGCGTGGCGCGCGACGAGGAGCGCGCGCTGGTCCGCGACCTGCTGCGTCGCCTCGGGATTCGCCGAGAGGTGCGCATCGTCAACGACGCCCTCGTCGCGCTGGTCGCCGGCGCGCCCGACGGGCACGGCATCGTGGTGGTCGCCGGCACCGGCTCGATCGCCTACGGCGTCGATCCCTCGGGCAAGAGCGCCCGCTCGGGCGGTTGGGGCTACCTGCTCGGCGACGAGGGCTCCGCCTTCTGGCTCGGCCACGCCGCGGTCCGCCAGGGAATCCGGTCCGCCGACGGCCGCGGCCCGTCCACCTCGCTCTACGAGAAGATCTGCGCCCGGCTCGAGATGCGGCAGCCCTCCGACCTCGTCGAGTGGTTCTACGACCAGGAGCTGTCGCGCACGCGAGTCGCTCAGCTCGCCCGGGTGGTCGAGGAGGCGGCGCTCGAGGGGGACGAGGCCGCCCAGGACCTGCTCGACCAGGCGGCGCGCCACCTGGCGCGCGCCGCCCGCGCCGTCGAGCGCCAGCTCGACTTCCCCGGCCCCTATCCGTTGGTTCTGTCGGGCGGCGCCTTCCGCGCCTGCCCGAGCCTCGTGCGGCGGATCGAGGCGCGCCTCGGCGACCTGCCGCAGGCGCGCATCGTCCGACTCGAGGCCGAGCCGGCGACCGGCGCCGTCACCCTGGCGCTCGAGCTGCTGCGCGGCGCCGCGCGGGCTCCTGCGGACGGCGCTCCGGCGTGATCCGGTCGATCATCGTCAACGCCGACGACCTGGGCCGCACCGTCCGGATCAACGACGGCATCTTCGAGGCCCACCGGCACGGCCTGGTGACCAGCGCGACGCTGATGGTCGGCTTCCCCGCGGCGCGCGACGCGGCCGCCCGCCTCGATCGTCACCCCGAGCTCGGCATCGGCCTGCACCTGACGCTCTCCGGCGCGCGCCCGACCCTGCCGCCGGAGCGCCTCCCGAGCCTGGTGGACCGCGAGGGCCGCCTCCCTCGGCGTCCCGAGGGGCTCGCCGGGGCCGCTCCGGTCGAGGTGCTCGCCGAGGCGCGCCGGCAACTCGAGCTCTTCGTCGAGTTGACCGGACGGCTGCCGACGCACGTCGACACGCACCATCACTCGCACCGCCAGCCGGCGGTGCTCGAGGCGGTGGTCGCGCTCGCGCGCGAGCACGAGCTGCCGGTGCGCCGCTCCTCGGAGGAGATCGCGGCGCGCCTGGCCGCCGAGGGGATCGCGACCAGCGACCACTTCGTCGAACGCTTCTTCGGCGCCGAGGCGACGCTCGAGGTCTTGCTCGACCTGCTGCGGGCGCTGCCGCCCGGCACGACCGAGATCATGTGCCACCCCGGCTATCCCGACGACGAGCTGCGACGCGAGAGCACTTACGCGGAGCCGCGGGCGCGCGAGGTCGCAGTGCTGACCGATCCGCGGCTGCTCGCCGCGGTGCGCGAGCTCGGCCTGCGCACGGTTCGTTTCGATCGGGCATGAGCGTCCGGCCGGCCGACCTCGCGATCCTCGCCGCCTACCTGCTCGGTGTCCTGATCTGGGGGCTCTGGATCGGCCGGGGCTCCCGCTCGGTTACCGACTACATGGTCGGCGGGCGGCATCTCCCCTGGTGGCTGATCCTGGTCTCGATCGTGGCCACCGAGACCAGCACGGTGACGTTCCTCTCGATTCCGGGCTTCGCTTTCGGTCGCGACCTGACCTGGCTGCAGATCCCGCTCGGCTTCCTGCTCGGCCGCTTCGCGGTCGCGCTCTTCCTGCTCCCGCACTACTTCCGCGGCGAGCTGTTCACCGCCTACGAGGTCCTGGCCCGCCGCTTCGGCGGCGCCACCCAGCGGGTCGCTTCGGCGCTTTTCGTGGTGACGCGCACGCTCGCCGACGGCCTGCGGCTCTTCCTGACCGCTCTGGTGCTGCAGGAAATGACCGGCATCGCGCTCCCCTGGGCGGTGGCGGCGATCGGCCTGACCACGGTCGTCTACACCTACTTCGGCGGTATGCGCGCGGTGCTCTGGACCGATCTCGTGCAGTTCGTCGTCTACATCGGCGGGGCGATCGTCGCTTTCGGGCTGCTGCTCGACCGTCTGCCGGGCGGCTGGAGCGGGCTGGTGGCGATCGGCGGCGAAGCCGGCAAGCTGCGCACCTTCGACCTCTCGCTCGATTGGGCCGAGCCCTACGCGCTCTGGGCGGGCCTCCTCGGCGGCATCTTCGTCACGCTCGGATCGCACGGCGTCGACCAGATGATGGTCCAGCGCTACCTCTGCGCCCGCAACCTCGGCGACGCCCGGCGCGCCCTCACCTGGGGTGGCTTCGTCATCGTGGCGCAGTTCGCGCTCTTCCTGCTGATCGGCGTCGCCCTGTTCGCCTTCTACACGATCCATCCGCCGGCGGCGGCCTTCGAGCGGACCGACCGGGTCTTCGCCCGCTTCATCCTCGACGAGATGCCGGTCGGCGTGGTCGGGGTGCTGCTCGGCGCGATCTTCGCGGCCGCGATGTCGACCCTCTCCTCGTCGCTCAACTCCTGCGCCACCGCAGCCACCCGCGACCTCTATCGGCCGCTCGCCGGCGCCGGCGCGACGCCCGAGCGGGAGCTACGGATGACGCGCGCGTTGACCGCGCTGTTCGGCGCGCTGCAGATCGCGGTCGGCATCGGGGGACAGTGGCTCGAGTCCTCGGTGGTGGCGAGCGTCCTCGGCATCGCGGCGTTCACCACCGGCATCGTCCTCGGCGTCTTCTTTCTCGGCATCTTGACGCCGGGGGTCGGCCAGCGCGCCGCGCTCGCCGGCCTCGTCGTCGGTTTCGCCGCGATGAGCGCGATCTACTTCGCCACGCCGCTCGCCTGGCCCTGGTACGCGCTGGTCGGCTCGCTGATCACCTTCGGCGCGGGCTGGTCAGCGAGCCGGGTCTGGCCGCGGCGGCCGGCGCCGGCCGCCGCCTGAGCGTTAGCCGTATCGCTCGACCGAGGGCCCCTGCTGCTACGCTCTGCCGGTCCGGCGGCGGCGTCCGTCCTGCCGCCCCCGAGAGGAGCTCGCGACCATGCAGTTCGGCATCCTGGGCCTGCCCAAGGTCGGCAAGACCCTACTGTTCAACACGCTCACCCAATCGCACGAGGCGACGGGGAAGTTCGACGCGGCGGGCAGGACCCACGTCGCCGTCGCCCGGGTGCCCGACGACCGGCTCGCCCGGCTGCGCGACCTCTACTCGCCCCGGCGCTACACGCCGGCGACGGTCGAGTTCGTCGACATCCCGGGCATTCAGCGGGGCGAAGGGGCCGAGAGCCTGGACCTCGCCAAGCTGAAGACCGTCGACGGGCTGCTGCACGTCGTGCGGGCCTTCGAGGACCCCGAGATCCCCCACCCGGGCGGCGCGCTCGAGCCGCGCGCCGACATCGCGACCCTCGACCTCGAGCTGATCCTCGCCGACCACACCCTGGTCGAGCGCCGGCTCGAGCGGCTCGGCAAGGGGGCGAAGCGGGCGCTCTCGCCGCAGGAGGAGCGCGAGCGGACGTTGCTCGCCGACGTCGTGCTGCCGGCGCTCGAGGCCGAGACGCCGCTGCGCCGCCTGGCGCTCGCCGGCGACGACGAGCGCCTGCTGCGCGGCTTCCAGCTGCTCTCGGCCAAGCCGATGCTGGTGGTGGTCAACGTCGCCGAACCGGAGGTCGCGCGCGCCCGTCCCGAGGACTTCGGGCTCGGCGGCGCCGAGGGCCTGCCGGGTGTCGTGGTCAGCGCGCCGATCGAGCTCGAGATCTCCCGCCTCGCCGAGGAGGAGCAGCGCGAGTTCCTCGCCGACCTCGGGCTCGCCGAGCCGAGTCTCGACCGGGTCGTGCGCGCCTGCTACGGCCTGCTCGGCCTGATCTCCTTCTTCACGGTCGGCGAGGACGAGGTGCGCGCCTGGACGATCCGGCGGGGCATGGTGGCCCGCGAGGCGGCCGGTGCGATCCACTCCGACATCGAGCGGGGCTTCATCCGCGCCGAGGTCTGCCGCTGGGACGACCTGCTGCGGCTCGGCTCGCTCGCCGCCTGCCGCGACCAGGCGCTCCTGCGGCTCGAGGGCAAGGAGTACCGGGTCGAGGACGGCGACGTCGTCCACTTCCGATTCAACGTCTGAGCGAGCCGCGCCCCGAGAAGAGAGCCGATGCGCTCGCCCGATCACCCCGGCTGGCTCCACCTCGGCGTCGCGTTCCTGCTCTTCCTGATCTGGAGCAACAGCTTCGTGGCGGCCTCCTATCTGCTCGGCGGCGAACGCCAGGAGGCCCGCCTCGACTCGGTGGCGCTCTCGATCGCGCGCTTCGCGCCGATCGCCCCGATCTGCTGGGCCTACAGCCTCCTGCTGCGCCGGCGCGAGAGCCTGCGCCTGCTGCGCCGCTTTCCGGTGCGGCTGCCGGTCGCCGGGCTGCTCTCGGTGCCCGCCTACAACCTGGCGCTCTACTACGGCCAGCAGCATGGCGTGCCGGCGCCGGTCGCGGCGCTCACCACCGCGCTGCTGCCGCTGCTGGTCCTGCTCCTCGCCGCGCTCCTGCTCGGCGAGCCCCTGACCGTCCGCAAGGGGAGCGCCTTCCTGGTCGCCCTCTCCGGCCTGGCGGTCATCGCGCACTCCGGCGGCGGGCCGGGCGCGGTCGCCGGCTACGGCTCGCTGCTCGCCGTCACCGCGCTGGCGCCCCTCTCCTGGGCCGTCTATTCGATCCTCAGCAAGCCGGCCGCGGGCGTCGCCGCGCCGCTCGACTGGACCTTCCTTGCCATCGGCCTCGGCAGCCTGCCGCTCCTCGCTCTCCTCCCCTGGCGCGGCGCGGCGGAGCTCGCCCGGCTCGATCCGCCGGGTTGGGGAGCGCTGCTCTTCCTCTCCCTGCTCTGCACCCTCGTCGGCTACGCGGTCTGGGCCTGGCTGCTGCGCCACCTGCCGGCCTCCACGGTCGGCTTCTTCGTCTTCCTCAACCCGCCGCTCACCGCCCTCTCCAAGTGGACGCTGGCGGCGCTCCTCCCGGCCACCTTCACCTGGCGGCTCTCCGCCATCGAGTCGCTGGGCGGGTTGCTGGTCCTGCTCGGACTCGCGATCGCGATCTTGCCCGGCGCCGGCCAGCGCATGGCAGACTGAGCCGGAGAATCGCTCCCCCTGCGAGGTGCCTCGTGAGACCCGTTCAACCTGTCGCAATCGCCCTCGTCGCGTTCGCCGGCCTGCTCGGGCCGCTCCCCCTGGCCGCCGCCGCGGAAACCGCCCGCGCGGTCGACCTCGTCTGGCTGGCCGGCTGCTGGGCGGCCGAGCCGGGCGAGGAGGGCTCGGGCGAGCAGTGGACGGCGCCGGCGGGGGGCACGTTGCTCGGCGTCTCTCGCACCGTGCGCTCCGGCCGCACCGTCGCCCACGAGTTCCTCCAGATCCGCGAGACCGACGACGGCGGGCTCGTCTACGTCGCCCTGCCGGCGGGTCAGGCCGAGACCTCCTTCCGCCTGATCGCGCACGGCGCTCGCGAGGTGACCTTCGCCAACTCGGCGCACGACTTCCCGCAGCGGATCCGCTACCGGCTGGCGGGAGACGGGGCGCTGCACGCCCGCATCGAGGGGGAGGTCGAGGGGCGCGAGCGCGCGGTCGACTTCGCCTTCCGCCGGGTCGCCTGCCCCTCCGCGGGCTCCGCTCAGTCGCCTCGGTAAAGCAGCGCCGGCGCGCGTTCGGCGAGCCATCGGCGCGCCCCGCTTCCCCGCTCCCCCAGCTTCGTGGCGTTCTCGAGCAGCTCGGCCGGCCCGGTGCCGCCGAGCAGCCAGGCGAGCGCCGCGCCGTCGCGCGTCCAGGCGAAGCCGGGCTGTCGCGACAGCTCGCGCAGCAGCGCGATGCCCAGCGCGTAGGGATCGGCGCTCGCCGGGTCGACGACCTCGACCGCGAAGCCGGCGCACTCGACCTCCCGGTGCTTCGGATCGGGTGCGGCCGGCGAGCCGTGCGGCGTGAAGCGCGTCGGCACCAGACGGAAGCCGGGAGCTTCGACCCGGACCTTCGCCGGATCGAGCCAGGGCGCGCCCAGGCGCAGGAAGGGGGCCACGGTGCCGCGCCCTTCGGAGACGTTGGTCGCCTCGAGCAGTGCGACGCCCGGGTAGGCGAGCGCGGCGTCCGCGCTGCGCAGGTTCGGTGAAGGGGCAACCCAAGGGCGCCCGGTCTCGTGCCAGGTCATGCCGCGCCGCCACCCGAGCATCGGCACGACGGTGAGGCGGGCGGGGCGGGCCCGCCGGGCGTTGGCGTAACGCGCCATCTCGCCGAGCGTCAGGCCGTGCAGCAGCGGTCCCGGAGCGCGGCTCACCAGGCTCTCCGGAAAACTCTCGGGCGGCAGGCGTTGCGGTCCGGCGACTCGCAGGCCGCCGAGCGGATTCGGCCGGTCGAGCACCACCAGCTCGAGACCCGCCTCGGCCGCCGCCTCGAGCGCCAGCAGCATCGTGCTCGAATAGGTGTAGAAGCGCACGCCAGCGTCCTGCAGGTCGATCACGAGCGCGTCGAGCCCGGCGAAGTCCTCGGGACGCGGCCTCGAGTCGGTTCCGTAGAAGCTGACGACCGGCAGGCCGGTCGCCCCGTCGGTCCCGCCCGGCACCGGCTCCCCCGCGGCCGCCCGACTCTGCAGACCGTGCTCCGGCGCGAAGAGCCGGACCAGGTCGAGCCCCCGGTCGCGAAGGACGTCGATGGCGTGGCGGCCGTCGAGCGTCACCGAAGCGGCGTGCGCGAGCAGTCCGAGGCGCTTGCCGGCGAGCGCCGCGGTCTCGCCCGCCGCCACTCGATCGAGCCCGACTCGCACCGGAGGGCTCGCCGCCCGCCGCGACGGTGCGGGAGCGTCGGCGAGCGCCCGTACCACGGCATCCGCGACCGCCGGGCGCACCTCGCGGATCCGCTGGTTCTCGCGCGTCGGGTGGACGCGGTTCGACAGCAGGATGACGAACAGATCGCGGGTCGGGTCGATCCAGATCGAGGTGCCGGTGAACCCGGTGTGGCCGAAGGAGGCCGCGGAGAGGAAACTTCCGGCGCTCGAGCCTTCGGCCGAGGGGGTGTCCCAGCCGAGCGCCCGGCTCGATCCGGGCGGCAGGCCCGCCGGGCGCGTGAACGCCTCGACCGTC
>WYBK01000087.1 GCA_011525905.1 Acidobacteriota bacterium
GCCGGGCGCCGAGCAGGCCGAGCGCCTCGCGCAGGAGGGCCTCGGCGCGGGCGAGATCGCCGGCGGCGAGCGCGAAGCGGCCGTGCGCGGCGACCGCTTCGGCGGTGCGCGCGTCCTCGCCGGCGACCCTCCGGAGCATCGCCGCCGCCTCGCCGAAGAGGCGATCGGCCGCCGCTGTCTCGCCGCGCGCGGCGCGCACCTCGGCGAGGTAGCCGAGCGAAGCGGCGACCGCCGCGTGCTCCGCGCCGAAGACTCGACGGCGGATCTCCAGGGCGCGCTCCTCGAGGGCCAGCGCCTCGTCGAGGCGGCCGAGCTTGGCGAGGACGCCACCGAAGTCGGCGAGCGCGACCGCGACCTGCGGGTGGTCCGGGCCGAGCGCGCGCTCGCCGAGGGCGATCGCCTCCTCGTAGATCGCCACCGCGCTCGCGAGGTCGCGCGAGTCGTGGAGGAGCTTGCCGTAGTTGGAGAGGGTGAAGACGAGGTCGGGGTGCTCGGCGCCGAGCACCCGCCGACGCAGCGGCAGCAGCTCCTCGAAGAGCCGCCGAGCCTCGGCGTAGTCGCCCGAGAGGTGGATGGTGAGCGCGAGGTTGTTGAGCGCGGTGGCGGTCCGCGGGTGGTCGCCGCCGTGCGCACCGCGCCAGATCTCGAGCGCGCGTCGGTAGGCCGCCTCGGCGCCCGCGAGGTCCCCGCGCCAGCGGCGGACGATCCCGAGGTAGTTGTAGCTCTCGCCGACGGCGGCGTCGTTCTCGCCGAGCGCCGCTCTGCGGATCTCGAGCGCGCGCTGGTGGAGGCGCTCGGCCGCCGCCAGGTCGTCGCCCTGCCGCTCGGCGAGCGCGAGCAGATCGAGGCTGTCGGCGACTGCGGGGTCCTGCTCGCCGAGCAGCCGCCGCCGCAGCGCGAGCGCCCGCTCCGCGTGCGCCCGCGCGCTCGGGTAGCGCGCCCGCTCGAAGTCGAGCTCCCCGAGCTTCTGGAGGTCGGCGGCGACCTCGGCCGAGTCGGGCCCCGAGAGCGCGCGCCGCAGCTCGAGCGCGGCCGCATAGGCGCTCTCGGCCTCGTCGAAACGGCCGAGGCCGAGCTGCACGCGGCCGACCGTCTCGAGCAGGCGCGCCTGGATCTCGGGCTCCTGGGCGAGCTCGCCGGCGATCCTCGCCGCCGCGCGGTCGAGCGCCTCGCGCACGGTCGGCTCCGCTCCGCGCGCGACCGCCGGGTCCGACTGCTCGAGCAGGTCGGCGAGGAAGCCGGCGACGCGATCGGCGCTCGCCCTCTCGCGCGCCTCGCTCGCGAGCGCGCGCGCCAGGCGGCGCGACTGCATGCCGCTCGCGACCGAGAAGGCGACGAGCGCGAGCAGGAGCGCCGCCGCGGCGGCGGTCTCGAAGCGATGACGGCGCACCAGCTTGCCGAGGCGGTAGAGGCGGCTCGGCGGGCCGGCGGCGACCGGCTGGTCGGCCAGGTGGCGCTCGAGGTCGTCGGCGAGCGCGGCGGCCGAGGCGTAGCGCCGCTCGCGCTCCTTGGCCATCGCCTTGGCGACGATCCAGTCGAGCTCGCCGGCGAGCGCACGGGCGAGGCGGGCCCGGTCGGTCGAGCGGGCGCGCGCGGCCGGCTCCGCGCGCGGTCCGAGCCGCGCCAAGCGCGTCGAGGGGGGCGGCGGCTCCTCCTCGCGCACCCGGCGCAGCGTCTCGGTCAGGCTGGCGCCGCCCGTATCGAAGGGCGGCGCCCCGGCGAGCAGCTCGTAGAGCAGAACGCCGAGCGAGTAGACGTCGGTGCGCGTGTCGAGGTCGTCGCTCATCGCCGCCTGCTCGGGGCTCATCGTCTCGGGCGTCCCGACGACCTGGCCGAGCCGGGTGACCAGCGTGCCCGCGCCGCCGCCGTCGACGGCGCGGGCGACGCCGAAGTCGATCACCTTGGGAACCGGCCGCCCCTCTTCGGTCGCCACCAGGACGTTGGAGGCCTTGAGGTCGCGATGGAGAACCCCCTTCTGGTGCGCGTGGTGGACGGCGCGGCAGACGGTCGCGACGAGTGCGACGCGCTGGTCGACGGAGAGCCGCTCGCGGTCGCACCAGGTGGTGATCGCCGGACCGGAAACGAGCTCCATGACGAAGTAGGGGCAGCCGTCCGGCGTCGCGCCGGCGTCGTAGACGCGCGCGATCGAGCCGTGCTCCATCCGCGCCAGCACCTGGCGCTCCGCCTCGAAGCGGCGCACGACCTCGCGCGTCGCCATGCCGAGCCGGATCCGCTTGAGCGCCACCCGCCGCGCGACGGGCGACTCCTGCTCGGCCTCGTAGACCTCGCCCATCCCGCCCATGGCGATCAGGCGCGCGATCCGGTAAGGGCCGATGCGCGCGCCGGGGGCGAGCTCGCCCGCCCCGGGGGCGAGCGGCGGCCGGCCGGCCGGCAGGGCGCCCTGCTCCGGCTCCTCGTGCGCCTCGAGCAGCGAGTCGACCTCGGCGCGCAGCGCCCCGTCGTCGCCGCAGGCCGCGGCGAGGAAGGCGGCGCGCGCCTCTCCCTCCGGCCGCTCGAGGGCGCCGTGGAAGATCGTCCAGAGCCGCTGCCAGCGGTCGGGTTCCATGCCGGGCGGATCGCCGGCGGGGAGGCTAGCAGGGTTCGGCGGCGGCGGCTCCGGGCTCTAGCGCCCGAAGGTCTCGCAGGCGTCGGGGTCGCCGGTCTCGAGGCCGCGGCGCAGCCACTGGGCGCGCATCTCCGACGAGCCGTGGGTCCAGCTCTCCGGCTGCACTCTGCCGGTCGCCAGGCTCTGCATGCGATCGTCGCCGATCGCCGCGGCCGCCGCGAGCCCCTCCTCGACGTCCCCCGGCTCGAGCAGGTTGCGGTCGCGGTGGGCGTGGTGCGCCCAGACGCCGGCGAGGCAGTCGGCCATCAGCTCGAGCCGCACCGAGAGCTCGTTGGCCTCCTGCTGCGACCGGGCTTCGCGCTGCGCGCGCGTCACCGCCTCGGAGTAGCCGAGCAGGTTCTGCACGTGGTGCCCGACCTCGTGGGCGATCACGTAGGCGGCGGCGAAGTCTCCCGGCGCGCCGAAGCGGCGGTCGAGCTCGGCGAAGAAGGAGAGGTCGAGGTAGACCGAGCCGTCGGGCGGGCAGTAGAAGGGGCCGACCGCGGCGCTGTTGAGGCCGCAAGCCGATTGCACGGCCTGGTCGAAGAGCACCAGGCGCGGGGCCTGATAGCGCGCGCCCTGCGCGGCGAACAGCTTGCTCCAGACCTCTTCGGTGTCGGCGAGCACGGTCGAGGAGAACTGCCCGAGCTCGTCCTGGACCGGCCCGGTCGCTCCCGGCTCCCCGACCGTCGCGGCCGGCGGCTGCAGCTGTTCGGCGACCTGCAGGAGCTGCAGCGGATTCGTGCCGGTCAGCCAGGAGAGGATCAGCACCAGGATCAACCCGCCGCAGCCGAGCCCCGCGCCCCTTCCGATGGCCGGGCCGCGTCCGCGCCGGTCCTCGACGTTCGTGCTCTGCCGTTGGCCTCGCCAGCGCATGCGTCGCCTCCCTTCGAAACCAGGATCTTCCGATGGCGTGAAGATACCGCGAGGCGCCCATGCGCGGCCCCCCGGCGCGCCCAACCCGACCGGGGCATGGCGGGCGGAGCGTCTCCCCGGCGCGCCGACGGGAGGGGCCCCACGCCCCGATTCGCTCCGATCGCCGTGGGGTGTCCCGCAAGCGACGGGGAGACGCTTCGCCCGCGGCGTTGGCGCTAGAGGACTCCAGCCTCGTGAAGCGATAGCGTCAGCCCGTGAGCCCCTACGGCGAACGCCCCCACCCCGCCCCCGACCCGCCGGGCGTCCACACGCGCTTCGTCGACCTGCCCGGCGTGCGCCTCCACGTCGCCGAGGCCGGCCCGCCCGACGGGCCTCCCGTCCTACTGCTCCACGGTTTCCCCGAGTTCTGGTGGGGGTGGCGCCGACAGATCCCGGCGCTTGCCGCCGCCGGCTCCCGGGTGATCGCCCCCGACCAGCGCGGCTACAACCTCTCGGACAAGCCGCGCGGGCTGTCGGCCTACTCGCTCGACCGGCTCGCCGAGGATGTCGTCGCCCTGCTCGACTCGCTCGGCGCCGCGCGGGCGCCGATCGTCGGCCACGACTGGGGAGCGGCGGTCGCCTGGTGGACGGCGATCCGCTTCCCGGAGCGGGTCGAGCGGCTGGCGATCTTGAACGTCCCCCATCCGGCCGTGCTCCGGCGCGCCCTGCGCAGCGATCCCGAGCAGCGCCGCAAGAGCCGCTACATGGCCTACTTCCAGCTCCCCTGGCTCCCCGAGCGCAAGCTCGCGGCCGGCGGCTTCCGCGGTTTCCGCGCCATCTTCCGCCGCAGCAGCCGGCCGGGCGTCTTCAGCGAGGCCGAGCTCGACCGCTACGCCGAGGCGGCGGCGCGCCCGGGGGCGCTGCGGGGCATGCTCGCCTGGTACCGTGCGGCGCTGCGCCGGCCGCCGCAGCGGCCGGAGTCGATACGCGTCGAGCCGCCCGTGCTGATGCTCTGGGGGCTCGCGGACGTGGCGCTCGGTCCGGCGCTGGTCGACCCTTCAGCGGCGCTCTGCCGGGAGGTCGAGGTGGTGCGCTTCCCCGACTCGGGGCACTGGCTGCCGCACGAGCAGCCGTCGGCGGTCAACGAGCGGCTGCTCGGTTTCCTGGACGACTACTCCTCGAAATCCTCGCGTCGTGAGAGGAAACTGCCGGAGTAGTCGTTCAGCAGCGAGCCGGGAGGCTCGCGGGCGGGGAGGGGTGAGGCCACCGGATTCACTCCGGTGGCCGAGGGGAGGGCGCGTGCCCTCCCCTTTCGGATCGGCGCGGGCCTCTCTGACTCCGGACTTGGGTTGCTGGCGGCAAGCCCGCGCTGACTCGGGGCGTCCCGGTCAGTTGACCGGCTCGTCGACCAGCAGGCCGAGCAGGTCGGTCGAGGTCACGATGCCGACGATCTTGCGGCCCCGGGTCACCAGTACCCGATGGATGCGCGCGTCGATCATCGACTTGGCGATCTCGGAGACCGGGGTGTCCTCCTCGACCGAGAAGACCGCCGGGTTCATCAGATCGGAGACCAGCGGCCCGTCCTCTTCCAGGCGCAGGCCGGCCAGGTCCTCCTCCGAGACCTTCTCCTCCCACCCCCGCACCCAATAGTCCGGGTCGGAGCGGTCGGGGACGATCCGCCCCTCTTCGACCTCGGCGCGGGCGAGATCGGTCAGGGAGACGACGCCCACCACCGAGCTCTTGGCGTCGACTACCGGCGCGCCGGAGATCTCGTTCTCGGTCAGGAACTCGGCGAGCTGCTTGGCGCTCCAGTCCTCGGGGACGGTCAGGACGTCCTCGTTCATGACGTCCCGCGCGACGAGTTTGCGGAAGCTCATGGGCACCTCCCTCGCCCGGAGGCTAACCCCGCCCCCCGCGGGCGGCCCCGCCCCGCGGCGCGGGCGGGGTGGCCAGATCGGCCGGCGCTCAACGCGCCGCCGGCGCGACCGCGACGCGCGCGCCCGCCGAGTAGCCGGTGAACTCCGGCGCGTACATCGATTGGAGCTCGGCCGGAGCGGCGCGGAAGGTGCCGGCCGTGGCGGCGCGCAGGCGGTGCTTCAGGGTGAACTCCCCCTGAGGGAGCCACTCGAAGAAGAAGTGGGTGCCGCTGTCGCGGATCTCCTGGTAGGCGGCGAGGCCGGTCTGGTAGCGCCAGCCGGAGGCGCTCTCGACCGGCTCGAAGCCGGCCGGTCGCGGATCGCGCAGGTGGAGGTACTCGGCGGGCGCGCGCGCGGCGATCGAGAGCTGCACCTCGAGCTCGTCGCCGACGGCGATCCGCTCGCCCTCGGCGAGCGGCACCAGCCGGGTCTCGCTCGCGCTCCGGTCGCGCCGGAAGTAGCGCCGCTCTACGCGCAGCAGGTCGCCGTGCGCCGCGGCTGGCAGCTCCTCGGTCGAGAAGTGCCAGGTCGCCGAGACGAAGGCGAGGCCGGGGGTCGCCTTCGACGCGACCACCGTCGAGCTCGCCGCGGAGAGCTTCGCGCCCGCGATCACCAGCTGGTTCTTCTTGCCGGTGAATTCGTCGGGCTCGAAGCGGAAGGTCGTCGTCTGGTGCCCCGCCTCGACCGTCACCGCCTCGCGCACCGCGAGCTGCCCGGTCGCCTTCAGGTACTTGGCCAGCGAGTAGAGGAC
>WYBK01000088.1 GCA_011525905.1 Acidobacteriota bacterium
ATTCACGAGCAGCTCACGGATACCGGGCCCGCGTACCGGCGGTTCGATCGGAGTCGTTCCGGTCGACCCAATGCTGGGCTCCAAAGCTCGGTATCGAGTGCCTGGAGCGGTCCGCACGGACCGTGAACCTGGAGGAAGGGAGACCCAACATGCGTAGAGCTTCCGCTCACCGTGTCGTTCTGACTCTGATTCTGCTATTCGGCTCTTTGGGATTCGCGTCTTCGGCGTCTGCGGAGTGCTTCAAATGCGTTTGGCAGGTAGGGTTCGGTTGGCTCTGCGCCCACACAGGCCCGAATGAGTCCGGCAAGGACTATTGCACTACTGCCTCTGGGGGCTGCCAGCTTGCTGGAACGCCCTGCAATACAGGGGGCGGATGCGGCGGACCCGCGAATCCGTGTGGACCGAAGGACCCGACTCCCTGATCGAACGCCAGGAGACCGGAAATGTCGCCGAGCCGATTGGCAGTCCTTGCGATGGTTCTGACGCTCGGGGTCGCCTCGATCACGAGTGCAGCCTCGACCGTTCTCCGGGTCGAAGGGGGGCAGGTCGGTTCGGCGTTGCGGGCTCGTGCCATCAACGCGGCGGGGGAGAGGTGGGAGGCCACCGCGTCGATTCCGGTAGAGAGGGAGTTGTCGATTCCGCTCGACGTCTCGGCGGGCTGGAGGCTGACGGTCGAGTCGGACGGATTCTGGGCGGCGACGGTCGAGGTCCAGGAGTCTCCGACGCGGGTCCGGCTCTGGCCGGCGGCGGAGTACGAGCTTCGGCTGGTGCCGCCGCGAGCGACGGCGGCGCCCAAGGAGATGACGATCCGATTCAGTCGGGCCGAGAGCGCGACGGGCAGCGCCGGCGATCAGCCCGAGGAAGCCGAGATGGCGTGCAACCCCGGGGCAACCGGACACGCGAGGTGTGTGGGCCCGAGCGGGAGGTGGGATCTTCGCGTCAAGAGCCCGGGCTACGCTGCGAGCTACCTCTGGGATCGGCGAGCGACGGCAGGGGAGAAGCTGGACCTCGGCCGCGTCTTCCTGGTTCCCGGGGTGTCGGTCCTCGGCCGGGTCGTCACCGAAGAGGGCCCCGCGGATCCGGGATCGGCGAGGGTCAGGGCGCGACCGCGCGCGCAGCACGACGTGGGCGGGCCCGGCGCTCCGGCAGGGCTGGAGAAGAAGGCGTCCGACGTCGGGCTCAATCCCTGGGGCTACTTCCTCTACGATGCGCTGCCGGCGGGCGCCTATGAGCTCGTCGCGACGCAGGAAGGATTCGAGGAGGCCTCCGTCACCGTCGAGCTGCGAGCGGGACAGGATGTCGAGCTGCGGGATCCGATCGTGCTGGTGCGCCCCCTGCACCTCGACGTGCGGATTCGCCCGGCGGTCGACTCGGACGGAGCGTCTTGGACCGTCGTCCTGCGGGCGGAGCGGCCGGAGGGCTGGACAGACGTCGCTCGCGGCGCCGCGAACGAGGAGGGGGCCTGGCGCTCGCCGGCCCTTCCTCCCGGAAGGTACTGGACCTCCGTGCAGAGCCGCGAAGGGAACAAGATGGCCAGCGCGCAGCTCGACCTCCAGCGTGGGGCGGAAGCGCACGCGCTCGACCTGGACCTGCTCGAGGTCGTCGGGACGCTGAAGCTCGGCGAGTCCGAGCTCGCCGGGGATCTCTGGTTCGGCGGTCGGCATGGCGCGGTGCGCGTGCACGCGCGAGCCGACGGCGAAGGCGAGTTCGCGCTGGTGCTGCCCCGCCCCGGTTCCTGGAAGGTCGATGTCCACTCCGACACCGAAAAGGTCCGGGCGACAGGCGTCGAGGTGGAGGTCGAGCGACCCGCTCCGGGGAAGGCGGCGGAGATCGAGATCAGCCTGCCGGATACCGAGCTGCGGGGCACCGTGAGGGACTCGAAGGGAACTCCGGTGGAAGGTGCCCGCATCGCGCTGGTGTCGGTCAGCACGGTCGCCGGGGCGACCTTCGTCGAGAGCGATGTCCTCGGTGGCTATGCCATCCGAGGTCAAGCGGAAGGCTCGTATTCCATCGAGGCCAACAAGGGACGAGCAACCTCGCAGAGACGTCCGGTGCAGCTCGACGAGGAGCTCTCGCCCACGGAGGTCGATCTGGTCCTCGAGGAGGGCAAGCAGCTCGACGGCATCGTGCTCGCGGGCGGGGCTCCGGCGGGTGGTGCCTGGGTCCTGGGCATGCCCTTGACCGCTGCCGGGTCGCTCGCCGCGGGGATCCTGGAGCCGGCGCGCACCGACATGACCGGCGCGTTCACTCTCGAGCTTCCCGGGAGCGCCGCGAGCGTTCGCCTGATTGCGGGAATGCCGGGGTTCACGCTTTCCGTTTCTCGCGTCGAGCTGACGGACCTCGGAGCCACGGCGGAGCTGTCGCTCGACCAGGCGGGTGGCCACCTCGAGTTGGGGCGGCATGGGCCCGGACCCACGGCCGACGGGCGAATCGGACTGGTGCTCGTCGACGGGGAGCCAGTCGACTTGGCGCTGCTCGACTTCTGGTCCAGGTCGCAGGATCCGAACCCGTCGACCGACGCGCTGCTCGTCGTCGGAGGCATGCCGGCGGGTGCCTATTCCTATTGCCTCTTGGAGCTGCAGGAAGCGATGCTGGTGATGGGAGGGAGCGCCTACCCGAAAGCGCAAGCCTGCACGAGCGGGACTCTCGTTCCGAACGGCACGCTTCGGCTCCCGCTGCCGTGAGCTCGACGGAAGCGCGCAGCGAGCCGCACGCGCCCGAAGCCCCGAACGCGAGCTACTCCGCGTGCTCCCGGGTCTTCAGTAGCCGCACCTGCGGCCAGTCCTCCTCGGCGACCTTCAGCCGGTAGGCGTTCGCCGCGAGGAAGACGGGGGCGCCGGACCAGTCGTCGGCGATCGAGCCGGCGTGGGCGTCGACGAAGCGCTTGAGCTCGCGCTCGTCGTCGGCCTCCAGCCAGCGGGCGGTGTGCAGGCTGGTCGACTGGAAGGAGACCGGCAGGTCGTACTCGGTGCGGATGCGGTCGGCGAGCACGTCGAACTGCAGCGGCCCCGCGACGCCGACCACCCACTCGCCGCCGATGCGCGTCTTGAACACCTGCGCCGCGCCCTCCTCGGCCAAGTGGGTGAGCGCCTTGCCCAGGTGCTTGGCCTTGAGCGGGTCGCCCGCGCGCACCTTCTGCAGAAGCTCCGGGGCGAACGAGGGGATGCCGGTGAAGCGCAGCCGCTCCCCTTCGGTCAGCGCGTCGCCGATGCGCAGCTGCCCATGGTTCGGGATGCCGACGATGTCGCCGGGGAAAGCCTCCTCGGCGATCTCCCGCTCGCGCGCCAGGAACATCACCGGCGTGTGGACGTTGATCGTCTTGCCCGAGCGGACGTGGAAGAGCTTCATGCCGCGCTCGAAGCGGCCGGAGCAGATGCGCGCGAAGGCGATCCGGTCGCGGTGCTTCGGGTCCATGTTCGCCTGGATCTTGAAGACGAAGGCCGCGACCTTGTCCTCGCTCGGGTCGACCGGCCGTGGCTCGGCGGGTGCCGGACGCGGCGGCGGCGCGTGGGCGGCGAGCCCCTGGAGCAGCTCGCGCACGCCGAAGTTGTGCAGCGCCGAGCCGAAGAAGACCGGCGTCAGGTGCCCCTCCCGGTAGACGTCGACGTCGAAGCGCGGGCAGAGCGACGAGACGAGGTGCGCCGATTCGCGCAGCTCCGTGAGCGCTCCGGCCGGCAGCTCCCGGTCGAGCCCTGGATCGGAGAGGCCGTGGAACGACTTGGGCGCCGTCAGCCGCTCGCCCTGCCCCCGGTCGAAGAGCAACAACTGGTCGCGCAGCAAGTCGTAGCAGCCGCGGAAGGAGTGCCCCATGCCGATCGGCCAGTTGGCCGGCGTCACGTGGAGCTGGAGGTCGCGCTCGATCTCGTCCATCAGCTCGAAGGGGTCGCGCCCCTCGCGGTCGAGCTTGTTGACGAAGGTGGCGATCGGCACGTCGCGGAGGCGACAGACCTCGAAGAGCTTGCGCGTCTGCGCCTCGATCCCCTTGGCGGCGTCGATCACCATCACTGCCGAGTCGACCGCGGTCAGGGTCCGGTAGGTATCCTCGGAGAAGTCCTGGTGGCCGGGGGTGTCGAGCAGGTTGAAGGTGCAGTCGCCCCAGTCGAAGGTCATGACCGACGCGGTCACCGAGATGCCCCGCTGTTGCTCGACCGCGAGCCAGTCGGAGCGCGCCCGGCGCAGCTCCCCCTTGGCCTTGACCGCCCCGGCGAGCTGGATCGCGCCGCCGAAGAGCAGGAGCTTCTCGGTGAGCGTCGTCTTGCCCGCGTCGGGGTGGCTGATGATGGCGAACGTGCGCCGGCGTGCGGTCTCGGCCGCGAGGGTGGACATGGCGTCGGGGGTTGGATCGGGCGCCGGATGCGCCCGGGCGGCATCTTATCGCCGGTCCGCCGGCACTCGACGACGGTCCGGCGCAGGAGGCCGGGCCAACGAGCGCGAGCCGGGCCGCCCCCCCGCTCGGGGAGACGGCCCGGAGGATGCGCAGGGCGCGAAGCTCAGGCGGTGCGGCGGCGGAAGATCAGCAGCGCGCCACCCAGGGCGAGCGCGCCGATCAGCGTGGCCAGACCCACCGTCGAGAGTGTCGGCACGGTGGTCAGGTCGGAGGGCTCGCCCAGGCGGATGAAGGCGGAGCCTCCGTCGAACGGGTTGACGGTCACGGTGATCGTCACCGTGTGCGTGCCCGCCGGGACGGCGAAAGTTCCGCGCGAGTAGTCGGCCACGGTCAGGGCGACGTCCGGATCGCTCGTCCAATCGGGCGTGTCGCAGGTCGAGCTGCCCGGCGCCGAGGTGGTCCCGACGGAGACCGCATCGACGAAGACCTCGAACCGGTCACCCGTGCAGAAGGCGTCGACCACGGTGACGGTCGTCGCGATCGGAGCGGTGTAGGTGAAGGTCTGAGCCACCGGGGCCGGCTCGCCCGCGCCCCAGTCGAACGAGAACCACTCGGGCCAGACCAGGACGATTGGACCTTCGGGCGCCCCCGGATCGACGGCGCCGTTGCGCGGCTCGGCGGCGGTGGCGAGGGTGGCACAGAGGACGAGCGCGAGCAGGATTGCGGACCGCTTGAGCATGTGGGATCTCTCCGAGAGTTCGAGGTGAGGATTCTACACCAATCGCGCCGCCAGCCCGCTCAGCGCACGGCGACCGCGGCGACGCCGAGCGCCTCGGCGGCGGTGGCGAACTCGTCCTCGCGGACGTAGACGATGTAGCCGAAGCCGCCGCGGCCGTCGGTGACGCCGGTCGAGGCGAAGGGGTGGACGCGCGCGTCGGCGAGCTTGCCGTGCAGCCGCGCGAGCGCGCCGAGCTCGTCGTCCCCCTGGATCAGGAAGGCGCGCTGCGGCCCCGAGACGATCAGCCCGGGGCGTTTGGCGAAGAAGGCGAAGCGCTCCGGGTCCTCCGGGAAGAGCACCAGCTGCGTCGCCTGCAAGCCGACCGGAATGGCGTTGAAGGCGAGCAGGTTGACGCCGCTGCCGGCGAGCGTCGAGAGCAGCTGCGAAGCCGCCTCGGGCGTGTCGTGCAGCGTCGTCGTGTAGTACTCGACGGGGCGGATCGTGGCGCTCATGGCAACCTCCTCCGGGGAGGCGGTCCCGCCGGTGCCCGGCGGTGGCCGCGGGCTCGGTCTCAGGATACGCCGATCCGCGCGGGCTGTCGCCCTCCCCCCGGGGCGCGACGGCCGTCGCCCGCGGGGCGGATCAGCCGCCGGCCAGCGGCTCGACCACTGCCCGGTGACCCTGGAGGGCAACGCGCTGGAGGTAGGGGGCCAGGCCGCGCAGGCCGCCGAGCTCCTCGCCGCCGCCAGCGCGCCCCGGGCCGCCGTGCATCGAGGCGGGCAGCGCCGCCCCGGAGCCGAGCCCTTCGGAGCCGGTCGAGCCGACGTAGAAGCGGCCGGTGGCGCTGCCGGCGCCGGCCAGCAGCGCGGCGAGCCACCCCGGATCGTCGCTGTAGGCCGAGGTGACCAGCGTCCCCTCGGCGAGCGCGATGATGCGCGCCGCCTCGGCGGCGTCGCCCGAGTAGGGGAGCAGCGTCGCGGCGGGGCCGAAGACCTCGCGCCAGTGGACCGGCGTCTTCTCGAGCGGGTACTCGGAGCGCAGCAGCGTCGGCTCGACGAAGTAGCCCCGCCCGGCGGGGGCTCCGCTTCCCTGCGCCCGCCCGCCGGAGCCGGCGAGCAGCTGGGCGGTCGCCAGCAGCTCGGCGATGCCGTCGAGCGCGTCGGCCAGCTGCGCCTCGGTGGCGAGCGGGCCCATGGTCACCCCCTCGTGCCCCGGCCTGCCGGTGACCACCTCCTCGAGCCGTGCGACCAGGGCCTCCGCGACCGCCCCCTCGCGCTCGCGCGGCACCAGGATGCGGCGCACGGCCGTGCACTTCTGCCCCGCCTTCTGGGTCATCTCGCGGCAGAGGTCGGTGACGAACAGCTCGAACAGCGGCGAGCCGGGGGCGACGTCGGGCCCGAGCGCGGCGGCGTTCAGGCTGTCGGCCTCGACGTTGACCCGGACGCTGCCGGCGAGCAGGTTCTTCCTACCGCGCAGCGCCAGCGCGGTCGCCGCCGAGCCGGTGAAGGCGAGAACGTCCTGCGGCCCGAGCCGGTCGACGAGGTCGCCGGTCGAGCCGACCACGAGCTGCAGCGAGCCGGGCGGCAGTAGCCCCGACTCGATGGCGATCTCGACCATCCGGTGCGCCGTCAGCGCGGTCGCCGTGGCCGGCTTGGTGATCACCGGCACGCCGGCCAGGAAGGCGCAGGCGAACTTCTCGGCGAAGCCCCAGGCCGGGAAGTTGAAGGCGTTGACGTGCAGCGCCACGCCCCGCTTCGGCACCAGCGCGTGCCGCGTCCAGAAGGCCTCCGTCTTGGCGAGCTGCACGCCTTCGCCATCGGTGAGCAGGCGCCGGTCGCCGAGCGCGAGACCGAGCCCGCCGTAGAAGGCGAGCGTGCCGCCCGCGCCGTCGACGTCGAACGAGGCGTCGCCGGCGGTGGCGCCGTTGTTGAGGCGCGACAGCTCGAAGAGCTCCTCGCGATGCTCGCGCAACTTCTTCGACAGCGCCTTCAGGATCTCGCCGCGCTCGCCGAAGGTGAGCAGGGCGAGCGCCGGTCCGCCTCGCGCGCGCGCCCAGTCGAGCGCCCCGGGCAGGTCGAGGCCCGCCGAAGAAGCCTGCGCCAACGGCTCCTCGGTCGACGGGTCGCGCAGCGTCTGGAAGTCGCGGTCGCCCGCGCGCCAGGCGCCGGCAAGGAAGCTGGTCAGGGTCTTCATCGGCTCCGTCCTCGCGAGGGGTCGGGAAGCGCGGCGACGGGGGCCGCCGGCGCGGGCGGCGATGCTATCAGCCGGGCGCGGCGCGCCCGGACGGCGGTCAGGGGAAGAATCCCTCGATCTCGACGTCGAGATCCTCGCGGCAGATCTCGGCGCGCAGCGCCACCAACGGCGTCGCCGCAGGGAGGCGCGCGCGCAGCGCGGCGCGCAGGGCGGGCCAGCTTTCGGCGTGGCGCAGGTAGACCTTGACCGGACCCGGCGGGCGCCCTCCCCGCCAACCGGCGCGCCGGGCCTCGACGAGGGCTCGCTCGATGTTGGCGAGCGTCTCCTCGATCTGGGCGGCGAGATCGCCGGCGTGCCGGGTCTCGTGGCCGACGATCGAGGCGGTGCCCGAGAGGAAGAAGGGCGTCCCCCAAGCCGCCGGCCCGATCGCTCCGCGGGCGAAGGTCGGTCCGACCGGACCGTAGGTGGGCGGATAGCGCCAGGCGCTCGTCTGGCGCGGGTTCTCGACCGGCCGGACCGAGGCTCGCGCGGCGGCGAAGGCGACCAGGAGCGCCTCTCCGGAGGTGCCGACCGCCGACGAGGCGGGGTAGCGCAGGGGAGCGTCGCCGCCGAAGCGCTCGGCGAACGCCCGCGCCCGCCCGACGTTGAAGACCCGGTAGCGCTCGAGACCTTCCTCCTCGGCGTGGATGTCGGGCAGATAGTTCCAGACGCGGACGATCGAGGCCGGGTCGCCGTCGTCGAGCAGCGCGAGCAGCTCGCGGTAGGCGTCGAGCGCCGCCGCCTCGGTGCCGCCGGCGAGCGGGAAGCGTCCGGCGCCGAACAGGGTGCCGCCGGCCTCCGCCAGCCGGTAGCGGCCATGCGTCGAGCGGGTCGTCGGCTCGGGGGAGCTCCAGAGCTCGAGCATCGGTCCGCTTCCGAGCACCGGGTTCGGCACCTCGAGGAGAGGGTCGAGGCCGCCGTCGGCGGCCCCCGCCGGAGCGCCGTAGCGCACCGCGAGCAGCAGCCGGTCGCCGAGCTCGGCGTGCGCCGCGGCGGCCGACGCGGGCTCGCCGCAACGCAGCGAGTGCACCAGCCGGTCGAGGAAGGTCTCGCGGGCGATCGGCATCCGAGGCATTCTCTAACGAATCGCCGCGCCGAGGCGGCGGTCAGCGGGGCGCCGCGCCGGAGACCGGAGCGAGCGTTGCCGGGTCGAGGGGCGGCGCCCGGACGGGCTCCGGCCGCTCGAGCGCGGCGGCGCAGCGGCGGACGATCTCGCCGGCGGGCTCGATCGCGGCGACGCCGTCGACGCTCTGGCCGGCCTGCCAGATGTCCCGATAGCTCGCCCCTTCGAGCGAGGCGCGCTTGAGCTGGGCGAGCGAGCGCAGGGCGTAAAAGGTACGCATCCAGTGCTTCGTGCGGCGCCCCTTGAGGAGCCGCCGGCCGATCGGTCCCGCCTTGGTGCCGATCCGCTCGACGTAGGGGGTGCGGATCACGGCGCAGGGGACCCCCGAGAGCCTCTCGGTCAGGACCACGTCCTCGGCGTGCGCCGCGACGATCGCCCGCTTGTACTCCTCGTGCGCCCGGCACTCGGGCGTCGCGATGAAGCGGGTGCCCATCTGGACGCCCTCGTAGCCGAGCGCGAGCAGGCGGGCGAACTCCCGCTCGTCGCCGGCGCCGCCGGCGGCGACCAGCGGCACGCCCAGGTCGCCGAGAGCCTCCAGCAGCTCTGCGGCCGAGAGCCGCCCGGCGTGGCCGCCGGCGCGTCGGTTGACGCAGATCAGGCCGTCGACCCCCTCGGCGAGTGCCTTCTCCGCCCACTTGCGCTCGGTCACGTCGTGGTAGACGACGCCGCCCGCCGCGTGCACCCGCTCGACCACCCAGCGCGGATTGCCGAGCGCGGTGACGACGAAGCGCACCCCCTCGTCGAGCGCGACGTCGAGCCAGCGCCGCATCCGCTCCTCGTAGGCGCGGGCGCTCTTCTCGACGATGACGTTCAAGCCGATCGGCCGGGAGGTCAGCGTGCGGATGAGCCGCAGGCCGGCCCGCAGCTCGTGGCCGTGGACGTAGACCAGCGAGATCGGCTGGACGATGCCGAGCCCTCCCGCCTCGGAGACCGCGGCGACCAGTTCCGGGTTCGAGCAGGGGTACATCGCGCCGCACAGCAGGGGCACCTCGACGCGGGCATCGCGGCAGAGCCGGTTCACGTCGGCATCCTACCCGCCGGACGCCGGGCGGCGGCGCCGCAAGAGGTGGGGGGGGCGGGGGCGGATGGTAGGCTCCGAGCGGAACCTGCGGGACGGCGCCGCCCCAGCCGGGCGTGGCCCGGGCCCGTACCCCGGAGGGATTCGATGCCGCATCGCTTTCCGCAGGAGGCCGTTCTCCGCGACGGCCGGCGCGTGCTGTTGCGCCCGTTCACCCGCAAGGACGTCGGCGCGCTCTACGACTTCTTTCAGAGGCTGCCCGAGTCGACCCGGCGCTTCGCCTGGGACCGCATCGAGGATCGGAAGGTCGTCGAGCGCTGGGGGCGCGAGCTCGACTACGCCAAGGTCTTCCCGCTGCTCGCCCTCGACGGCGGCCGTATCGTCGCCGACGCCACCCTCCACCGCCGGGACCGGGGCCCGCTGCGCCTGGCCGGCCGCATCAAGTGGACCATCGACCCGGACTACCGGGGCGCCGGCCTCGGCGCCCTGCTGGTCAATCACTTCATCGACTCGGCGCGGGCGCTCGGCTTGAAGCACCTCTCCTGCATGCTGATCAGCGACCTCGAGGGCGACGCCGTCGAGGTGCTCGAGACCCTCGGCTTCGCGGCGCGCCGCATCCCGGGTTACGGCTTCGATCCGGACGGCAACCCGCACGACATGACCCACCTCGTCCTGGCGCTCTAGCCCGAGTATCGGCGGCGCGGGCGGCCGCACCGCCCGCGCCGGACGCGACCGTGACCCCCACCGGCAGCCCCGAGCGACGCGAGCTGCGCCTCTGGCGCGCGCTGGCGCTCGTCTTCGCGGCCGTCGCCCTGGCTCTCGCGCTGGTGGCGGGCTGGGCGCTCTCCCGCGGTTTCGGAATCGATCCGCTGCCGGTCGCCGCGCCCCTCCCGGCGGGCGCGCGCGAGGCCCTCCCGCCGCGGCTCGAGCTCGCGCCCGCGGGTTTCGAGGAGCTCCCCGGATGGCGCGCAGCGCGCCTGGCCGAGGCCATCCCCCCATTCCTGGCGACCTGCGCGACCCTGGGTGCCGGACGGTCGGGGGACGAGCTCGGCGCGGCGCTCGCGAGCGCGCCGCTCGGGCCGCTCTGCGCCGCGGCGCGCGCCCTGCCGCCCGGCGACGAGGCTGCGGCGCGCGCCTTCTTCGAGCGGGAGCTCGTCCCCTATTCGGCGACGAATCGGGGTGCGGCCGAAGGGCTCCTGACCGGCTACTACGAGCCGGAGCTCGCGGCCAGCCGCCGGCGGCGCGCGCCCTATCTCCACCCGCTCTATCGGGTGCCGGCCGACCGGGTGCTGGTCGATCTGGGGGAGTTCAAGCGCGATCTCGCGGGACGCCGGATCACCGGGAGGATCGAACGGGGCGCCTTTCGCCCCTACTTCGACCGCCGCGAGATCGTCGGCGGCGCGCTCGCCGGCCGGGGGCTCGAGCTCGCCTGGGTCGACGACCCGGTGGCGCTCTTCTTCCTGCAGATCCAGGGCTCGGGACGGCTGCGCTTTGCCGACGGGACGCTGCTGCGGGTCGGTTACGCCGGGCAGAACGGCCACGACTACACGGCGATCGGCAAGGTCCTCGTCGAGCGGGGCGAGCTGGCGCTCGAAGAGGTCTCGCTGCAGTCGATCCGCGCCTGGTTGCGGGCGCACCCGGCCGAGGCGGACCGGGTGCTCGACGCCAACCGTTCCTACGTCTTCTTCCGCGTGCTGCCGGGAAGAGCGCCCGAGGGCGCCTCGGGTGCGGAGCTGACCGCCGGCCGCTCGCTCGCCGTCGACCCCGCCTTCTGGCCCTACGGCCTGCCGCTCTGGCTCTCGACCGAGCTGCCGGCGGCGCCCGAGGTCGGGCGGCCGGCCGCGCCGCTCACGACGCTGGTCGTCGCCCAGGATACCGGCGGCGCGATCCGCGGCCCGATCCGCGGCGACCTCTTCCTCGGCCCCGGGGCCGCAGCCGAGGCGATCGCCGGCCGCATGCGGCAACCGCTCACCCTCTGGGCGCTCTGGCCCCGCGCGGCCGGAGCCCCGCCCCCGAGCGCTCTACAATGAGACCCGATTCGAGGAGGTAGCGATGACCTTCGTCTCCGAGCTCGAGCCCAAGCCCCTCTGGTCGCACTTCGACCGGATCCTCACGATCCCCCGCCCGTCGAAGCAGGAAGAGGCGATGCGCGCCTACGTTTTGGAGGTCGCGGCGCGCCGCGGGCTCGAGACGCGGCGCGACGCCGCGGGCAACCTCTCGGTCCGCGTGCCGGCGAGCCCCGGGCGGGTGGGCCGTCCCGCGGTCGCGCTCCAGAGCCATCTCGACATGGTCTGCGAGAAGGACTCGGGCGTCGACTTCGATTTCGAACGCGACGCCATCGTGCCGCGCCGCGACGGGGACTGGCTCTACGCCACCGGCACGACGCTCGGCTCGGACAACGGCATCGGCGTCGCCGCGATGCTCGCGCTCGCCGAGAGCGACGGCCTCGTCCATCCGCCGCTCGAGCTGCTCTTCACCTTCGACGAGGAGACCGGCCTGACCGGCGCGCAGCAGCTCGACGGCTCGCTGCTCTCCGCGCGGACTCTGATCAATCTCGATACCGAGGAGGAGGGGGCGCTCTACGTCGGCTGCGCAGGCGGCGCCGGCACCGACCTCGCGGTGCCGCTCGAGACGATGTTCGGCGCCGAGGGGCGCGCGGCGCTCGAAGTGCGGCTGGGGGGCTTGAAGGGGGGCCACTCCGGCGTCGACATCCACCTCCAGCGCGGCAACGCCAGCTCGCTGCTGGCCCGCATCCTCCAGGCGCTCTGGCCGAAGTTCCAGTTCGAGGTCGCCTCGTTCGAGGGGGGCAACCTCCACAACGCCATTCCGAGGGAGGCCAAGGCCGTCGTGCGCGTCGCCCCGGCCGACCGCCCGCGCTTCGCCGAGGCGGTCGAGCGCGAGGCGGCGGCGATCCGCGCCGAGCTCGCCGCGGTCGAGGCCGGACCGACGGTCGCGATCGTCGACGCCGAGGCTCCGCTCGAGGTCTGGTCGGACGCCACCGTGCAGCGCACGCTCGGGCTGCTGGTCGCGCTGCCGCACGGCGTGTTGCGGATGAGCGACGCGATCCCGGGGCTGGTCGAGACCTCGACCAACTTGGCGCGCGTGCGCACCGAGGGGACGACGCTCTCGATCCACTGCTCGAACCGGAGCTCGGTCGCCTCGGCGCTCCAGGCGACGCAGCGGCGAATCGGCGCCTTCGGAGAGATGCTCGGCGCCGAGGTCGCGCAGAGCGAGGGCTACCCCGGCTGGCAGCCGAACCTCGACTCGGCGGTGCTCGCGGTGGCGAAGCGCGCGGTCGAGAAGGTCTACGGCCGGGAGCCCGAGGTCAAGGCGATCCACGCCGGCCTCGAGTGCGGCCTGATCGGCGAGAAGGTGCCGGGGATCGACATGGTCTCCTTCGGCCCGCAGATCGAGTTCCCCCACTCGCCCGGCGAGCGCGTCGGCATCGCCTCGGTCGAGCGCTTCTGGCGCGTCCTCACCGCGGCGCTCGAAGAGCTGGCCGCCTGAGACGATCGAAACGGACTCGAGCGGAGGCGAGGCGATGAGCGAGCGCAACGGTCGTGGCCTGACGCGCAGGGAGCTGGTGGGCGGAGCGGCGGCGCTCGCGGGGGCGGGCGCGGTCGCGGGCGGTGAGGCGGCGCGCGCGGCGGTGGAGGCGGTCGCGGCCGAGGGGCCGCATCCGGGGACGCGGGTGTTCGAGCTCGGCGGGCTTTCGCTGCGCGAGCTGCAGGCGGGGCTCGGCTCCGGGCGCTGGACGTCGCGGCGGCTGGTCGAGCTCTACCTCGAGCGGATCGAGGCGGTCGACCGGGGTCCGCGCGGCACGAACGCCATCGCGGAGCTCAACCCCGAGGCGCTGGCGATCGCCGAGTCGCTCGACGCGGAGCGCAAGCGCGGCCGGGTGCGCGGGCCGCTGCACGGCATCCCGATCGTCGTCAAGGACAACATCGACACCGCGGACCGGATGAAGACCACCGCCGGCTCGCTCGCGCTCGCCGAGTCGACGCCGGCCAGGGACGCCTTCGTCGTGCAGCGGTTGCGGGCGGCCGGAGCGGTGCTGCTCGCCAAGACCAACCTCTCCGAGTGGGCCAACATCCGCTCGACCCGCTCGACCTCGGGGTGGAGCGCCCGCGGCGGTCAGGTGAGGAACCCCCACGCCCTCGACCGCAACCCCTGCGGCTCCTCGTCGGGCTCGGGCGTGGCGCCCGCGGCCGACCTCTGCGCCGCGGCGGTCGGCACCGAGACCGACGGCTCGGTCACCTGTCCGGCGTCGATGAACGGCATCGTCGGCTTGAAGCCGACGCTCGGCTTCGTCTCGCGCTCGGGCATCATCCCGATCGCCCACAGCCAGGACACCGCCGGCCCGATGGGGCGAACGGTCGAGGACGTCGCGTTGCTCTTCGGCGGGATGGTCGGCACCGATCTCGCCGACCCGGCGACGGCCGAGAGCGCCGATCGGCTGGGCACGGGCTTCGTGGCGGGCCTGAAGCCCGACGCGCTCGCCGGCGCGCGGCTCGGCGTGGCGCGCAACCTGTTCGGCTGGCACCCGGAGATCGACCGGCAGATGGCGGAGGTGCTCGCGACCCTGAAGCGGCTGGGCGCCGAGCTGGTCGATCCGGCCGACGTGCCCAGGCTCGGCGAGTACGACGCGACCGAGCTCGAGGTCCTGCTCTACGAGCTCAAGCACGACCTCGACGCCTACCTGGCGAACCTGCCCCCCGGCAACCATCCGAAGACGCTCGCCGAGCTGATCGAGTTCAACCGCAAACACGCCGAGCTCGAGATGCCCTGGTTCGGCCAGGAGCTGTTCGAGCGTGCCGTGGCCAAGGGGCCCCTGTCCGAGGAGAGCTACCGCAAGGCGCTCGAGGCGAACCGGCGCCTGTCGCGCGCCGAGGGGCTCGACGCGGTGCTCGCCGAGCACCGCCTCGACGCGCTCGTCTGTCCGACGATGGGGCCGGCCTATCCGACCGACTGGGTGCTCGGGGACCACTACACGGGCTCGGCGACCTCCCCGTCGGCGGTCTCCGGCTACCCGCACCTGACCCTACCGGCCGGTTTCGTCCACGGCCTCCCCTGGGGGCTCTCCCTGCTCGGGCCGGCCTGGAGCGATGCGCGGCTGCTCGGCTACGGCTTCGCCTACGAGCAGGCGACGAAGGCGCGTCGGGCGCCCCGCTTCCTCGCGACGCTCGCGCTCGGCTGAGGGCGGGGCGCGGGGCGCCTCGCGGGCTACTTGAGCAGGAAGGAGACGCGCATGGTCACCCGGTACTCGGTGACCTTGCCCTTGGCGACGACCACCTTCTGCTCGGCGATCCAGGCGCCCTGGACGTTCTCGACGGTCTTGTCGGCGCGCGCGATGCCGAGGGCGACGGCATCCTCGAAGCTCTTCGGCGACGAAGCGGTGATCTCGATGACCTTGGCGACGGACATGGGTCTCTCCTATCGGGGGTCGGCCGGCGGACCGGCGGAAGGGGACGCGCCACTCTCCGGTGGAGCGTCCGGGAAGAGCGACCGGATCTCCGGCCGCAGCAACATCGAAATCGTGGCGGCGCCGAGGAAGGTGCCGGCCGGCACGAAGAGGCATTCGAGGCCGGCCGCCGCGAGGCATCGCCGGTAGCGGCGCCGGCGCGCGAGATCGTAGCCGGTGCGGCCGATGCCCGCGCCACCCAGCGCGCCGACGGCGATCGCCACCGCCGCGCAGCCGGGCGTGAACCGGCTCGAGACCCGCTCCCCGTCGCGGCGCACGCTCTCGACCGCGGCCGGGTCGGCCATCGCCGACCCGACCAGGTGGAGCGCGAAGGGGACGAGCGCGATCATGAAGAGGAGCGCGCCCACCGCGTAGTGGAAGAGCGAGAGGATCTCGAGCGAATCGCGGGGCGCGGCCATCGTCTGCCGTTCATGGTACCGCGTGCCGACCGGACGGCGCGTGCCCCGGATCCGTAGACTCGGGGAACCGATGTCTCCCCGGCCCCCCAGGTCCCCGGCCTTGCACGCAGCGACGCTCGCTCTGGTGGCGGTCGCGGTGGCCGTCGCGCTGGCGGCCGGGACGCGCTCCTACGACGACGCCTACATCACCTATGCCTACGCCCGCTCCGTCAGCGCGGGCGAAGGGCTCACCTGGCATGGCCGGCCGGTGCTGGGCACCTCCTCCCCCTTCCTCGCGGTCGCGCTCGGCGGGCTCGAGCGCGCGATCCCGCTGGGCATCCCAATCTGGGGCGCGCTGCTCTCGGCGCTCGCCGGCCTGGGCGGAGCGCTGGCGCTCGCCGGGCTCGGCCGGCGCGAGGGGTGGGCGTGGGGCGG
This sequence comes from Acidobacteriota bacterium, assembly GCA_011525905.1. Lineage (GTDB taxonomy): Bacteria > Acidobacteriota > Thermoanaerobaculia > Multivoradales > JAGPDF01 > JACTMI01. The sequence continues at coordinate 15,713 of WYBK01000088.1, forward strand.
GATCGCCGCCGGGCTCTTCTGGCTGCTCTGGCCGGGGCGCTACGGCCACGGCGGCGGCGAGATGGCGATGGCGATCGGGGCCGTGGCGGGCGCCGCCTGGGCCTTCGCGGCGGAGCGGCCGAAGACGGCCGGGGCGTTGCTCGCGCTCGCTGCCTGCCTGCGCGCCGAGGCGGGGCTCGCCGCCCTGGTGCTCGCCGGCGCGCTCGTGGCGCGCGACGGCCTGCGCCGGGCCGTGCCGGCAATCGCGCGCGCGGCGCTCGTCGCCGCGCCGCTGGTCGCGCTCTGGGCGGCCGCGCTCTGGCGTCTGGCGGGGACGCTGCTGCCGCGCACCCTCGAAGCGAAGCGCGCCCAGGCGGCGAGCGAGCTCGGCGTCTGGAGCGCCGCGGGGTGGCGGCTGCTCGCCGATGAGGGCGCCTGGCTGGCCGGCGCCGCGACGAGCGTGCTCGGGGTGCTCTTCGCGCTCTCGGCGCTCGGCCTGTTCGTGGCGGCCCGCCGCCGCCACGCGCTCGGCGGCGCCCTGGGGATCTGGGGGATCGGCCACCTGGTTCTGCTCGCCGCGCTCGGCGTTCCGAAGTACACCTGGTACGTCGAGCCCTTCCGCTTCGGGCTGCTGGTCGCGGCCGGCCTGGGTGTGGGCGCCGCCAGCCTGCTCGAGGGGCGCTCCGCGCGCCGCGCCCGCTTGACCGTCGCGGCGCTCGTGCTGGTCCTGGTCGGGTACGGCGTCGCGGAGCTCGTCGGGTTCGCCGGCTCCCCCGGCGACACCCGTCGGGAGATCTACCTGCGCGTCGCCGAGGCGGCGGACGACTACCCGAGCGGAACGACGCTTGCCGCCTACGAGGTCGGCTACCTCGGCTTCGCCTCGCGCCAACCGGTGCTCGACCTGCTCGGCCTGGTCACGCCGGAGGCGCCGCTCGACGCGGTGCGGCGGGGAGATCTCGCGGCCGTGCGCCGCCGGCTCGACCCCGACCTCGTGGCGCTACCCCTCTCGGGGGGCTCGCTGGTCGGCTCGACGATCGGCGACCCGGCGGAGTTCCTCGCCACCTACGCTCTGGACCGCCTGCTTCTCGGAGGCGAGCCGAACGTCGCCCTCTTCCGGCGCGCCTCGCTCCCCGGCAGAGGACCGGTGGCGCGCGATCTGCTGCACGAGCTGGCGGCCGACGGCGGCCGGGTCGAGTACCGCGCGCAGGGCGCCGAGAGCGGGCTCGCCCTGCGGCTCGGCGCCGAGGAGCGCCGCACGCTGCCGCTGGGCGCTGGCTCTCGGGGGCGGCTCGTGCTGGCGCTCGGCTCCGAGGCGGTCGAAGCCGAGCTGGCGGTCGAGCTCGAGGTCGCCGGCGAGCCCGGCCGGCTCGCCGCCTTCGAGCTCGAACCGGGTGCCCCCTGGCGGCTCGAGGCGCTCCCTCTCGAGCCCGACGACCTGCCGCGCACGCTCGCCTTCCGCTGCGCCGCCGAGCCGGGCGCGAGCTGCCTGGTCGGCCTCCCCTACCTCGCCTCGCGCTGAGGCCCGCCTCCCGAGGAAGGCCCACCCCGCCGCCCGCCTCAGCGGGCGGGAGAGCCCGCGCGCGCGGGTGTCGAGCGCTGCCGCGGCGCGGCGGATCTTGCGGCAGGTCGCCACCGATCTCCGGCGGCGGCTGCCGTCCTTTCCGGAGGAGGTTCGATGCGATCGAGAGCTCCGAAGACGGCGATCCTGTGGTGCGGATGCGTGCTCGCCCTCGGGCCTCTCGCCGCCATGGCGCAGGAGGCGGGGGGAGCGGCGCCACCGACCTACGTCGGCGACGAGACCTGCGCCGGCTGCCACGAGGACGTGGCCGCGGCCATGGTGCACCAGATCCACCAGCGCGTGCGCGATTTCGAGGTCCGTGGGCACGCGGTCGGTTGCGAGGGGTGCCACGGTCCGGGCTCGGTGCACGCCGAGGCGGGGGAGATCGCGGCGATCCGCACCTTCGACGAGCCAGACGCGAGCCAGGTCTGCGTCGACTGCCACCGGGCGCAGGGCATGGCCCGCTTCAAGGCGTCGGTGCACGCGGCCAACGGCCTCGCCTGCCAGGATTGCCACAGCATTCACCAGGCGTCGTGGACGCCGTTCGACGCCTGCGCCGACTGCCACGCCGACGTCGTCGCCGAGCTCCAGCTGCCCTCGCACCATCCGGTGCGCGAGGGCAAGATGACCTGCGCGAGCTGCCACGACGTCCATGGCGTCGGCGTCGCGCTGCTCGCCGGCGACCACCAGCGGATCAACGACGCCTGCTACGACTGCCACCAGGAGAAGGAAGGCCCCTTCGTCTTCGAGCACGCGCCGGTCGCGGAGAGCTGTTCGAACTGCCACAGTCCGCACGGCGCCGTGGCGGACAACCTGCTGGCCCTGGGCGAGCCGTCGCTCTGCCTGCAGTGCCACGAGCTCCACTTCCACACCGGCTACGAGTCGCCGGAGGAGGAGGAGGTCGAGATCGGCGGCATTCGGCGCGAGAACCGCTTCGGCGGCGCGAGCATGCGCATCGCCTTCACCACCCGCTGCACGCAGTGCCACGGCGCCATTCACGGCACCGACTCGCCGTCCCAGACCATCTCGGGCGACGGCGCTCTCACCCACTGAGGAGGCCTTCGAGATGAAACGGACGACACTGTTCCTGATCGGTGCCCTCCTCGCCCTGCCCGCCGCCGGCGGCGATTCGGAGACGACCGTCACGGTCGGCGGGTGGGGCGCGTCGGAGGGCGACAACCCCGACCTCGCGGCCGAGTACCGCTCGACCGACGGCGGCGCCGAGCTCGGCGTCGAATCGACGACGCACGGCGAGCAGGGGAGCGTGGAGCTCGCGCTGCGCCTGCGCGACGACAACGAGCAGCAGCACGCGCTCGACTTCGACATCGGACGCTTCGTGCGCTCGCACACCAGCTACCTCGCGATGGTCCACCGGCTCGGCGCCGACTCGCTCGAGAATCTCGCCGGGGCGACCCGGCACGGACGCGCCGTCTGGGCCACCGATCTCGACCCGGGCAGCGCCTACGAGATCGACTACCGCGACCTGCGTCACCGCACCGAGCTGCAGCCCCCTGGCCTCGCTAACCTGACCGTGGGGCTGAACTTCCGCCAGCAGGAGCGCGAGGGCACCTTGCAGACGCTCGCCATCTCGCACTGCAGCAGCTGTCACGTCGTCTCGCAGGCGCGGCCGCTCGACGAGCGGACGCGGGACGTCGGTCTCGACGCCCGCTGGGCGGCCGGCAAGGGGACGATCAAGGCCTCCTACAACCACCGGACGCTCTCGGAGGGCATCCGGCAGATCTCGCTGCTGTTCGACAACGCCCTGCAGCCCGAGCTGCTGACGCCGATCTTCGACGACCGGCTGCAGTGGGACTCCGCCGAAGGGCCGCAGCCGATCGACCGCCGACCCGACACGACCAAGAACGTCGCCAAGCTCGAGGCGAGCTTCGACGACGTCAAGGGCTTCGTGCTGGGCGCGACCGGCCTCTGGTCGCAGACCGAGAACGACACCGTGGGGCTCGAATCGAGCTACGAGGGGATCTTCCTGCACGCCGCGCGCAACTTCGGCAACGGCATCGACCTGCGCTGGCGGGGACGCGGCTACCAGCTCGAGGCCGACGACGTGTTCGTCGTCTACAACGAGCGCAAGAGCATCGCGGGCGCGCAGGCGGGCAAGACCTACCGGCAGGTCTACGGCTTCGAACCGAACTACCTGCGCGAGTCGGCGATCGACCGCGACGTCTTCGCCTCCGAGCTCGACGTCGGCTGGCGCCTGCCGCGGAAGCTCGGCAGGCTCCGCTTCCTCTGGGAGCTCGAGAGCATCGACCGCG
>WYBK01000089.1 GCA_011525905.1 Acidobacteriota bacterium
CTCGAGGTGGCGTCCGATCGAACCGGAGACGTGGTGGTTCTTGCCGTGAACGTCCGCGGCGACCATGCCGCCGAGGGTCACGTACTGGGTTCCCGGCACGACGGGAGGAAAGAGGCGACGAGGGAGAAGGAGCCAGACGAGCTCGCGCAGCGTGAGGCCGGCCTCGGCGCGCAGGAGCGCGCCGCGGTCGTCGAGCTCGAGGATCCGGTCGGCGCGGCGGGAGCCCGCGATCTCCCGCACGCCGTGCGGCGGCAGCGCGGAGTCGCCATAGGAGCGGCCGAGGCCGCGCGTCAGCGGCGCGTCCCGAGCGATCGCGGCGAGGTCCTCGGAGAGCCGCTCGCGCCCCGGCACGCGCACGCCGCCCCAGCCCGAGAGAAACCCTTCAGATGCCTCCTTGGCCACGTCGCGAAACGATATCCGAATCCGAGGCTCGCCCCAGACCGATCAGCCCTCCGGGCGAGCGCCTCCGAGCTCGCGCGCGCGGTCGTCGCGCACCCAGACCTCGAGCGGAGGGCGAGAGCGGCCGCCCGAGTGCGAGCGAAACGCCAGCTCGTAGCGGTCGTCCAGGAGCTCGATCAACCGCTCCTGGAAGTCGGCGAGCGCGAGGCGTTCCCCGGACCGGAAGTACCCGCGATTGACCTCGAGCATCCGCGCGCTCAGGTGCATGCGCACGACCGCTACCGGAGGCGCCGCCAGCGTCCGGGCGAGGTCCGCGGCGACGACGCGATCGGGCGTCACGTCGAGCCAATGGACCGCCGCGAAGGTCGCCGGCGGGCGGTCGGCAAGCCAGTAGAAGAGCGGCTGCGCCGGAAAGGCCAGGATCGCCTCTCCAGGCCGAGTCGCCCGGTCGAGCGTCGCGAGGACGCCGTCGACGGCGTCGCGCGTCGCGGGAGCGAGCTCGAGACCGGCGAGCTCCGGCGCCGCCGAAGGCGCCATTGCGCGCGCCACCGACGGCTCGCGCCAGAGAACGAAGTCGAACGGTATCAGCATCTTGAGGGCGATTACCGCGACCGTCGCGAAGGCCGCGGCCAGAGCGGGAGCCGCGCGGCGAACGCTCGCCGTGCCGCGGCGGGCGGCCGCCGCTTCCAGCGAGAGTCCGACCACGACCGCGAGTCCGGGCGCCGCAATCGCCTCGCCGCCCGGCCAGGAGAGCGCGAGAGCGAAGGCGCAAGCCCCGGAGACGGAGAGCAGCCAGAGCAGTTCCCGATCCTCGTCCCGCCAGCGGTTGCGGAACCCCTCGAGCGCCAGCACGAGAGCGTGAGGCAGCAGGCCGAAGAGGGTGACGAAGACGCCCAGGCGCTGCGTCCAGCGGAGGTCCGAAGGCTCGGCGAGCTCCGACGCCGCGAGCAGGTGGCCGAGCGCCAGGGCCACCGCCGCGGCGAGCGCCGCTCCGGCCAGCCCGGGCCCAGCCCTGGCGACCGGGCGGACTCCCCGCAGCGCCGGCCCGGCCGAGAGCAGGGCGACGGCCGCACCCAGCGCGGCCGGTCCAGCCAGGTGCGGCAGCTCGAACGGGTCGAGGAGTGGGCGCAGGAGCAACACCCAGAGCGAACCCTTGCTCGCCGCGGCGTCGGAGAAGACCTGCCGGGCGAAGGCGCCGAGGGCGCCCTCGAGAGCGAGCCACCCTCCCAGCAGCAGCGAGGGCAGCGCCCAGCCCGCAGCGTAGCCGAGCAGGTCGCGTCCGCGCTGCACCCGCAGCTGCGGAGCGCCCCGGTCGACGGCGAGTCGCGCGAGCGGCACGGCCAAGCTCACCGCCAGGCCGATGGTCTGCTTGGTCCACAAAGCGATGCCTGCCGCGAGGCCCGCCGCGAGCCAGAGGGCGCCCCGACGGCGACCGGCCGCGAGGCCGGAGCTCGCGCACCAGCCCGCGGCGACCGCCACCAGCAGGGCATGGTGGTTGTACAGGTCGAGGATCTCGGTATCGTCGCCGCTCGCCAGCCAAACGGCGGCCAGCGCGGCGACGGCCGCCGTCCCGGGCCGGAAGCGTCGCGCGAGCCAAGCGGCGAGCAGGCCGGCGAGCGCCACGCGCGCCAGCGCACCGGCGGCGCGCGACATCACGAGGTGGCGACCGAAGGCTCCCTCCAGCGCGGCGTGGCCGAGCGCGTGGAGCGGAGGCAGATGGAGGAAGAAGTCCCGGTAGGGGACCTCGCCGGCGAGGATCCGCGAGCCGTAGTGGGGAAAGTAGCCGTCGAGAGTCACTCCCAAGAAGCGGTTCCACCAGGGGAGCAGGAAGGCGATCGTGGCCAGCGCGGCGATCGCGGCTGCGCCGGTGGCGCCTGTGCTGCCGCTACCGGGCGGCTCGCCGGATTCGGTAAGGGCCACGCGAGGCATACGCAGCTACGGCCCCGAGCGTTGCAGCACTCGCCGGAGGCGCGCTCGGATCACATGCCCGGGGTAACAAAAAGAGAGAGGGGCGGAAATCCGCCCCTCTCTCGGTCGCCGCGGCGCGGGGCCGCGGGCTCAGAAGCTGACGCGCACGCCGAGCTTCGCCTGCCAGCGCGAGCGGACGTCGTCGAGGTCGAAGCGACGGCCCGGGTCGGTGAAGAAGACCGTGTACTTCGGCTTGCCGGTCGCCGCGTCGATACCGTCGTAGCGCACCGGCGAGACCTCGCCGAAGCGGGTGTACTTCTGCTTGCCCTCGTCGCTGTCGATGAAGTTCAGGACGTTGAGCAGGTCGGCCGTCACCTGGATCTTGACCACCGAGACCGGCAGGTCGAGCGCCCAGCGGAAGTCGAGCTGGGTGTTCCAGGGCCCGGTGCCGGCGTTGCGCTTCACCACCCGGCCGCGCGAGTCGCGCAGGCTCTCGTCGGCCTCGATGTAGGAGTTGAACTGCTCCCAGGTCGCGCCGGAGAGGATGACCTCGTCCGCGCTCGCCGGGACGTACATCAGGTCGTTGCCGAACACGCCGTCACCGTTGGCGTCGGAGCTGCCGAACGTCGTCGAGTACGGGCGCCCCGACATCCGGTTGTAGTACAGCGAGAAGGTCGAGCCGACCGGGCCCCACTCCATCCGGTAGGAAATGGTGCCGGAGATCCGGTGCTCGTTCATGAAGGTCGCGTCGGCCGTGCCCGGGTCCTGCGGGTCGAAGACCGACGTGTTGTTGAAGTTCGACGAGGCCTGGCTCGACGTGCCCGGGTAGACCTCCTGGGCGTCGGTGTAGATGTAGCCCGCCGTCCAGAAGAGCCCGTTGCGCTCGCGCTGGCGCAGCTGGATCGCCGCGGTCAGCGCATCGCCGTCCTCGGTGTTGGTGAGGAAGTAAGCGCCGGTGTAGGCGGTGGAGATCCGGGTGTAGAGCGGCCGGCCGCCCAGCCCGGTGGCGCCCGTGCGCCGCAGGTTCAGGTTCTGGTACTGGATGTCCTTGATGATCTCGGAGTAGGTGAGCTCGGCGGACGCCAGGATGCCCCAGGGGAGCTCGTAGTCGTACGCCAGATTGCCGCGCCAGAGCGTCGGCATTTCGAAGTCTGGATCGCTGAAGGCGACCTCGTTGGTCACCGACCCGCCCACCGTCTTCGGCTGGTTGTCCGGGTCGGCGACGAACGGGATGTTGTTGGTCGCGCTGATCGGCGGATTGACGCGGGCGAGCAGGCGCTGGAACTCGACGCCGGTGTTGCCGTACTGGTTCGAGATCCAGACGTAGGGCGTGCGGCCGGAGAAGATGCCCAGGCCGCCGCGCAGCTGCTGCGTGCCCTCGCCGGTCGGATCCCAGTTGAAGCCGATGCGCGGCGAGAGGATCAGGTTCGTGTCCGGCACCTGGTCGGTGCGATAGCCGAACAGCTGCTCGACCTGCGGGTTGTACGTCGGCGAATCGGGCAGGTCGAGGTAGTCGGCGCGCAGGCCGTAGGTGAGGGTCAGGTTCTCGCGCACCCGCCACTGATCGCCGGCGTAGAGGCCGTACTGCGCGACGTCGAACTTCGCCGCCTGCCTCGGGTTCGAGGTCCGCGAGAAGCTGTGCTCGTAGCTGTCGGCCCAGCCGTTCTCGAAGTCCGACAGGCTGCGGAAGTTGTAGAAGCCGAAGTTGTCGCGGATGAACAGGTTCTCGAAGGTGAACAGCTCGTTGTGGGTGCCGATGGTGAAGGTGTGGCCGCCGGTCACGAAGGACAGGTCGTCGTTGATCTCGAGGATGTCCTGGTAGAGCTCGTTGGCGGTCGAGAAGCGCTCGCGCCCCGCCTCGAGCGAGACGCCGCCCGGCAGGTCGACCTGCACGGTCGGGAAGCGGGTCGGACCGTCGCGGATCGTGTCGACGTTGGTGTAGCCGACGCGCGCCTCGTTGAAGACGTTGCCGCCGAAGATCGAGTTGAGCTGGGCGACGGTCGAGCTGGTCTCGGGCCGAATGTTGTAGGGGCGGTCCGGGAAGATGAAGAGCGTCGAGGAGCCGTTCCAGATGTCGTTCTCGGCATCCACGATGTTGTGGCGGACCGTCAGCTGGTTGCTCGAGCCGATGTTGAAGTCGAGGCGGGCGAAGAAATTGTCGTTGTTCGTCTCGCGGGTGAACTCGCCGGTCGAGCCCGGATCGTAGCCGTAGGTATCGCGCAGGATGCTGGCGAACTGCTGCGCCTCGGCCTCGCGCCCGATCGAGGCGGCGCTGAAGCCCGACGGGGTCTCCTTGCGCTGCAGCTCGGCGAGCACGAAGAAGAAGGCCTTGTCCTGGAAGATCGGGCCGCCCAGGCTGGCGCCGTACTCGTCCTGGCTGAACTGCGCGAAGGGGCGGTCGTTCGGCCCGTCGCCCACCCAGCCGTCGTCGCGGGTGTTGTAGAAAGCCGAGCCGCGCCAGGCGTTGGTGCCGCTCTTGGTGATGGCGTTGATGCCGCCGCCGGAGAAGCCCCCCTGGCGCACGTCGTAGGGGGAGACCAGCAGCTGGACCTCCTGGATCGCCTCGAGCGAGATCGGCTGCGCCTCGGCCTGGCCACCCGGCGAGCCGGAGGGCGAGAGACCGAACAGATCGTTGTTGACCGCGCCGTCGATCTGCACCGTGTTGTAGCGGTTGTTGCGGCCGGCGATCGAGAGGGTCGTCGGATCGCTGCCCTCGACGCCGCCGGTGGCGTTGAAGTAGATCGAGGTCTTGGCGAGGTCCTCGAGGCTGCGGTCGATCGTCGGCACCGCGGCGATCTGCGCCGCGGAGACGTTGGCGACGGCTCCTCCCTGGCTGGTGTCGATCAGCGGCGCCTCGGCGGTGACGGTGATCACGTCGGTCACCGTCTCCGGATCGAGCGCGAGGTCGACGCGCCGCATCTCGCCGAGCGCCACCGCGACGCCGGTCACCTCGGCCTCGCGGAAGCCGTCGAGCTGCGCCTGGATCCGGTAGGGGCCGCCGACGCGCACGTTGATCAGGCTGTACTCGCCGTTCTCGCGCGAATAGGCGACGTAGGTCGTCCCGGTCGGCTGGTGGACCGCCTGCACCGTGACACCGGGCAGTGGCGAGCCATCGGCCTTGGCGGTAACGGTGCCGGCGAGCGAGCCGGTCGTGACGGCCTGAGCGCTCAGCGGATTCGCGCCGGAGAGCCAGAGGGCCCCGAGCGCGAGCGCGGCGAGCAACCGCTTCTCGAGCTTCATACAACCTCCTTGGAGTTGGAACGGCAGTGACGGCGATGACGGAAGGGCATCTCCGCTCCCGGAAGACTACCGGCCGAGTCGTCGGGGCGGGCGGCGCCCCGGTGACGGCCGGGTGACGTCGAGTGGGCGCATCCTACCCGAAGGCGGAGGGGTGGGCTACCCCGCCGGCCGCCCCCTTCCTCGATCCTTCCAGCGCCGCCTTCGGCCCCCCCTCCGGCGGCCCGGACGGCCTCGCCCTCACGGGCGCTAGACTCCCGCCGTGCCTCGCCCCGAGCTCCAGATCCTGGTCTGCGTCAACGACCGCGGCCCCGAGGCCACGCGCCCCTGCTGCGCCGCCGCCGCGGGGCTCGAGGTCTACCGGAGGCTCAAGGAGCTGATCCGCGAGCGCGGGCTCAAGGAGCGGGTGCTGGTCACGCGGACCGGTTGCCTGCGCCACTGCAGCCGGGGCGTGACGGTCGCCGCTTGGCCGGCGAACCACTGGTACGGCGGCGTCCTGCCCGAGGACGCGGAGGCGCTGCTGGCGGCCGAGGAGGCGGGCGGCGAGCTCGAGCGCCGGCGAATGCCGCCGGGCCCCTGGGAGTGAGAGCGCCTCCGCGCTGCCGCCTCGCCGCCGGCGGCTCGGTCGACCTCGGAGACCTGGTGCGCGCGGAGGACGGCGGCGCCCCGCGCTGGCGGACCCGCGCGCGACTCGCCTGGCGGCACGATCGCCTGGTCGTCACTTTCGATTGCGAGGACGACGACGCCTGGGGGACGCTCACCCGGCGCGACGACCCGCTCTGGCGCGAAGAGGTGGTCGAGCTCTTCCTCGCCCCCGGCGCGGCGGTGCCCGAGCGCTACTTCGAGCTCGAGCTCTCGCCGCGCGGCACGATCTTCGACGCCCGGGTGCGCTCGCCCCACGGCGATCGCCGCGGCCTCGAGGTCGATCCCTCCTGGGACTGCCCGGAGCTCGTCGCCCGCGTCGCGCCGACCGGGCGCGGCGACGGCTGGCGTGCAGAGCTCTCGCTCCCCTGGCGGGCACTGGCGCCGTCGCCGCTGCCCAAGCACTGGCGGCTCAACCTCTTCCGCATCGAGCGTCCGCGCGCCGGCGGTGCCGCCGAGCACTCCTCCTGGTCGCCCACCGGAGTCGTGCCGGCCGACTTCCACCGCCCGGCGCGCTTCGGTCATCTCGAGCTCGCGGCCCCCGACGAATCCGAGCGCGCGCGACGAGCCTGCGACGATCCGGCCGATTCGGTTTAGACTCCTCCTCCTCTGCTACGCAGAGCTCACTCGAAATGGCGATCCCTCCCTACGACCTGGTCGCGGCCACTCGTCACGTGTCGAAGAAGGACCGGGCGCTCGCGCGCGTCATTCGCGAGGTCGGCCCGTGCGCGCTCGAGATCTCGTCGCGCCAGAGCCCCTACCAGGCGCTGGTCGAGTCGATCGTCTACCAGCAGTTGTCCGGCCGCGCCGCCGCGACGATCTACGGCCGGCTCTGCCGCAGCTTCGGCTCGAGCCGCTGCCCGAAGCCGCAGCAGGTGCTCGAGTCGAGCGACGAGCAGCTGCGCGGCGCCGGGCTGTCGCGCAGCAAAGCCGCGGCGCTGCGCGATCTCGCCACGCACGCGCTCGCCGACCGCATCCCGACGCGCACCCAGGCGCTGCGCCTCCCCGACGACGAGCTGATCGCGCGGCTGACCGAGGTTCGCGGCGTCGGGCGCTGGACCGCCGAAATGTTCCTGATCTTCAACCTCGGCCGTCCCGACGTCCTGCCGGTCGACGACTACGGAGTGCGCAAGGGCTTCGCCCGGACGCAAGGGCGCGAGGTGCTGCCCCGGCCCAAGGAGCTGACCGACCACGGCGAGCGCTGGCGGCCGTTTCGCTCCGTGGCGAGCTGGTATCTCTGGCGCGCCTGCGAGCTCGCCTGATTCGGCCGCGGGCCGACCACCCACGGCGGCGACCAGCTTCCTCTCAGACCATCGGCGCGACCGTCTCCGGGCCCTTGCGGGAGATCCAGACCACGACGCAGACGGCGACCGCGAACAGGCCGGCGGCGAGGCCCCACCAGATGCCGGCCAGGCCGAGCGTCTCCGGGCGGCCGAGCCAGAGCGCGAGCGGCATTCCGAGCGCGTAGTAGCCGATCAGATTGAAGAGCGCCGCCGGCCGCGGCCGCCCCATGCCGCGCAGGACGCCGCCGCCAACCACCTGCACGCCGTCGAACAGCTCGAAGGCGGCGACGATCGGCAGGACTGCCGCGGTCAGCGCGACCACCTCGGGGCCGACGCCGAACGCCGCCGGGATCAGCCGGCGGCCGGCAACGAAGAGCAGGGCGAAGAGCGCCATGACGCTCGCTCCGAGACCGAGCGCGACCCAGGCCGCGCGGCGGGCCCCCTGCGGATCGCGCGCGCCGATACGGTTGCCGACCCGAGTCGTCGCGCCGAGCGAGATGCCGAGCGGCACCATGTAGGAGATCGAAGCCAGGTTGAGCACGATCGAGTGCGCCGCCAGCTCGATCGCACCGAGCCGGCCCGCGAGCAGGGTGGCAAAAGCGAAGGCCCAGTACTCGAACAGCAGCTGCAGCGCGACCGGCGCGCCGAGGCGCAGGACCTCCAGCAGCTCGGGCCGGCGCACCTCCCGCGGATCGAGCAGGGTCGCCGAGCCGCGCTGTAGCCGGCGGCGGCGCATCACCAGCACGAGCGAGCCGCACAGCAGCGCGGAGGTCATCGCGGTCGCCACCCCGGCGCCTACGGCGCCGAGCCGGGGGGCGCCGGCGAGACCGAAGATCAGGATCGCGTTGGCCACGATGTTGAAGGCGTTGCCGCCGAAGCTCACCCACATCGCCGGCCGCACGATGCCGCGCGCCTGCAAGTACTGCTTGAGCGCGAGGAAGAGCAGGTAGAAGGGGAGCCCGGGGATCTGCACCACGACGTAGCGGTGGGCGAGCGCCGCCGTCGCCGGGTCCTGGCCGAAGGCGAGCAGCACCCGCTCGGTCGCCAGGAAGAGCCCGGCGAGCGGCAGGCTCGAGGCGAGGGCGACGGCGACGACGTGCAACAGGGCGCGCGACAACCGCCGCCGGTCGCGGGCGCCGTGCGCCTGGCTGGCGATCGGATCGACGCCGAAGATCAACCCCATCGCGCAGACCGTCGTGCCCATCACCCAGAGGCGGCCGAGCGAGACCGCGTTGAGCGAGGTGACGCCCAGCCGGCCGACCATCACCAGGTCGACCGTCCAGAGCAGCATCGCCGAGAGCTGGGTGAGCGCGACCGGCGTCGCCAGCAGCGTCAAGCGGCGGATCTCGCGTCGGACGGCGCCCATTCCGGCCGACGAGCCTACAGCGCCGGCGGCGGCACGCCCGCCCGGCCCGAGAACGGCGCGCGCCGGGTGCTAGAGTGCCGCGGTCGTCGCGGGGAGGGCCGGCATGTTCGGACGCGAGCGCGAGACCACCGCGGAGTTCACGCTGAAGGCGGTCGTCGCCGGGGTCATCCTCGGCGTCGTCTTCGGCGCCGCCAACGCCTATCTCGGGCTCAAGGTCGGCATGACGGTGACCGCGTCGATTCCCGCCGCGGTGATGACGGTCGTCGCCTTCCGGGCGCTGCGGCTCAAGGGCACGATCCTCGAGGCCAACCTCTCGCAGACCGTCGGCTCGGCCTCGACCTCGCTCGCCACCGGGGCGATCTTCACGATTCCAGCGCTCTTCCTCTGGGGCATGGCGCCGCCCTACCTCCAGGTCGTCGCGCTCTGCTTCCTGGGCGGCGTGCTCGGCATCTCGGCGATGATCCCGCTGCGCCGTCTGCTGGTGGTCGAGGCCCACGACGAGCTCCCCTACCCCGAGGGCACGGCCTGCGCCGAGGTGCTCAAGGCCTCCGAGGGCGAGCTCGCGGCGGGCGTCTGGATCTTCCGCGGCATGGCGCTCGGCGCCGCCGTCAAGCTCGCGCTCTCGCTCGGCCATCTCTTTCCGGACACGGTCGCCGCGCTGCTGCCGGTGCTGCCGAAGGCGCAGCTGGCGCTCGAGATCTCGCCCGCGCTGCTCGCCGTCGGCTACATCCTCGGCTATCGCCAGGCCGCCGTCTGCGTCGCCGGCTCCATCGTCTCGGCGCTGGTGCTGACCCCGCTGATCGCCTGGCTCGGTGCGACCACCGGCGCACCGGTCTTCCCGGAGACCGAGCGGCTGGTCGCCGACATGTCGACCGGCCAGATCTGGTCGCGCTACGTCCGCTACATCGGCGCCGGCGCGGTCGCGACCGCCGGCATCCTGACGCTGGCGATCAATCTGCCGAAGATGGCGGGCGCCTTCGCGGCGGTGGTGCGCGGCGTGCGCTCGCGGCGACGCATGGCCAACACCGCGGAGGGTCCGCTCGTCGAGCTGCCGCCGACCGACCGCGACCTGCCGGGCAGCGTGGTGATCGCCGGCGTGACGCTCGTCGTGCTCGTCGCCTGGCTGGTCCCCGGCGTCTTCGCCGGCGAGATGTCGTTCCTCCAGCGGGCGGTCTGCGCCGCCGGGGTCGGCCTGTTCGGAGTGCTCTTCGTCACCGTCGCGGCGCGCATCGTCGGCATCGTCGGCGTCTCCTCGCAGCCGACCTCCGGGATCACGCTGGTGACGCTGCTGGGCATCGCCTCGATCTTCGCGGCCAACGGCTGGACCGACGCCGGCGCGCGCGCAGCGGTGCTCACCGTCGGCACGATCGTGGCGATCGCCGCCTCGAAGGCAGGCGACATCTCGCAGGACCTGAAGACCGGCTTCCTGGTCGGCGCGACTCCCGCCAAGCAGCAGGTCGGCCAGCTGATCGGCGCCGCCTTCGCCTGCTGGGCGGTGGCGGCGACGGTGCTGCTGCTCGGCAAGACCTACGAGTTCGGCTCCCCCGAAGTGCCGGCGCCGCAGGCGACGCTGATGAAGACGATCATCGAGGGCGTGCTCTCCGGGCAGCTCCCTTGGGACCTGGTGGCGAGCGGCGCCGGCCTGGCGGTGACCGCGATGCTCTGCGGCGTCTCCGGCCTCGCCTTCGCCATCGGCGTCTATCTGCCGCTCGGCTCGATGATGGCGCTGTTCGTCGGCGGCGTCGTGCGCCGGCTCTCGGCCGCCGCCGCCGAGGCGGGCAAGGCGGACGACGACCCGGGCATCCTCGCCGCCTCGGGCTTGGTCGCCGGCGAGGGGCTCGCCGGCATCCTGGTCGCCTTCCTCGCCTTCAACGACTGGATCCCGAAAGCCGCCGAGCCCCGCCTCGCCGGCGCGCTCGGCCAGGGCGCCGCCCTGCTCGTCGCCGGACTCGCCTGCGCCTTCCTCGCCCGCGCCGGCAAGAGGGCCCGTCGCACTTGAGCGGGCGCGCCGCGAGGCTCAGCGCGCGCGGCCGAGCCAGCCGAGAGTGATCGCCGCCTGGGCGCTCCAGTAGATCGGCCAGACCAGCTCGCGCGACCCGGGGAGCGGGCCGGAGAACAGATCGAGCGCGAGCAGCGCATCCGAGAGCACGAACAGGAAGGCGCCGCCGGCGACCCAGGGGGCGCCGCGCCGCGTGACCTGAGCGAGCATCGCCATGGCCAGCAGCAGGAGCGCGTAGATCGGCACGGCGAACGCGAACGCCCCCTCGAGCCGGGGCGCGAGGTGAGCGAGCAGCAGCGCGCCGGCGAGCGCGAGCAGCCCGAGGCGGACCTTGGCGCCGGCGCCGGCCTCGTCCCAGGAGCGCCGGAGGCCGGAAAAGAGCCGGGCATAGCCGAGATGCCCGATGCCGAAAGCCGCCATGCCGGCGAGCAAGGGGCCGGTCTCGAGCAGCACGTCGCCCACCGAGTGGGCGAGCAAAGAGGTGGCCAGCAGCGGCGCCCCCGGCGCGTCGCGCCGGACGGCGGCGAGCGCCGCGAGCGGCAGCACGCCGAGCGCCTTGAGCACCGTCCTCGGCCCAGGATCGAGCCCGCGCGCGAAGGCGAAGCCGGCCGCGGCGAGCAGCGCCACCGGGACCAGCGCCGCCGCCGGGAGCGCGCGCCGTCCTGCCGGACCGAGCATGACGTCCGACATCGTATCCCGCGAGCCGCCGTGTAGGATGCTCGGGCGCCCGTGCAACCCGACGACGAGATGAGCCCGGATTCGTCCCCGCAGCGGCTGATCGGCCGCAGCCTCGGCCCTTACACCATCCTCTCCCTGCTCGGGCGCGGCGGGATGGGGGTCGTCTACCTGGCGGAGGACTCGCGGCTCCGGCGCCGCGTGGCGCTCAAAGTTCTGCCGCAAGAGATGTCGGCGAACCCGGAGCGGCTCAAGCGTTTCCGCCGCGAGGCCAAGACCGTCGCCTCGCTGTCGCATCCGAACATCGTCACGCTCCACTCGGTCGAGGAGGCCGACGGCTACCACTTCCTGACCATGGAGCTGGTCGAGGGGCGGACGCTCGCCGACGTCATCCCGCAGACCGGGCTGGGCACCGAGCGGGCGATCGAGGTCGCCCACGCGCTGGCCAGCGCCCTCGCCGCCGCGCACGAGCGGGGCGTCCTGCACCGCGACCTCAAGCCGAGCAACGTCATGGTGGTGCCCGGCGGCTGGGTGAAGGTGCTCGACTTCGGCCTGGCCAAGCTGCGACCCGAGGACGAGATGACCTGGATCGGCGGCGACGGCACCTCGCTGCTGATGACCCAGGAGGGCAAGATCCTCGGCACGCCGAGCTACATGTCGCCCGAGCAGCTGCGGGGGCAGGCCGCCGACGAGCGCTCGGACGTCTTCTCCCTCGGGCTGGTTCTCTACGAGATGCTCACCGGATCGCTCCCCTTCGCCGGCGAGACCAGCGCCGAGCGGATCGCCTCGGTCCTGCGCGACGCCCCCCGTCCGCTGCCCGAACTGCGCCCCGAAGTTCCGGCGCCGGTCGTCCGGCTGGTCGAGCGCTGCCTGCAGAAGGACCCGACGAAGCGCTTCCCGAGCGCCGCGGCGCTGCGCGACGAGCTGACCAATCTCAAGCGCGACCTCGAGATCAGCAAGCTGATCGAGAGCGGCGCGATCGCAGCGGCGCGGCCGCGCCGCCGCGCCTCGCGCTGGGAGATCGCCGGCGCCGCCGCCGCCTTCGCGCTGCTGGTCGCCTTCGGTTTGAAGAGCGTGCTCGAGCCGCGCGGCCGTCCCGTCGCAGCCGCCGGCATCTCCGCCGCCGCCGAGGCGCAGCGACCGTCGATCGCGGTGCTGCCGCTCTCCAATTTCTCCGGCGACCCGGACTACTTCGTCGACGGCATGACCGACGCGCTGATCGGCGCGCTCGCCCGGGCGGGGGGGATGCGCGTCGTCTCGCGCCAGTCGGCAATGCACTACAAGGGTTCCGACAAGCTGCTCGGTCAGATCGCCGAGGAGCTCGGCGTCGACTTCCTGGTCGAGGGCTCGGTGGCGCGCGAAGGGGAGCGCGTGCACTTGCAGGCGCGGCTGGTCCGACCCGACCCCGAGGAGCAGCTCTGGGCCGAGGCGTTCCAGCGGCCGGCCAGCGAGATCCTGGCGCTGCACGACACCGTCGCCCGCTCGCTCGAGCTCGCCGCCGGCATCGCGCCGGCGAGCCGGAAGGAGGGGCGCATGAGTCGAGTGCAGCGGGTCGATCCCGCGGTCTACGAGATCTACCTCCAGGGCCGCTTCTGGGCCGGGAAGTTCCGCGCCGAGGACCTCAACCGGGCGCGCGGCTACTTCGAGCGGGCGGTCGCCCTCGATCCGACGTTCGCTCCCGCCTGGTCGAGCCTCGCCGAGGTGCTCGGCTGGCTCGGCAAGTTCCACCTCGAGACCCGGCCGACCCTCGCCCAGGCCGAGGCGGCCGCCGAGCGCGCCATCCAGCTCGACCCCTACGACGCGGCGGCGCACGCCGTCCTCTCCGACGTCACCCAGAGCCGCTGGCGCTGGGAGGAGGCGGAGCGGCTCGCGCGCCGTGCGATCGAGCTCGACGCGAGCTCACCTCAGGCCCGGCGCGCGCTATGGCGGGTGCTCGCGCCGCAGCTGCGCCACGGCGAGGCCTACGAGCAGATCGTTCTGGCGGCGAAGCTCGACCCGCTCTCGGCGCAGATCGCCTCCAACCTCGGCATCCAATTGATCCTCGAGAGGCGCTTCGACGAGGCCGAGCGCGCGCTCGCGCAGGCGCAGGCGCTCGACCCCGACTTCGTCTTGGTGCACGCCTGGTTCTGGAACCTGTACTCCAAGACTGGCCGGGAGCCCGAACGCAGCCGCGAGCTGGTGCTCTACCTCGACGCCATGGGCTACTCCGCGCAGCGACCGGAGCTCGAGCGCCGGCTGACGAGCGACGGCTACGACGAGGCGCTGCGCTGGGTGGCGCTCGAGCTGTCGCGGGTCCATGCCGGGGACCCGGCGCAGGTCGGAGTGATCGCCGGCCTGCTCGCCGAAGCCGGCGAGCTCGACGAGGCGCTCGCCTGGCTGCGCCTGGGTCTCCAGCAGGGAAGCTGGGAGATGCCCTGGATCACCGTCGGCCTCGATATGGAGAACCTGCACGGTCAGCCCGAGTTCGACCGGATGCTCGACTCGATGGGCCTCCCCCACCCGACGGACTGACGCGCCGCGCGCGGGCGCTCAGTCGACGATGTTGACTTTGGCGGCGGCGGCGTACTTGTCGCCGAGGTACTTCTTGATCGCCGCCTTGTCGCGCGAGCGGACCAACGCCTTTTCGGCCGGGCTCAGGCCGGCCTCGGTCATCAGCTGCTCGGCGGTGGCGCCCCCCTTCTTCATCGTCGCGCGCATCGAGGCGTGGGTCGAGAGTGCGACGAGGAACGCGTGCAGGTGCTGGTAGGCCATGCTCTCCCTCCTTGGAA
>WYBK01000090.1:2500-15425 GCA_011525905.1 Acidobacteriota bacterium
CCGGCAGGACGCGGGGCAGGTTGTCGGTCAGGCCGCCGCCGGTCACGTGCGCCAGCGCGTGCAGACCGGGGTGCGCGAGCAGCGGACGCAGCGCCGCGAGGTAGGAGAGGTGCGGCGCCAGCAGCCATTCGCCGACGCGTCGCCTCTGCGGGTCACCCGGCAGCCGGTCGCGCAGGCCGAGGCCCATCGTCTCGAACAGGATGCGGCGCGCGAGCGAGTAGCCGTTGGTGTGGAGGCCCGCCGACGGCAGGCCGAGCAGCACGTCGCCGGCGGCCACGCGCGAGCCGTCGAGGATGCGGGCGCGGTCGACCAGGCCGACGACGAAACCGACCAGCTCGTAGTCTCCCGGCTGGTAGAAGCCGGGCATCTCGGCGGTTTCGCCGCCGAGCAGCGCGCAGCCGTTCTCCCGGCAACCCGCGGCGACGCCGCCGACCAGCGCGGCGAGCTGGTCCGGCTCGAGCTTGCCGGCGCCGACGTAGTCGAGGAAGAAGAGCGGCAGCGCTCCCTGCACCAGCACGTCGTTGACGCAGTGATTGACCAGGTCGCGGCCGACCGTCGAGAAGTCGCCCGCCATGCGCGCCACCGCGAGCTTGGTGCCGACGCCGTCCGCGGAGGCCACCAGCACCGGTTCGGCAACGCCGGTGAGGTCGGGCCGGAAGAGACCGCCGAACAGGCCGATCTCGGAGAGCACGCCCGGCGTGACCGTCGACCGGGCTAGCCGCTTGATCCGTTCGAGGCCGCGCTCCTGGGCGTCGATGTCGACGCCGGAGGCGGCGTAGGCGCTCTTGCCCGGCGGCGGGTCGCTCATGCACTGCCGATGCTATCGCGCCGTCGGCGCCCGCCGACGTCCCGGGCGCCCGGGTGTCGGCCGGCACTCCGTCCGCCCCGGTGTCCAGGCTAGGATGCCATCCGTGCCTCCCGCACGGACCCGCCCTCGCGGAGCGCGCGCGGCCGAACGCGTCGTCGGCCGCAACGTCCTGCGGCGCGAAGGACGCGAGAAGCTCACCGGGCAGGCGATCTACGTCGCCGATCTCGCGGTCGACGACGCCTGGTGGGGAACGACGGTGCGCGCCCCGCACGCACGCGCGCGGATCCTCGCGATCGAGCGCGATCCCGGCTACGACTGGAGCCGCGCCGTCGTGGTCCTCGCCGCCGACCTCGAGCGGCGCGGCTACGCCAACGTCGCGCACCTGATCCACGACGACCAGCCCTTCCTGGCGGCGAGCGTCGTCGAGCACGCCGAGGAGCCGGTGGCGCTAGTCGCCGCGCCGAGCCGCGAGGAGGCCGAGCGGGCCGCCGCCCACCTGCGCATCCGCTACGAGCCGCTCGAGCCGCTACTCGACTTCGAGGGCTCGCGCGCGAGCTTCGCCTCCTACGCAATCGACAAGGGCGACCTGGCGCGCGGCTTCGCCGCCGCCGCGACGGTGCTCGAGGGCGTCTACCGCTTCGGCGCGCAGGAGCACGCCTACATCGAGCCGAACGGCATGATCGCTTGGCCGTCGAGGGACGGCGTGCGCCGTGTGCAGGGCTCGATGCAGTGCCCGTTCTATGTCGTCCACGCACTCGCCCGGCTCTTTCGCGAGCCCGAAGCGGCGATCCGCGTGGTCCAGACGACCACCGGCGGCGGCTTCGGCGGCAAGGAGGAGTACCCCAACCTGATCGCCGGGCACGCCGCTCTGCTCGCCGACGCCTGCGGCCGGCCGGTCCGCCTGCTCTACGACCGCGCGGAGGACATGGCCGCGACGACGCGCCGCCACCCGGGTCGCGTGCGCCACCGCAGTGGCCTCGACTCCGACGGCCGGCTGCTCGCGCTCGAGATCGACGTCCGGCTCGACGCCGGTGCCTACGCGACGCTCTCGCCGGTCGTGCTCTCGCGTGCGGTCCTGCACGCCGCCGGGCCCTACCGCTGCGCCAACGTCCGGATCACCGGCACCGCGGTCAAGACCAACACCCCGCCGAACGGCGCCTTCCGCGGTTTCGGCGTGCCGCAGGTTGCCTTCGCGCTGGAGCGTCATCTCGACCGCCTGGCCGCCGCCGCGGCGCTCGACCCCGTCGAGCTGCGTCGCCGCAATCTCCTGGCCGACGGCGAGACCACGGCGACCGGACAGGCGGTGGCCGATGCGGGCGCCAGCCGCCAGGCGCTCGCGGCGGCGCTCTCTCGCTCGCGCTGGCGTTCGACGCGGCGCGCGCACGCCGCGTACAACCGGCGCCACCCGACGCGCCGCCGGGGGCTCGGCCTCGCCTGCTACTTCCACGGCAGCGGCTTCACCGGCAACGGCGAGATCCGCCTCGGCTCGGTCGCCGCCGTCGAGCTCGCGCCCGGCGGGCGGGTGCGCGTGCTCGCCTCGTCGACCGAGATGGGGCAAGGGACGCGCACGGTCTTCGCCCAGATCGTCGCCGAGACGCTCGGCCTGCCCTACGAGCGGATCGAGACCGTCGATCCGGACACCGCCGAAGTGCCGGACAGCGGCCCGACGGTCGCCTCGCGCACGGTCGCCGTGGTCGGCCGCATCGTCGCCGACGCGGCTCGCGAGCTCGATCGGGCGCTCGCCGCGCGCGTGGGCCGACCACCCGGCCGCCGCTGGACGGTCGCGACCTTCGAGCGCGCGGCGCGGCGTCATCTCGCCGCCGGGGGCGAGCGCCGGTTCGAGGCGCGCTTCGCCAATCCCGCCGGCCAGCGATTCGACGACCGGGCGTATCGCGGCGACGCCTACGCGACCTATGCCTGGGCGGCGACGGTCGTCGAGGTCGAGGTCGATCTCGTGAGCTTCGAGGTCGAGGTGCGCCGCGTCGTCTCCGCCCAGGACGTCGGCCGGGCCATCCACCCGCGGCTGGCCGCCGGCCAGCTCGAAGGGGGGCTCGCGCAGGCGCTCGGCTGGGGGCTGTTCGAGGAGGTGGTGATGCGCGAGGGCCGCATGGTCAACGCCCAGCTGACCAACTACGTCCTGCCGACCGCGATCGAGACACCGCCGATCGAGCTGGCGATCCTCGAGCGCCCCTTCGCCCACGGCCCCTTCGGCGCCAAGGGGATCGGCGAGCTGCCGATGGATGGCGGCGCTCCGGCGGCGGTCAACGCCGTCGCCGCCGCGCTCGGCGTCGACCTGACCGAGATCCCCGCGACTCCCGAGCGGATCGCCGCCGCCTGGTTCGCGCGCCCCCCGCAGGAGCGCGGCGCGTGAAGCTGCGGCTGATCGTCGACGGGCGACCCGTGGCGCTCGAGGCGCCGCCGATGAAGCGACTGCTCGACCTGCTGCGCGACGATCTGGGCGCGACCGGCACCAAGGAGGGGTGCGGCGAAGGCGAGTGCGGGGCCTGCGCCGTGCTGCTCGACGGCGAGCTGGTCAACTCTTGCCTGGTGCCCGTCTGCCAGGCCGACGGCCGCGAGATCGCGACAGTCGAGGGGCTCGCCGGCAGCGACGGCACGCTCCACCCGCTGCAGCAGGCCTTCTGGGAGACGGGCGGCGCCCAGTGCGGGATCTGCACGCCGGGCATGCTGATGGCGGCCGCAGCGCTGCTCGCCCGCGATCCCGCTCCCTCCGAGAGCGCGATCCGCACGGCGCTCGCCGGCAACCTCTGCCGCTGCACCGGCTACGTCAAGATCGTCGAAGCCGTGGCGGTCGCCGCCCGCCGGATGCGCCGAGCCTCCCCGCGGCGCCGGGCCGGCGCGCGGCGCGGCCCGGTGAGCCGCCGATGAGGGGGGACACGACCGGCTTCGAGGTCTCGCGCCCCCGCACCCTCGCGCGCGCCCTCGCCGAGCTCGCCGCCGGCGAGCGGCCGATGCCGCTGGCCGGCGGTACCGACCTGTTCGTCGCGCTCAACGACGGTCGGGCGCCCGCCGAGCGCTACCTCGATCTCTCTCGGCTCGCCGAGCTGACCGGCATCGCGCCG
The DNA here is from genome assembly GCA_011525905.1 of Acidobacteriota bacterium. Classification (GTDB taxonomy): domain Bacteria; phylum Acidobacteriota; class Thermoanaerobaculia; order Multivoradales; family JAGPDF01; genus JACTMI01. The sequence continues at coordinate 6,389 of WYBK01000090.1, forward strand.
CTGGATGGCGGTCTCTGGCTCGGCGCCTCGACCACCTACACGCAGCTGCTGCGTTCCCGGCTAGTGGCGCGCCGCGCGCCGGCGCTCGCGGCGATGGCCGGGACCGTCGGCGCCTCGGCGATCCAGAACCGCGGCACCCTCGGCGGCAGCCTCGGCAACGCCTCGCCGGCCGCCGATCCGGCGCCGGTGCTGCTCGCGTTCGGCGCCGAGATCGAGCTCGCACGCCGCGACGGCCGGCGGGTCACTCGCCGTCGCGTGGCCGCCGCCGACTTCTTCGTCGCCTACCGCGAGACCGCCGCCCGCCCCGACGAGCTGATCACCGGCGTCCTGTTGCCGGCCGAAGCGCTACGCGGCTGGCGCTATGCCTACCGCAAGGTCGGCACGCGCAAGGCGCAGGCGATCTCGAAGGTGGTGGCCGCCGCCGGCGTGCGCGTCGCGCCGCGCGGCGGCCGCGTGCTCGAGGCGCGCATCGGCTACGGCAGCGTCGCGCCGACGCCCGTGCGCGCGCGCGCCGCCGAGGCGGCGATCCTCGGCCGCCCGCTCGGTCCGCAGAGCGCGGCGGCGGCCGCCGACGCGCTGCTCGCCGAGGACATCCGGCCGATCGACGACCTGCGCTCGACCGCCGAGTACCGGGCGCGCGTCGCCGGGCGCCTGCTCGAGGCGCTGCTCGGCGAGCTCGGCGGCTTCTCGCCCCGCCTGGCCGGAGGCTGACCCCGGCTGTCGCCGGCCCCCCCGGCGAGGGGGTGCGCCGCGCCGATCGGCGCGCTAGCGTCGGCGGCATGAAGACGATCATCGAGCCCTTCCGCATCAAGTCCGTCGAGCCGATCCGGATGTCGACGCCCGCCGAGCGCGCGTCACTGCTCGCCGATGCGGGGTACAACCTCTTCAAGCTGCCTTCCGAGAGCATCGTCATCGACCTGCTCACCGACAGCGGCACCGGCGCGATGAGCGCCCAGCAGTGGGCCGCAGTCATGCAAGGAGACGAGTCCTACGCCGGCAGCCCCTCCTTCCGCCGCTTCGAGGCGGCGGTGCGCGACATCTTCGGCTTCCGCCACGTCATCCCGACCCACCAGGGGCGAGCGGCCGAGCGGATCCTCGCGGCGACGCTGCTCGAACCGGGCGACGTCGTGCCGAACAACACGCACTTCGACACCACGCGCGCCAACATCGAGGCGGTGGGCGCCACCGCCCTCGATCTCCCCTGCGCGGAGAGCCGCGACCTCTCCGCGTCCCACCCGTTCAAGGGCAACATCGACCTCGAGGCGCTCGAGCGGCTGCTCGCCGCGCCGCCGGGACGGATCCCGGTCGCCTTCGTCACCATCACCAACAACGGCGGCGGCGGCCAGCCGGTCTCGATGGCCAACCTCGCCGCCGCCTCCGCGCTCTGTCGCCGCCACGGCGTCCCCTTCTACATCGACGCCTGCCGCTTCGCCGAGAACGCCTACTTCGTCAAGGCCCGCGAGCCCGGCTGGCAGAACAAGTCGCTGATCGACATCGCGCGCGCCACCTTCGCGCTCGCCGACGGCTGCACGATGAGCGCCAAGAAGGACGGCATGGCGAACATCGGGGGATTCCTGTGCACCAACGACGACGAGGTCGCCGAGCACGAAGAGGAGCTGCTGATCCTCACCGAGGGTTTTCCGACCTACGGCGGCCTGGCCGGCCGCGACCTCGAGGCGATCGCCGTCGGACTCTACGAAGCGCTCGACCCCTCCTACCAGGAGTACCGGCACGCCTCGGTCCAGTACCTGGGCGAGCACCTGACCGCCGCCGGCGTGCCGATCCTGCAGCCTCCCGGAGGGCACGCGATCTACGTCGACGCGGCCACATTCCTGAACCACCTGCCGCGCGAGCTCTATCCCGGGCAGGCGCTGGCGATCGAGCTCTACCGCGCCGCCGGCATCCGCAGCGTCGAGATCGGCTCGGTGATGTTCGGCAAGCGCGATCCGACGAGCGGCCGCGAGAGCTTCGCCGCGCACGAGCTGGTGCGCCTCGCGATCCCGCGGCGGGTCTACACCCAGAGCCACATCGACTACGTCGTCGAATCGCTCGCCGAGCTCGCCGCGCGCCGCCGCGAGATCCCGGGGGTGCGCATCGTCGAGCAGCCCGCGGCGCTGCGTCACTTCTCGGCGCGCTTCGAGCCGGTGACGCTGGCGGCGGCGCCCGGCTTCAGCCCGGCTCGTCGCTGACCGCCGGGAAGAGCTCGCGCTGGCGGCGATCCTCGCCGGCGATCGAGACCGGATAGTCGCCGGTCCAGCAGGCCGCGCAGTAGCTCGAGCGCACGCCGCCGAGGCAGGAGAGCAGACCCTCGACCGAAAGGTAGGCGAGCGAGTCGGCATCGACGAAGGCGCGGATCTCCTCGAGCGACTTGCGCGCGGCGATCAGCTCGGCGCGGCGGGGGGTGTCGATGCCGTAGTAGCAGGGCCAGGCGGTGGGCGGCGAGGAGATCCGCAGGTGGACCTCGGCCGCCCCCGCCTCGCGCACCATGCGCACGATCTTGCGCGACGTCGTGCCGCGCACGATCGAGTCGTCGATCAACACGACCCGGCGGCCGCGGATGATCTCCTGGACCGGATTGAGCTTGACCTTGACGCCGAAGTTGCGGATCGACTGCTTCGGCTCGATGAAAGTGCGGCCAACGTAGTGATTGCGCGTCATGCCGAGCTCGAACGGCAGCCCCGACTCGCGCGCGTAGCCGAGCGCGGCGTAGAGCCCCGAGTCGGGCACCGGCACCACCATGTCGGCCGGCGCCGGCGCTTCGCGCGCCAGACGCTCGCCCAGCCGCCGTCGGGTCTCGGCGACCGAGTCGCCGAACACCACGCTGTCGGGCCGCGCGAAATAGACGTGCTCGAAGACGCAGCGGCGGGGCGTGCCGGCGCGGGCCAGCCGGTGGCTCTCCACCCGGCCGTCGCGCACCACCACCACCTCGCCCGGTTCGAGCTCGCGCACCGCCCGCGCGCCGAGCAGGTCGAAGGCGCACGACTCCGAGGCGAAGCAAACGCCGCCGTCGAGCTCCGCCATCGCCAACGGCCGGAAGCCGTGCGGATCCCGCGCCGCGGCCAGGAAGCCCTCGGCGATCAGCAGCAGCGAATAGGCGCCCTCGATCGCGGCGAGCGCGGTCGTCAGCGACTCGACCACGTCGGTGCGCGGCGCACGCGCCATCAGGTGGAGGATCACCTCGGTGTCGCTGGTGGTCTGGAAGATCGAGCCCTCCTCCTCCAGCCGCCGGCGCAGCGTCAGGCCGTTGGTCAGGTTGCCGTTGTGGACGATCGCGAGCGCGCCCATCGAGGTCTTGACCAGAATGGGTTGCGCGTTCTCGACCACCGAGGAGCCGGCGGTCGAGTAGCGGGTGTGGCCGATCGAGCGGCTGCCGGAGAGCCGCGCGAGCGCGCTCGCCGGGAAGACGTCCGCGACGTGCCCCATGCCGCGCTCGATCCGCATGCGCTCGCCGTCCCAGGCGACGATGCCGGTCGACTCCTGCCCCCGGTGCTGCAGCGCGTAGAGTCCGAGGTAGACGTGGTTTGCCGCGTCGTCCCGTCCGTCGATGCCGAAGATGCCGCACATGGGTGTCGTCGCTCGCCGGCGCCCGCCGCCTCAGAGCCCCAGCGCCTCGGGTAGCGCCCGCGACCAGGTCCGGTGGAGAGCGGCGACCTCGGCCTCGAGCCGGCCGCCGTCGAAGGCGATCTCGAGCCGGTCGCCGCCGGTCTCGCCGATCTCGCGCGCCGGCACGCCGGCGCGCTGCGCGTGCTCGAGCACGCGGTCGGCATGAGCCGGCGAGCAGGCGATCAGGGCGCGCGCCTGGCTCTCCGAGAAGAGCGCCGCGGCGCCGAGCGGCACCGCGACGCGCGCCCCGACCCGCGCGCCGAAGGTCGCCTCGGCGAGCGCCACGGCGAGCCCCCCTTCGGACAGGTCGTGCGCCGCGTGCAACAGGCTCTGGCCGGTCAGCGCGCGCAGCAGGCGGGCGAGCCGCCCCTCGGCGTCGAGGTCGACCGCCGGCGGGCGACCCTGCTCGATACCGTGGAGCCAGCGCAAGTAGGCCGAGCCGCCGTGCTCGTCGCGGTCCTCGCCGAGCAGGATCACCCGGTCGCCGGCGCGCACGAAGTGCGCTTCGGGCGTATCGCCGAGATCGGGCACCACCCCGACCATCGCCACGGTCGGCGTCGGCAGGATCGAGCGCCCCTCGGTCTCGTTGTAGAGCGAGACGTTGCCCGAGACCACGGGCACCGCCAGCGCGCGGCAGGCCTCGGCCATGCCGAGCACGCACTCGCGCAGCTGCCACATGATCTCCGGGTTCTCCGGATTGCCGAAGTTGAGGCAGTCGGTCAGGCCGACCGGCTCGGCGCCGACGCAGGCGAGATTGCGCACCGCCTCGGCCACCGCCTGGCGGCCGCCGGCGCGCGGATCGAGCCCGCAGTAGACCGGATTGACGTCGGAGGTCAGCGCGAGCCCGGTCGGAGTCCCTTTCAGCAGCAGCACCGCGGCGTCGCCGCCCGGGCCGACCACCGTGCTGGTGCGCACGGTGTGGTCGTATTGCCGCCAGACCCACTCCTTGCTCGCCAGCTCGGGCGTGGCGAGCAGGCGCGCCAGCGCCGCGCCCGGATCGTCCGGCACCGGCACCTCGGGGGGCGCTTGGCGGCGCGCGAGGTCGGCGGGCGGCGCCGCCGGCCGATGGTAGACCGGCGCCTGGTCGGTCAGCGGCGCGATCGCCATGGCCGCCTCGATGCGACCGCCGCGCCGGATCTCTGCCCGGCCGCCGGCCGTCACCTCGCCGATCGTCGCGACCTCCAGTCCCCAGCGCTGGAAGACGCGCGTGACCGCCTCCTGCTTGCCGCGCTGGGCGACGATGACCATGCGCTCCTGAGACTCGGAGAGCATGATCTCGTAGGCCGACAGCCCCGGCTCGCGCAGCGGCACGCGGTCGAGGTCGAGGCGGAAGCCGACGCCGCCGCGCGAGGCCATCTCGAAGGTCGAGCTGGTCAGGCCGGCCGCGCCCATGTCCTGGATCGCCACGATCGCGCCGGTGCGCATCGCCTCGAGGCACGCCTCGAGCAGCACCTTCTCGGTGAACGGGTCGCCGACCTGCACGGTCGGGCGCTTCTTCTCGCTCTCGGCATCGAAGGAGTCCGACGCCATCGTCGCCCCGTGGATGCCGTCGCGCCCGGTGCGGGAGCCGGCGTAGAGGATCGGGTTGCCGACGCCCGCGGCGCGCGCCTTGAAGATCCGCTCGCGCCGGGCGATGCCGAGGGCGAAGGCGTTGACCAGGATGTTGCCGTTGTACGAGCGGTGGAACCCGGTCTCGCCGCCCACCGTCGGGATGCCGACGCAGTTGCCGTAGGTGCCGATGCCGCGCACCACGCCGTCGATCAGCGAGCGCATGCGCGGCGCGTCGAGCTCGCCGAAGCGCAGTGAATCGAGCAGCGCGATCGGGCGCGCCCCCATGGTGAAGACGTCGCGCAGGATGCCGCCCACGCCGGTCGCCGCCCCTTGGTAGGGCTCGATGAAGCTGGGGTGGTTGTGGCTCTCCATCTTGAACACCGCCACCCAGCCGTGACCGACGTCGACCACGCCCGCGTTCTCGCCCGGCCCCTGCAGGACGTGGGCGCCGCTGGTCGGGAAGTTCTTCAGGTGCACTTTCGAGGACTTGTACGAGCAGTGCTCGGACCACAGCGCCGAGGTGATGCCGAGCTCGGTCAGGCTCGGCGTGCGGCCGAGTAGGCCGGTCAGTCGCTCGTACTCCTCGCCGCTCAGGCCCATCTCGGCCGCGCGCTTCGCGTCGACCACCGCCTCCGCCGGCGCGCTCATCGCCCCGCTCCCGCCAGCTGCGCCGCGCCGCGCACCGCGCCGGCGAACAGCGCCAGGCCGTCGCTGTTGCCCAGCACCTCCTCGGCGCAGCGCTCCGGGTGCGGCATCAGGCCGAAGACGTTGCCACCGGCGTTGGCGAGGCCGGCGATCGCCCGCGCCGAGCCGTTGACGTTCCACTCGTCGGCGAGCGCGCCGTCCGGCGCCACGTAGCGCAGCGCGACCAGACGGTCGCGCTCGAGCCGGTCGAGCTCGTAGGGGAAGTGCTCGTAGTTGCCCTCGCCGTGGGCGATCGGCATGCGCAGCACCTGGCCCGCGGCGTACTCGCGGGTGAAGGGGGTGTCGGCGCGCTCGACCCGCAGATAGACGTCGCGACACTCGAAGCGCTGGCCGCGGTTCGGCCGCAGGGCGCCGGGCAGCAGCTTCGCCTCGGTCAGCACCTGGAAGCCGTTGCAGATGCCGAGCACCAGGCCGCCGCGCTCGGCGTGCTCGCGCACCGCGCCCATCACCGGCGACAGCGCGGCGAGCGCGCCGCCGCGCAGGTAGTCGCCGTAGGACCAGCCGCCGGGCAGCACGACCAGCTCGCTGCCGTGCAGGCGCGGCTCGTCGTGCCAGAGGAAGCGCACCTCCTGGTCGAGCACGTGTTTCAGGACGTGGTAGACGTCGTGGTCGCAGTTCGACCCCGGGAAGACGACGACGCCGCACCTCACGACGCGTCCGCCGCCAGCAGCTCGATCTCGTAGTCCTCGACCACCGTGTTGGCGAGCAGCTTCTCGCACATCGCGGCGAGCAGGTCGCCCGCCTGCTGGGCGTCGTCGACGCCCAGATCGAGCTCGAAGCTCTTGCCCGCGCGCACCTCGCGCACGGAGCGGAAGCCGACGCGCGCCAGCGCGCTCTGGATCGCCTTGCCCTGCGGATCGAGGATCTCCTTGCGCGGGTAGACCGTCACGCGTGCCTTCACCGAGTCACCTCCAACCACGGAGTGGGTTCGAACTGATGGGAGACGACCACCTCGGCCGCCGCGCCGAGCCGCTCGAGCGGCTCGGCGACCGCGGTCGCGGCGAGCCCCGGCAGGTTGTTCGTGCGCGAGAGATGGTAGAGAACGACGAAGCGCAGCCGCTCGCCGACCAGCTCGGGCAGCCCTTCGGCTGCGTCGGCGTTGGACAGGTGGCCGTGACGGCCGGCCACCCGCTGCTTGAGCGACCAGGGATAGGGTCCGTTGCGCAGCATCTCGAGGTCGTGGTTGGTCTCGAGCAGCAGGATGTCGAGGTCGGTCAGCCGCCCCCAGGCGAGGCGACTACGGCAGCCGAGGTCGGCGACCAGGCCGACCCGGCGCCCGGCGCCGTCGGTGGCCACCAAGCCGACCGGCTCGCGCGCGTCGTGCGGCACGTCGAACGGCTCGAGCTCGAAGCCGGCCGCCTCGAACGGCCGCCCCGACTCGATCCGCTCGACCCGGGCGGCCACTTCGGGGGAGAGCCGGCAGCCGGCGAGCGTGCCGGCCGTGGCGTGGACCGCGACGCCGTGGCGCCGGGCGAAGCGGTCGGCACCGCGCACGTGGTCTTCGTGCTCGTGGGTCAAGACCAGCGCGTCGATCGTCGCCGGATCGACCCCGGCCAGGCGCATCCGGCGCTCGATCTCGCGACAGGAGAAGCCGGCGTCGAGCAGCAGCCGCCGCCCGCCCGACTCGACGACGACGGCGTTGCCGCCACTGCCGGAGCCCAGGACGAGGACGCGCAGGGGAGAGCTCTCTGCGAAAGGGACCGCCAGCTGCACCGGGTGGTCAGTCTATCCCAGCCACCCCATTCCCGGCGCGAGGCATCGTTCGCGAGGCCAGCCGGCCGCAGCGCTCTGTCGGGCTCGGAGTTGCGAGCGGTCGGGGAGGAGCAGCGATCTCGACCGAGTCGTGTCGGGAGCGTCGCCTCGACCGCCTCCGCGATCGCACCGACAGCGCCCGCCGCGACCGAGCGGTCGAGCCGCGGGATCGCGAACCGTCCGGCACTCTGGCGCGACGGGGCGATCGATGGTGTAACGGAAGGCTCTGGCCGGTGACCGAGAGAAGCACGGACATCTTACGCCGCACCTCGACGTGCCGTCAGGCCCAGACCGGCAAGGAGCGCTCCTCATGCGTATCGACCCCCATCCCCGACCTGCTGCCTTCGGACGCCGTACGAGTGGGCCCGTGGCCTCGATCCTGCTCGCGCTGCAAGCGCTCGCAGGCGGGATGTGGGCGCAGGACGAGATCTTCGCGACGCACTTCGAGACGGGGGCGACCTGTGGCGTCTGGAGCAGCACGGTGACCGGAGAGGTCTGCGACGGCCTCGACAACGACTGCGATGGCGCCTTCGACGAGGGGCTGGCGACCGTCTTCCACACCGACGCGGACGGCGATGGCTACGGCGACCCCGATTCGTCGGGGGACACCGGCGTCTGCGCGCCCCCGGCTGGCTGGGTCGCGGACGCCAGCGACTGCGATCCCAGCTCCCCGTTCACCTACCCGGGAGCGGCCTTCCTCGACGATCCCGCCGCCTGCATGCGGGACGAGGACGGCGACGGCTACGGCGCTCTGGCGCCCGCGCCGATGGTCGCAGCGGGTACCGACTGCGACGATACGAATTCGGCCGTTCACCCCGGAGCCGTGGAGCTCTGCGACCCGATCGACCACGACTGTGACGGCAACCCCATCCCCGACTCCCCGCCGACCTGGTACCTCGATTGCGATGCCGACGGATTCGCGCAGTTCGGCGCGTCGTCGTTCGTCCAATGCTCGGCACCTGCGGAAGCGTGCGGCCCCGGCTCCAGCTGGACGACCCGAGCGCCGGCGGGCGCGGCGAGCGCGGACTGCGACGACGGCAATGCCGCGATGCACCCTGGCCAGGAAGCGTTCTTCACGTCCCCGCACAGCGTCGGTGCGGACGACGACCAGCGGTTCGGCAACTACAACTGCAACGCCGTGGCCGAGCGCGACCACTTCCTCGCGGGCGGCTTCGACGTCGAGGACTGCCGGCCGACGCGGCAGGACCTGTCCGTGGTCTGCCCGGTGGGCGGCTGGCTGGCGGACGCCCCGGCCTGCGGAGATGCCGACACCTACACGGACTGCGGGTCGCTCGTCGAGATCTGCCCTCTCGGAGACGACCCGGCGTGTGGCCCGACCTACACCCGCATGTGTTTCTTCGGCGACTGCCAGTACTACCGCTGTGGAGGCGTCTCGCAGGCGATCGAACCGATGGCCTGTCACTAG
>WYBK01000091.1 GCA_011525905.1 Acidobacteriota bacterium
GTCGGTGTGACGCAGGAAGATCGCACGCACCTGGCGCGAGACCTCGCGGTAGCGCGGGAAGTCGGGCGGGACGAAGATCGCGTCCGGGCAGAGGCGCTCGGCGGTCACCGCCGGCATCGCCGAGCGCACGCCGAACTTCCTCGCCTCGTAGGAGGCCGCGCAGACGACCGAGCGCGCGCCGCGCCAGGCGACGACGACCGGCTTGCCCCGCAGCTCCGGCCGGTCGCGCTGCTCGACCGAGGCGTAGAAGGCGTCCATGTCGACGTGGACGATCTTGCGCACCGGCGTCCAGTCTCGCCGGGGAGCGCGGCCGGCGCAAGACTGCGGTGCCGTGACTCAAGGGTGGACGTCCCAGTCGAAGAGGTCGCCGTCCTCGTGGTCGCTGTGGAAGATCAGCGGGTCGAGGCCGTCGAGCGGGTCGGCATCGTGGACCACGAGGGTCGCGCCGAAGACGTTGAGCACGCCCTCGCCGTCGTCGTCGGTGCGCTCGAGGGTGAAGGCGTCGAGCGCGCGCGTCGAGTCGACGACGAAGGCTCGTCCGACGATCGCGGGGTCGTTGGCGTCGTGGCAGGTGAGATCGGTCGGCGACGTCGCGATCCCGCGGTCGAGGCCGTCGATCAGGTTGTAGTAGCCCGCGGGCGCCTCGTCGAACCAGGAGGGGTAGGCGAGGTCGTCGAAGACGTCGGGGTCGCCGGTCACGTAGTGGAGGGTGAGGGTGGCGTCGGTCACCCAGGCGCCGGTGGCGAAGAGGTGGAGCTCGTCGTAGGGGATGTCGGGCACTTCGACGGTGATGCTGCCGGTCGTCTCGAAGGTCTGCCAGACGTTGAAGCCGTCGTCGGCGTTGTCCCAGCCGAGGCGCACGGCGGGGCGTCCGCCGCTGGCGGGGAAGGAGGCGACGTCCGGGAGGTCGTCGCCGCAGCCCGCCGAATCGGTGGTGAAGGCCCATTGGCCCTCGATCGTGTCCATGTCGGCGTCGTAGGTGCCCGGGCCGCCGTTGACCACGACGTCGGCGTTGAAGTGCGGCCGGAAGTTGGCGTCGAGCGACTGCCGGACGGCGACGGCGGTGGCGCCGAAGATCGAGAGCCGGCCGGTGTCGCCCACCCGCTCGAGAGTGATCGAGACCAGGGCGCGGCTCGAGTCGACCTGGAACGCGCGGCCGTGGAGCACCACCGTGCCGGTGTTGTTGCAGTCGAGCCCCAAGGTCGCGTGCGGGCGCCCGCGGCTGAGCCCGCCGGCCAGCGCGTAGGTGCCCGCCTGGGTGCCTCCGACGTACCAGGGGGGGGACCAGCTCGCCTGCTCGGGCGAGCCGGTGGCGTAGTTCAGGGTCAGAGTCACACCCGTGCCGCCGAGGTCCGAGCCGGCGAAGAGGTGGATCTGCTCGTAGCGCTGGTCGGGCAGGTCGACCGTGATGGAGCTCCCCGCCTGGCCCGAGTCGGTCTGCCAAGCGTTGTCGCCGTCGTCGTCGTTCGCCCAGCCGAGCTGGACGTCCGGATGATCGGCGTTGGCCGGAAAGAAGGCGTCGCCCGGAACTCCCCAGAAGCAGTTCGTCGACGATGTCGGGTAGCCCCAGCCGTCCCCGTCGAGGCCGTCCTGGACTTGGTCGACCGTCGCGAACTGGCCGTTCAGGATGGCATCGCCGTTGAAGTGCGAGGTGAAGTCCAGGTGAACGACGCCGCTCGCCCGCAGCGGCGGAGCGGCGAGGGCGACCGAGGCGAGCAGCAGGAGAGCGAGTCGGTCGAGGCGATGGCGAGGCCGGTTCGGCGACATGGCGATACCTCGGACTCGGGGTCGGCTGGCGCCGCCCGACGGAAGTTTGCGGGACGATACGGTTGCGCTAGGGTTCCCGCCATCCGCCAGATGGCGGATGAGCGCTCCCCTGGGAGGAGGGGGCGATGGAACAGGCCAAGGTCCCTCGCGAGCTCGCGCTCCTGGCGCGGGAGGCATGCGAGGCGCAGCCTCACGAGGTCGAGGGCGCGCTCGAGCGGGTGCTCGCCGGTCTCTGCGGGCTCCTCGGCGCCACCAATGCTTACTGGATCGGCGCCATCCGCGACCGGGACGCCGCGCGCTCGGATCCGATGGTTGGCTGGCGCGCCCGCGAGGTGTTTCATCTCCACGACCGGGAGCGCAACCTGCGCGACAGCCGGGAGGTCGTCGCGCGCTTCCACGCCGGCCAGGTCGATCCTTCGACGGTGGCCCACGTCCGGCGCGCGGGCCGCACCCGCGCCCACCTGCGCCCCGAGCTGGTGCCCGATCCCGAGTGGGAGGCGAGCTGGCTGCCACACGAGTTCCTGCGCCCGCGCGGCGTCCACGACCAACTGGTCGGCGCCTGCAGCGTTGCGCCGGGTCACGAGTCCTACCTGGGGCTGGTCCGCGGGAGAGGAGATAGGAAATTCGGCGCGCGCGACCGCGACCAGCTGCTCGCTTTCCTCGAGCTCTCGACGGCCTTCCACCGTCGCCTGCTCGTCTTTCGTGGCCTCGCGGGCGAGCGGCCGCTGACCGAGCGCGAACGGGACGTTCTGCGCCTGCTGGTCACCGACGCCAGCGAGAAAGAGATCGGCCGCGAGCTCGGCATCGGCGCGCGCACCGTGCACCAGCACGCGCTGGCCGTCTACGAGAAGCTCGGGGTGCGCGGCCGGCTGGGCCTGCTCTCCCGCCTGCTGAGCGGCGCCCCCCGATCGCCGGAATGACCGCGGGGCGAGCGGCGGCGCTCAGGGGCAGGGGAAGGCCGAGGTGTCGCCGATCGTCTGGGGGTAGGAGCCGAGCGGGTTCTCGTAGACGCGCACCTCGCCGGTGAAGGCGTCGCGCACCTCGAGGCGGTAGCCCTGGTTGGTCAGCCCCGAGACGAAGACCCAGAAGGCGTCGAACGGCTCGACGCAGGCGTCGACCATCTTGACGCCCATCTCGAAGTTGGCCGGGTCGAAGAACCAGAAGAAGGCCGACTGGTCCGACTCCGCTCGCGCCTCGCCGAACGACATGACGCCCCCCGGGCCGCTGGCGGCGACGGTGTCCCAAGTGACCCGCACCTCGAAGCGGCCGTCGAGCAGGCAGGCGGTCTCGCCGTCGCGCAGGCAAGGGTCGGCCTCGGCGAGCTCGCGGCGCGGCGGCGGCGCCGCGACCGTCCGGGCCGGGGCGGCGGCGGGCGCGCCGAGCGCCGGCGCGCAGGGGAAGGCTGCGGTGTCGCCGACCGTCTGCGGGTAGACGCCGTGCGGGTTCTCGTAGTCGCGGATCGCCCCGGTCGCGCTGTCGCGTACGGCCAGGCGGTAGCCCTGGTTGGTCAGCCCGGAGACGAAGACCCAGAAGGCGTCGAACGGCGGCGTGCAGGCGTCGACCATCTTGACGCCCATCTCGAAATTGGCCGGGTCGAAGAACCAGAAGAAGGCCGACTGGTCGCTCTCCGCCCGCTCGCCGAGAAAGCTCATGACGAAGGCCTCGCCCGAGGCGACGGCCGTCGTACGCACGACCTCGAGCTCGAAGCGGCCGTTCAGCAGGCAGGCGGTGTCGGCGTCGCGCACGCAGGGGGAGAGATCCTGCGCGGTGGCCGCTCCCGGGGCGGCGAACAGCAGGAGCAGGAGGGCCAGGCTCTTCGAGCTGCTCATCGCGATTCTCCATTGGCAGCCGCGGGCGCCGGGTCGTCGGCGCGCAGCGGCTGGACCTGGATCGTACGCCAGCGCTCGAGGGTGACCTCGCCCGGCGGCTGCCCGCGCCGCTTCGAGACGTCGGCGCCCCGGCAGGCGTGCACCGCGA
>WYBK01000092.1 GCA_011525905.1 Acidobacteriota bacterium
GCGCCTGGCGCTCCGACTCGAAGCGCGCCAGCAGGCGCTCGGAGTCGTGCCCCGGGCGGATCAGCTTGAGCGCCACCCGGCGGCGCACCGGGGCGAGCTGCTCGGCCTCCCAGACCTCGCCCATGCCACCGCGGCCGAGCGGGCGCAACAGCTCGAAGTCGTCGATCCGGGCCCCCGTCGCGAGCTCCTCGCCGGAGGAGCCCCCAAGCTCGCGGGCGAAGGCCTCGCCGAGCGGCCCGACCAAGGCTCCGGCGGGCGGCAGCAGGGTGTCGGCACGCGAAGCGTCGGCGAGCAACCGCTCGATACGTCGGCGCATCTCCGGGTCGGCACAGCGCCGCTCCAGGAAGCGCGAGCGCTCCGCCTCCGGAAGCTCGAGCGCCTCCTCGAAGAGGCGGTCGAGCTCGGTGAAGCGGTCGGTCATGTCGGCGGCTCCGCGGGGCGCCGGTCGAGCTCCTCGCGCAGCCAGGCGCGGGCGCGCAGCCACTCGCGCTGGGCGGTGCGCAGGCCGACGCCGAGCGCCTCGGCGGTCTCCTCCTCGGAGTAGCCGGCGAAGTAGCGGCACTCGACCACGCGGGCGAGGCGGTCGCTGTGCGTGCGCAGGCGTTCGAGCGCGCGGTCGATGTCGAGCATCCGCTCCGCCTGCGCCTCGACCGCCGCCGAGTCCTCCTCGAGCGGCACGCGCCGCGCCTCCGGCCCGCCGCGCTTGGCCGCGGCGCGCGCGCGCGCGAAGTCGACCAGCACCTGTCGCATGGCGCGCGCCGAGACCGCCAGGAAGTGGCCGCGGTCGCGCAGGTCGAGCCCCTCCTGCTCGGCGAGCTTGAGATAGGCCTCGTGCACCAGACCCGTGGTGTCGAGCGTGCCGCCGGGGCGCTGGCGCCTCAGATGGCCGTGCGCGATGCGTCGCAGCTCGTCGTAGACGAGCGGCACCAGCCGGTCGAAGGCGCCCGCCTCCCCGGCCCGCATCGCGCGCAGCAACAGCGTCACCTCGCCCGCGTCCAGGGCCCCCTCCATTGTCCGGTTCGCCCCGATGGTAGCAGCCTCGGCCTGCGCGCCGGCTCCGGCCGCGTTAGGCTCGCGTGGTGGCGGCGGAACGCTCGGCCTACGATCCGATCTTCACCGAGGAGGAGCGTGGCCCCGAGGCCGAGGAGGCCGAGCGGGCGCGCGCCGCCTTCGAGCGCGCGAGCCGCGCCTACCTCGCCTCCCCACTCCCTTGGATCGCCTGGGCACTGGTGCTGCCCGCCGCGGCGCTCGCCACGCCGAGCGCCTGGCGGGCCGGCGGCGCAGCCGGCGTCGTCCTCGCCTGGTCGGCCGCCATCCTGCTCGGCGGCGCCTGCGAGGGCGCGGCGATGCTCGCGGCCCGCCGGCGCGCGCGCGGCGGCCCGCTCGGCGCCTGGGCGATGCGGGTGCAGGGCAACCTCTCGCTGGTCGCGGTCGCCCTCTCAGCGGCGCTGGTCGCCGCCAACGCCGCCGGCGCCCTGCCCGGCCTCTGGCTGCTGCTGCTCGGCCACTCCTTCTTCGCGCTCGGGGGGCTCGCGCTGCCGGCGCTGCGCACCACCGGCGTCCTCTATCAGATCGGCGGGCTCGCCGCGCTCTGGCCCGGTGCGCCGGCGCTCGCGATCTTCGCGCTGGCGACCGCGGCCGGCAATCTCTGGGTGGCCCGGGGGATCGCGCGCCGCGCGCGCGAGGCCGCTCAGCCGGCCGGTCCGGGGTCCGGCGACGCCGCTTCGTAGACGCGCGAGCCGCTCAGCCGGTCGGCGAGCGAGGCGCCGGTGAGCGCCAGCAGGCCGGGCAGCCCGAGCAGGGCGACGGTCAGCCAGTTGCCCGCCCAGCGCAGCGCCGTCTGCCCGAAGGAGAGCGGCTCGCCGTCGGCGCCGCGGGCCAGGATGCCCGCCCAGGCCATGCCGGGTGTCTGCCCCCAGAAGGCGAGCGCGATCACCGAGTAGAGGAAGCTCCAGGCGAGCAGGAAGATCGCCAGCGGCGCGAGCTGCGCGCTGCCGATCTCGGCGCCGAGCGCGCGCGAACCGACGGCCGCCAGCGCACCGACCGCCGCGAAGACGACCAGGTCGCCGGCCGCGGCGCGCAGACGCGCGACGAGGGCGACGCCGCCCGGCTCCTCGCCTTCGGGCTCGGCGGGCACCGGGGCGAGCGGCGCGGGGCGACCGCCCGGGCGCCGTGCGGCCTCATCGTGCGCCGGCTGCGGCGGGGCGTCCTCGAAGAGCGAGAGCGTCTCCGGCGGCGCCGGACGGACCGACCGGCGGCGCCGCTCACGCGCCGGCGGCACCGCCTCCTCGGCCTCGTGCGCGTCGCCGGAGGGCTCCGGCTCGCCAGCGGCCGGCGGCGGTCCGAGCGGCAGGTCGAAGAGGTTGGGCTCTTCGGGCGTCGAATGGCTCATCGCGGCTGGAGGTACTTGACGTAGATGCGGTAGAGCAGGTCCTCGCCGCGCTGCGCGTAGACGGAGGCGAAGCGCTCGAGGCGCACGAGCGCCGGGTCCTGGTCGTCGAGCTTGCGGGCCTCGCGGAACTTCTCGAGGGCGGCTCCCGGGTCGCCGCGCTGCAGGTCGAGCACGCCCAGGTTGTGGTAGGCGTCGACGATCAGCCGGTCGAGATCGGGGTTGCCCTTCTCGGCTTCGCGACGGCGCCAGAGTTGGTTCAACGCCAGCTCGTACTCGCCGTCCTCGAACAGCGCGATCTGGTCGTCGAACGGCCGCAGGCTCCCGCGGACGCTCTCGAGCAGCTCGGCCTCGGCGCCGGCGAGCGGCGCGATCTCGGCCGCCCGCCCGAGCAGCGAGCGAGCCTCGACGTTGCGCCCCGCGTCGGCCGAGGCTTGCGCCCGCTCGATCGCCGCGCGCCGCCGCAGCGACGCGGCCAGCGACAGCGAGGGCCGCTCGGCCTCCTCGGAGATCGCCTCCCACTGGGACACCAGCGACTGGGCCTCGGCCGCCCGCGGGTCATCCGGCGCGATGCGGCGCAGCTGCGCGATCGCCGCCGCCGTGCGTCCCTGCTCGTGCAGCTCGCGCGCCTTGGCGATCGGGTCGGCGAGCGCCGGCGCCGGGGTGGCGGCCGGCTTGGCATTCGGGAAGAGCCGCTCCCACCGCGACGAGACGAACCAGCCGGCGGCGACGAGCAGCACGAGCACCGCGCCGCCGATCGCCAGAAAGCGCCCCGACGGCCCGCCGCGGCGCTTCGCCGAGACGCCGATGCCGCTCGCGGCGGGACGCCGGGCCGGCCGCTGCACGCCCGGCTCGGGCGGCACCAGGATCTCCTCGGAGAGCTCTTCGCGCGCTTTCGGGCGCGGGGCGGCCGCCGCGGCCACGGCCGCCGGCGCCGCCGGGAGCTCGGCGGCGGGCGGGCGCTCGGCGCCCGGCGTCCGGCGCTCTTCGATCTTCTCGAGGTACTCCTGGGCGAGGACATAGCTCGGCTGCAGCTCGAGCACGCGCCGGAAGGCTTGCTCGGCGGCGTCGAGCTCGCCGCCGTCGAAGCGCTCGACGGCGTCGTGGAAGATCTCCTCGATCTCGCGCTCGCGCTCGGCCTTGAGCTGGCGCGCTTGCTCGATGCGCCGGGCGGCCTCCTGGTGATCGATGTCGATCAGGAAGATGCGCGACCAGGAGTCGATGGCGTTCTGGAACTCGCGGCGCTCGAAGGCCGCCTGCCCTTCGCGCAGCAGCTCGGCGATCCGTCCGGCGCTCTCACCCGCGCCGCCCGCCGGCGCACCGAGCTCGAAACCGTCGCTCGCCGGCGCCGGCGGCGGCTCGGTGAAGTCGACCTCGGGCAGCCGCAGGTCGGCCCCGAAGCTCTCGGTCTCGCCCGGCGCCGCCGCGGCCTCCTCCTCCATCTGGATGCCGCGCCGCCGCCCGCCGAGCGAGCGGGTGGGATCGGTGTAGAAACCGCGGGCCTCCTCGAGCTCGGCGAGACCGGGGTGACTGTCGTCGAGCGCGCGCGCCTTCTTGATCAGCCGCTCGAACTCCTCGAGCTCGCCCGCTTGGAGCGCCTGTCGCGCCGGATCGAGAAAGGCCTGCACGTAGGGCTCGGCTTCCTGGCGGGCGCGCGCCTGCTCGACGAGCTTGCGCAGCGCCGGCGCGGCGGCGACGGCCGCGCGCTCGCGCTCGGCGAGCGCGATCAGCTCCGCGAAGCGCCGCTCGGCGAGCAGCGCCGAGAGCTGCTCGCCCAGCTCCGCGCCCCCCGAGCGCGCGGCGGCCGGTTCGGAGGGCGTTTCCTCGAGCAGCTCGGCGAAGACCGCGGCCGGGCTGCCCGACTGGAGCATCTGCTGGAGCGAGCGGGCCGGCGCGAACTGCGCGTCGAGCCGCAGCAGGAAGTCACAGCCGAGCAGCGCCTCGGCGGACTTGCCCTGGCTGGCGAGCTGGAGCGTCTGGCGGTACGTCGTGAGGATGCGCTGCCGGACTTCGGGAGAGAGCGAGGAGTCGCCGGGATAGGTCATGAGGCTCGCGCGCCTGGGTTCCTCTCGGGTGGCTCGTCTCGAAGCGTCCGCTGGCTGCGAGCCATGCTAGCACGGCGGAGCGTCGGGACCTCGCGCAGGAACGGCCGCGCGCCGGACCCGCTCGGCGAGCCGGCCGGGCAACCCGCCGAAGGCGCCCGACGACATCGTGACGACGACGTCGCCGACGGCGAGCTCGGCCGCCACGCGCTCCTCGAGCGCCTCGATCGAGGTCGCCAACGAAGTCGCGACACCCGCCGCGCCGAGCTCGGCGGCGAGGCGCTCGAGGTCGAGCCGCTCCTCCGGCGCCAGGCGATCGCGATGGTAGAGCGGCGCCAGGTGCACCCGGCCGGCGCGCGCGAAGGCGGCGCGATAGCCGGAGTGGAAGGCGGCGCGCCCCGCCGACAGGCTGCGCGGCTCGAAACAGACGACCAGACGCCGGCCCGGGAAGCGCGCGGCGAGCGACTCGAGCGTCTTGTCGACCGCCGTCGGGTGGTGGGCGAAATCGTCGAGCACCACGATCCCGCCCGCGTCGGCCACGACCTCCTGGCGGCGGCGGACGCCGTGGAAGCCGGCGAGCGCGGCGGCGATCCGCTCGGGCGCCAGGCCGTCGCGGCGCGCCGCGGCCCAGACCGCGAGCGCGTTGCTCGCGTTGTGCTCTCCCCAGACGCCGAGCCGCACCGGGAAACGGCCGCCGCCGCGCTCGACGACGACGAAGCTCGCCCCGTCGGGCCCCTCGACCGGCGGCGCGGCGAAGCCGAAGTCCTCGCTCCCGGCCCCGCCGTAGAGGAGCACGGAGGCGCGCGCCCGTCGCGCGATCTCGCGCACCTCGGGCGAGTCGCCGCAGGCGATCACCGCGCCGCGCTCCGGCACCAGGTCGACCAGGCGCGCGTAGGCCTCGAGCAGCTCCGCGTGCGTCGGATAGAGGTCGACGTGGTCGTGCTCGACCGAGGTCAGGATCAGCGTCTCCGGCCGGTAATGGAGGAACTTCGCACCCCGGTCGAAGTAAGCGGCGTTGTACTCGTCGCCCTCGATCACGAAGCGC
>WYBK01000093.1 GCA_011525905.1 Acidobacteriota bacterium
CCGGCGGCACCGCCAGCCGGTAGCTCCCCTCCGGCGAGAGCGGCGGCAGCAGCAGGCCGCGGCCGGCGAGCGGCGCGAGCAGCCGGTCGACCTCGTCGGGCGGGATGCGCACCCGCTCGGCGAGCGCTGCGCTGGTCTTGCGCTCGGCCGGCTCGTCCCGGTCGGCGATCGCCGCGAGCAGCACCAGCGTCCGCCAGGGATCGTCGAGGCTGGCGCGCACGGGCTCCTCTCGGGCGCGCGCCTCGGAGGCGAGCGCGGCCGCCTCGGCGCCGAGCAGCAGGATCAGCCAGGCGAGCTGCACCGAGACGACGAAGAAGAGGGCGATGGCGAAGGTGCCGTAGACCGCGCGCTGGATCTCGGTCAGCTCGCTGACGTAGTAGGCGAAGGCGAGCTTCAACCCCTCGAGCGCGACCGTGGCGGCGAGCGCGCCGATCGCGGCGTGGCCGAGCCGGATCCGCCCGAGGGCGGCGCGCCAGTAGAAGAGCGCGAGCGCCGGCAGGGTGAGCACCGGCGGCACCAGGCGGAGCAGGAAGGACTCGCGCAACAGCACGGCGAAGGGAGCGCTCCACTGCGCGAAGAGCACCAGGCCCGCCTGCGCCGTGCCGACCAGCAGCGGCCCCCAGAGGAAGAGCAGCGAGAAGGTGACCAGTCGGCGCGCGAGGGAGGGCGGCCGCTCGACGCGGAAGATCTTGAACAGCGACTCCTGCACGCCGAAGAAGGTGAGCAGCGTGACGAACAGGAAGCCCAGGATCGAGATGCCGCTGACCGAGGCGGCCTGGTCGGTGAAGCTGCGCAGGGCGGCGAGCACCGCCTCCTCCTGGTAGGGGAGCAGGTCGGCGACCAGGTCGACCATCCGCCCGTCGTCCTCGCGCAGCGTGCGCGCGACGAAGACCGACATCACCGCCATCAGCGGCACGAGCGACAGCAGCGTCGAGAAGGCGAGCGCCGAGGAGCGCAGGCCGACCTCGTCCTCGGAGCTGCGCCGGACGAGCCGCCGCACCAGCGAAACCAGGGGTGCGAGGCGGCTCGGCCTCACCAGGGGACGCTGTCGCCGCCGAGCGGCAGCGCCGCCCGGGGCAGCCCGAGCTCGACGAGCTCCGCCGCGAGCGCCTTGCGCGCGGCGTCCTCGCCGTGATTCAGGAAGACGCGCCGCGGTCGCCCCGGCAGCTCACGCGTCCAGCGCACCAGCTCGGCGCGGTCGCCGTGGGCCGAGAGGCCCGGGATCTGGTGGATGCGCGCGCCCACCGGGATGCGGCGGCCGTGGATCGAGACCGAGTCGGCGCCCTCGAGCAGCGCGCGGCCGCGCGTGCCGGCGGCCTGGAAGCCCACCACCACGACCGCGGTCTCCGGATCGGGGAGCCGGCGCGCCAGATGGTGGACGATCCGCCCGCCGGTCATCATGCCGCTCGAGGCGACGACCACCGCCGGCTCGCGCCGGTCGTTGAGCTCCTTGGAGTCGTCGACGCTGCGGCAGCGGCGAAAGCGGTCGGCGGCGAGCGGGTTGTCGCCGCGCGCGGCGAGGTCGCGCAGCTCCTCGTCGAGCTCGGGGCCGGCTTGCCGGTAGATCTCGGTGGCGCGAATGGCCATCGGGCTGTCGAGGAAGACGTCGCTGTCGTCGAGCACGCCCCGGTCGACCAGCTGCGAGAGGTGGAAGAGCAGGTCTTGCGTCCGGCCGAGAGCGAAAGCCGGGATCAGCACGAAGCCTCCCCGGTCGAAGGTCTCGGCGACGATGCGGCCGAGCGCCTCGGTCGGGTCGACGTCGGGGTGCGCGCGGTCGCCGTAGGTCGACTCGAGCAGCAGGGCGTCGGGCGCGGCCTCGGGCGGCTCCGGGTCGTGCAGGATCGGCACGCCGTAGCGCCCGACGTCGCCCGAGAAGCACCAGGTGCGGCGTTTCCCGCCGCCGTCCTTGCCGGCGATCTCGAGGTTGGCGGCGCCGAGCAGGTGGCCGGCGCGGGCGAGGCGCAGCGTGATGCCGGGCGCGATCTCGCGCCGGGCGTGGAAGGGCACCGGCTCGAGCCGCTCGAGCGCGACCTTGGCGTCGCGCTCGGTGAACAGCGGCTGCGGGTCGGCGTGGCGGCTGTAGCCCGCCTTGCGCGCGTAGCGCGCCTCCTCTTCCTGCAGCTCGCCGGCGTCCTCGAGCACCAGGCGAGCGAGCGGCCGCGTGGCCCGGCTGCAGTAGACCGGGCCGGAGAAGCCCTCGGCGACCAGCCGCGGCAGCCGGCCGGTGTGGTCGAGGTGGGCGTGGGTCAGGACGACGGCGTCGAGCTCGTTCGGCCGAAATGGGAAGGGGAGCCAGTTGCGCGCCTCGATCTCGTCGCCCCCCTGGAACATGCCGCAGTCGACCAGCAGCCGGAAGCCCGACCACTCGACGAGCGTCGCGCTGCCGGTGACCGTGCCACAGGCTCCGAGAAAGGTGACATGTGCCATCGCGACTCCTCCCGGCAGCATAGCATCGGACCTCGGCGCGGCTCGCTCGAACCGCGCGGCGAACGCGCGCGCGCCACGCGCCGGAGCGCCGGTTTCGCGCCATCGCGCGGCCGGAGATAAGATGGCCGGGAGCCGCAACGGCGACCGAGGCGCGGACGCCAAAGGAGGATGCGATGACCGAGAAGAAGCTGACCGAGCGCGCGCAGGAGGTCCTGGACGACGCCGTCGAGGGCGCCCGCGACGTCATCGACGACGGCCTCGAGGCCGCGCGCGAACGCTACGAGGAGGCTGCCGAGGACCTGACCGAGGGCGCGCGCCGCACCCGGCGCGAGCTGCGCCGTCGCGCCGAGAAGCTGGGCCACGCCGCGCGCGAGAAGTACGACGTGGCGGTCGAGGGCGTGCGCACCGGCTACCGGCGGGTGCGCAAGGACGCCGAGCAGCTCTCGAGCGACGTCAACGAGTACGTGCGCGAGAACCCGGGGAAGTCGATCCTGATCGCGGCCGGCGTCGGCTTCGTGCTCGGCCTGCTGTTGCGCGGCGGCCGTGGCCGGCGCTACGAAGACTGACGCCGCACCGGCGGCGCGCGCCGGCGGAGCGAGCCGGGAGGCCGCCGAGCCGGCGACCCTGCGCGGCGCGGCGCAGGCTCCGGTCGGCGCGCCCGAGCCGGGCTCCTTCGCCGACGAGCTGGTCGACGACCTGCTGCCGGACGAGTTCGACTGGCGGCGCGTGGTGCGTCGTTACCCGATCCCGGCGCTCGCCGTCGCGGCGCTCGGCGGCTACCTGCTCGCCCGCTCGCGGGGTCCCGAGCTGCTGGCGGCGCTCGGCGACGCCGCCTCGGACCAGGTGGCGGAGCGTCTCGGCGCCTTCGCAGAGCGAGAGCTCCTCTAGCCGCTGACCACCGGCGAAGGCGCGCGTGCGCGCACTGCTCCACGTCTCCGACCTGCATTTCGGCCCGAAGCACCTGCCCGAGCTCGCCGGGGCGGTCGCGGCGCTCGCCGAGCGCGAGCGTCCTGACGTGGTGGTCGTCTCGGGCGACCTGACGCAGCGCGCCAAGCCCGAGCAGTTCCGGCAGGCGCGCGCCTTCCTCGAGCGGCTGCCGGCGCCGGTCGTCTTCGCCCCGGGCAATCACGACGTGCCGCTCTGGCGGATCTGGGAGCGCGTCTTCGCCCCCTACGGCGTCTGGCGGCGCCACTTCGCGCCCGAGCTCGAGCGCGACTACGTCGACGACGAGGTCGCGGTCGTCGCGGTCAACACCGCGCACGGCTGGACCACCAAGCATGGCCGGGTCGACCGCGCGCGCCGCGAGCGCCTCGCGCGACGCCTGGCGGCGGCGCCGGCCGGCGCGGCGCGCGTCGTGGTCGCCCACCACCCGGTGGCGCGCCTGCCGGAGACCGGCGCCGAGCCGGCGCTACGCGGCAGCGCGCCGCTGCTGCGCCTGCTGGCCGAGCTCGAGGTCGACCTGGTGCTCTCCGGGCACCTGCACCACTCGTTCGTCTCCCTCCCCGCCGAGGACCGGGACGGCCCGGCGATCGTCCACTGCGGCACGACCTCGTCGAGCCGCGGCCGGGCGCCGGAGGCGGGCGGGAACTCGCTCGTCTGGATCGAGATCGGGGCGCGCGAGGC
>WYBK01000094.1 GCA_011525905.1 Acidobacteriota bacterium
TCGACTGCCACAACCGGCCGAGCCACACCTTCCGACCGCCGGAAGAGGAGATCGACCGGGCGATGTCGACCGGCAAGATCGCCCGCGACCTCCCCTACGTCCGGCGCGAGGGGCTGCGGCTGATCCGCGCCGACTACCCCGACAAGGGCGCCGCCGCCGAGGCGATCCGCGCCGGACTCGAGAGCTTCTACCGCGAGCAGTTCCCCGAGATCGCGGCCACGAGAGCCGCCGACATCGGGGCCGCCGCCGACGCTCTCGCCGAGGCCTGGCGGTCGAACGTCTTCCCCGGCATGCGGGTCGGCTGGAACACCTATCCCAATCACATCGGCCACGTGCAGTCGCCCGGCTGCTTCCGCTGCCACGACGACTCGCACGAGAGCCCCGAGGGGCGCGTCATCGCCCAGGATTGCGACACCTGCCACTCGCTCCTCGCCGAGGAGGAGGTCGAGCCGGAGATCCTGGCGACGCTCGCGCCCTAGAGGACGCCATGCCGACCGCCAACGACCCGCCGCCCGCCCCGCGCCGGCCCTTCCTGCCGCTGCTCGCCGCGCTCGCCGCTGCCGGCATCGCCCTGGCGGCAGGCGCCGCGCGCGCGCAGAGCGTCGACGACTGCCTCGCCTGCCACTCGGACGACTCCCTGACGGCGGTGCGCGGCGGCACCGAGGTCTCGGCCTTCGTCGACGGCGAGCGCTTCGCCTCCGCGATCCACGGGGACCTCGCCTGCGTCGACTGTCACACCGACCTCAGCGGCCAGGGCGACGGCCACGAGGACGATGTCGCCCGCGTCGACTGCGCGGCCTGTCACGACGGCATGCCGGCCGAGCTCGCCGGCGGCGTCCACGGCGGCCTGGGCGGCCGCTCGGTGCTCGCCTGCGCCGATTGCCACCGGCCGCACGACGCCGGACGCGCGATCGACGCTCTCGGACAGTGCTCGACCTGCCACCCGACGGTGGTCGCCGAGCAGCACGCCAGCCTGCACGGCCGCGCCGCCGCCCGCGGCGACCGTCTCGCCCCGACCTGCACCACCTGCCATGGCGGCCATCGCATCCTGCCGCACGCGGACCCGAGCGCGCCGGTCGCGGTGATGAACGTGCCGCTGCTGTGCGGCCAGTGCCACCGCGAAGGGACCGAGGTCTCGCTCTTCCGCGACATTCCGCAGGAGTCGATCCTCGAGAACTACGCCGACTCGATCCACGGCGAGGGGCTGTTCGAGAAGGGCCTGACGGTCACCGCGGTCTGCACCTCGTGCCACACCGCGCACGCCATCCTGCCGCACACCGACCCGAAGTCGAGCATCCACGCGAAGAACCTCGCCGGCACCTGCATGCAGTGCCACGGTCAGATCGAGCGGGTGCACCGCAAGGTGATCGACGGCCAGCTCTGGGAGAAGCAGCCGCACCTGATCCCCGCCTGCGTCGACTGCCACCAGCCGCACAAGATCCGCAAGGTCTTCTACGAAGCGGGAATGGCGAATCGCGACTGCCTCTCCTGCCACTCGAAGCCGGAGCTGGCGATGGAGCGCGACGGCGAGCGGATCTCGCTGTTCGTCGACGAGGCCGAGCACGCCTCCTCCGCGCACTCGACCGTCAGCTGCGCGCAGTGCCACAGCGAAGCGAGCCCCGCGCACGAGCGCCCCTGCGACACCATCGTCTCGCGAGTCGACTGCAGCGTCTGCCACGCGGCCCAGGTCGACCAGTACCGCGGCTCGATCCACGGCAGGCTGGCGGCCCAGGGCGACCCCGACGCTCCCGGCTGCCTCGACTGCCACGCCTACCACGCGACGCAAAAGAAGACCTCGCCCGCCTCGCCGACCTTCGCGCGCAACGTGCCGGCGCTGTGCGCCTCCTGCCACCGCGCCGGCGAGAAGGCGGCGGTGCGCATCCAGGCCGACGTGCCCGACATCGTCGCGAGCTACGCCGACTCGATCCACGGCAAGGGCCTGACCCAGAGCGGCCTGGTGGTCACGGCCACCTGCGTCAACTGCCACTCCTCGCACGGCGAGCTGCCGCCCGACGACCCGGCCTCGACGGTCAACCGCGCCAACCTCGCCGAAACCTGCGGCACCTGCCACCACGGCATCGCCGAGACCTTCGCCAGGAGCATCCACGCCACCGGCGAGCCGAAGCACGGCAAGCAGCTCCCCTCCTGCGAGGACTGCCACAGCTCGCACTCGATCCGGCGCCACGACGCGCCCGGCTTCCGCACCGAGATCCTCGCGCAGTGCGGCACCTGCCACGAAGAGGAGACCGAGAGCTTCTTCGAGACCTTCCACGGCAAGGTGACGCGCCTGGGCACCGAGGGCGCGGCGAAGTGCTCCGACTGCCACGGCAGCCACAACATCTTGCCGACCTCGGACCCGGCCTCGACGCTGTCGCGCGCCAACGTGGTCGCGACCTGCGGCCAGTGCCACCCGGGCTCCAACCGCCAGTTCGCCGGCTACCTGACGCACGCCACCCACCACGACAAGGACCGCTTTCCCTGGCTCTACTGGTCCTTCCTGTTCATGACCACGCTGCTCGTCGTCACGCTCGCCTTCGCGCTGCTGCACACGCTGGCGTGGCTGGTCCGGCTCTGGCTGTCGCGCGACCAGTGGCGCCACATCAAGGCGATGGCGCGCACCGAGGGGCAGGGCAAGCTCTACCGCCGCTTCACCCGCTTCCAGCGGGCGCTGCATCTCGCGATGCTGCTCTCCTTCTTCACGCTCGCCCTGACCGGCATGGCGATCAAGTTCTCCTACGCCGGCTGGGCGCAGGTGATCGCCTTCCTGTTCGGCGGCCAGCCGACCATGGCGGTGATGCACCGACTCGCCGCGATCGTGCTGCTCGTGGTCTTCGGCTGCCACCTCTGGGACGTGCTGCGCCAGAAGCGCGAAAGCGGCCGGAGCTGGAAGCAGATGCTCACCGGACCGGACACCATCCTCTTCCATCCGCGCGATCTGAAGGACGTCTGGGGCTCGATCAAGTGGTTCTTCGGCCGCGGCCCGCGGCCAGCCTACGGCCGCTACACCTACTGGGAGAAGTTCGACTACTTTGCGGTCTTCTGGGGCGTCATGGTGATCGGCTCGACCGGCTTCGTGCTCTGGTTCCCGGAGCTGCTCACCCGCGTCCTGCCCGGCTGGTCGATCAACGTCGCGACGATCGTGCACAGCGACGAGGCGCTGCTCGCCGTCGGCTTCATCTTCACCATCCACTTCTTCAACACGCACTTCCGGCCGGACAAGTTCCCGATGGATCCGGTGATCTTCACCGGGCGCATGACGCTCGAGGAGCTCAAGCACGACAAGCCGGCGGAGTACGAGGAGATGGTCAGGAGCGGGCGGCTCGACGAGCACCTGGTCGAGCCGATCGCGCGGCCCGTCGAGCGGGCGTTCCGCACCTTCGGCTTCGTCGCGCTCGGCATCGGCCTCACGCTGATCGCGTTGATCCTCTATGCGATGATTTTCGCCTACCGCTAACGATTCGAGCGCCGCTCGCGCTCCACGGGAGCGCCAGCGGCTCGGAGGAGCGCATGCTTCGCCTTCGCCTCGCCGCCCCCGTCGCCCCGGCTCTGCTGGTCGCCGGCCTCCTCTGCGCCCCGCCGGCGCCCGCCATGGCCCAGGAGGACTGCCTCTCCTGCCACGGCTCGGCCGACGACATCGGCGACGAAGCGCTCGCGGTCGACGCCGCGGCCTGGGAGGGGACCGTGCACGGCGCCGCCGGGCTCGCCTGCCTCGACTGCCATGCCGGCAAGGAGGAGTACCCGCACGCCGAGGGCGCGGCGCCCGCCGAGGCCTCCTGCGAGAGCTGCCACTCGGACGCCTTCGAAGCGCTCGCGACCAGCGTGCACGCGCCCGGCGCCGGCAGCGGCGCCCGCCGGCCCGATTGCGCCTCCTGCCACGGCTCGGTCCACGCGCTCCTGCCGGCGAGCGACCCGGCGTCGCTCGTCTCGCCGCGCCGCCTGCCCGAGACCTGCGGCACCTGCCACGCCGATCCCGAGCTCTCGCAGCAGGCGGGCGTCAAGCTCGTCCAGCCGCTCGCCGCCTACGCGGCGAGCGTCCACGCCCGCGGCATCGAGCGAGGCGAGCACGCGGCGAGCTGCAGCGACTGCCACGGCAGCCACGACATCCTGCCCGCGGCCGACCCGACGTCGAAGGTCGCCCGGCGCAACGTCCCCGCGACCTGCGCCCAGTGCCACGACGAGATCGCCGCAGTCTTCGCCGAGAGCGTCCACGGCCTGGCCGCGGCGGCCGGCATCCAGGAGTCGCCGGTCTGCACCGACTGCCACGGCGAGCACAAGATCCTCGGCCCGGCCGACAAGGGCTCGCCGGTCTTCGCCTCGAACGTGCCGCTGATGACCTGCGGCCGCTGCCA
>WYBK01000095.1 GCA_011525905.1 Acidobacteriota bacterium
CGCCGCAGGCGCTGCCAGAGCCAGAGCGCGTGCAGGGCGGCGAGCTGCTGGCGTTTGTACTCGTGAATCCGCTTGACCTGCACGTCGAGCAGGGCGCCGACGTCGAGCGGCGGCAGCCCCCGACGCTCGAGCTGGAGCGCGAGCGCCGCCTTGGCGTCGAGCTTGGCCCGGCGCCAGGCCTGCCGGAAGGGGGCGTCGGCGGCGAGCGGCTCGAGCTGCGCCAGTCGGTCCAGGTCGCGACGCCAATCGGGGCCGATCGCCTCGTCGATCAGGCTCGCCAGGCGCGGGTTGGCGAGCGCCAGGAAGCGGCGCGGCGTCACGCCGTTGGTGACTGCGGTGAAGCGCTCCGGCCAGAGCGCGGCGAAATCGGCGAGCGTCTGGCGCCGGAGCAGCTCGCCGTGGAGTCGCGCCACGCCGTTGACCGTGTGCGCGGCGACCGTCGCCAGGTGCGCCATACGCACCGACCGTTCGGACCCCTCGTCGATCAGCGACATGCGGGCGACTCGCGCCTCGTCCCCCGGGAAGGCGGCGCGCACCTCCTCGAGGAAACGGCGGTTGATCTCGTAGACGATCTCCAAGTGGCGCGGCAACAGACGGCCGAGCAGATCGACCGGCCAGCGCTCGAGCGCTTCGGGCAGGAGCGTGTGGTTGGTGTAGCCGAAGGTGCGACAGACCACCGTCCAGGCCTCGTCCCAGCCGACCTCGCGCTCGTCGACCAGGATGCGCATCAGCTCGGGGACGGCGAGCGCCGGGTGGGTGTCGTTGAGCTGCACCGCGAACTTGTCGCCGAAGCGCGCGACGTCGTCGATGCGCTGGTGGAAGATGCGCAGCAGGTCGCGCAGCGCGCAGGAGACGAAGAAGTGCTGCTGCTCGAGGCGCAGCGCGCGCCCGGTCTCGGTCGCGTCGTTCGGATAGAGGACCTTGGTGAGCGTGCCGGAGCGCGCCTGCTCCTCGACCGCGCCGTAGAAGTCCCCCTTGTTGAAGGCGCCGAGGTCGAAGCCCTTCGCCGCCTCCGCCGCGAAGAGGCGCAGCAGGCTGGCGTTGCCGACGCCATGGCCGGGGATCGCCGTGTCGTAGGCGACGCCGCGCACGGCGCGCTCCGGCAGCCATCGGCGCCGCTCGCGCCCCGCTCCGTCGCGGTAGCTCTCGACCCGGCCGCCGAAGCCGACCTCGTAGGCGACCTCCGGCCGCCGGATCTCCCAGGGATTGCCGTTGCGCAGCCAGGCGTCGGTGACCTCGACCTGGCGGCCGTCGCGGATCTCCTGGTCGAAGATGCCGACCTCGTAGCGGATGCCGTAGGCGAGGGTCGGCACCTCGAGGGTCGAGAGCGAGTCGAGGAAGCAGGCGGCGAGACGGCCGAGCCCGCCGTTGCCCAGCCCCGGCTCCTCCTCGATCTCGAGCAGCGCCTCGAGCTCGAGGCCGAGCCCGGCGAGCGCCTCGCGCGCCGCCTCGGTCAGCCCGAGCGCCAGCAGGTTGTTGGCCAGGTGCGGGCCGGGCAGGTACTCGGCCGAGAGATAGGCCACCGTCCGGCTCTGCTTGTGCAGGTAGGTCTGGCCACTCGCCAGCCAGCGCGCGAGCAGGCGGTCGCGCACCGTGTAGGCGAGCGCCATGTAGAGGTCGTTCGGGGTGGCGACCTCCCGGAAGCGGGCCTGGACGTAGAAGAGGTTGTCGAGGAAGCCCTGGCGGAGGGCCTCGGGCGAGCTGCCGGTGCGCGCGAGGTCGAGCGGCTGCTTCATCGCCTTCCCGGGTCGGGAGCCAACGGCGCCAAGCTACCACGCCGGCCGAGCCGCCGCCTCCTCGGGCACGCGCCGCCGCGGTCGGTGCCAGAATGCGCGCATGGCGACCGTGCGCGATCGCTTTCGACGACGATCCGCCTGGAGGCATCGGCTGCACGAGATCGTCTTCGAGGCCGACACGCAGGCCGGCCGAGCCTTCGACCTGGCGCTGCTGCTGATCATCCTCGCGAGCGTCGCGGTGGTACTCGCCGAGAGCGTTCCCGAGTGGCGCGCCGACTACGGTGCGGCTTTCCGCCGCCTGGAATGGGGCTTCACGGCGCTCTTCACGGTCGAGTACCTGTTGCGGCTGCTGGCCGTGGACCGGCCGCTGCGTTGGGCGCGCAGCTTCTTCGGGGTGGTCGACCTGATCGCGGTGCTGCCCACCTACCTCGCTCTGGTACTGCCCGGCGCGCAGACCCTGATCGTGCTGCGCGCCCTCCGGCTGCTGCGGGTCTTCCGGATCCTCAAGCTCGCCGAGTTCCTGCGCGAGGCGGCGGTGCTGCGCAGCGCGGTGCGTGCCAGCCGGCGCAAGATCCTGGTCTTCCTCTTCTCGGTGCTGGTCCTGGTCCTACTGCTGGGTTCGGCGATCTATCTGGTCGAGGGGGAGGAGAGCGGCTTCGTCTCCATCCCCCGTTCGATCTACTGGGCGATCGTCACGATCACCACGGTGGGTTACGGCGACCTGGCGCCCCAGTCGGCGCTCGGACGGGTGATCGCCTCGATCGTCATGCTGCTCGGCTATTCGATCCTCGCCGTGCCCACCGGCATCGTCACCAGCGAGCTGATGCGCGCGCGACTGCGGCCCCCGTCGACCCAGGCCTGCCCCTCGTGCGGCGCCGAAGGGCACGACGTCGACGCGCAGCACTGCAAGTACTGCGGCGAAGGACTCTGAGCCGCTCCGGCTAAGATCGCGCGATGCGATCCCTGCCGGCGCTCCTCCCCGTCCTGCTGTTCCCCGCCGCGGTCCTCGTCGCCGACGGAGCCCTCCCGGAGTCTCCGGCGCCTCTGCTTTCCGTCGGCGAGCTCGCCGCCCTCGCCCAGGAGGTCTCGGGCGAGAGCGCGTTGCGCACCGTCGAGGGAATCGCGCGCCACCATCGGATGCGCGGCTCCGAGGGCTTCCGCGCGGCGGGCGAGCTGATCCTCGGAGAGCTCGTCCGCGCCGGCCTCGCGGACGCCGCGACGATCGAGCTGCCCGCCGACGGCGAGATCTTCTACGGCACGCAGCGCTCCCGCCCCGCCTGGAACGCGCGCTTCGCCGAGCTCTGGGAGGTCGACGCCGCCGGCGAGCGCCGGGAGCGTCTGGCGAGTTGGGACGAGGCACCGCTCGGCCTCGCCCAGGACAGCGCGTCGGCGCGCGTCGAAGGCGCCGAGCTGGTCGACGTCGGTACCGGAACCTCGGAGAGCGACTACCTCGGCCGTGAGGTCGCGGGCAGGATCGTCCTGGTCTCGGCGCAGCCGGAGGCCGTGCAGCGGCTCGCGGTCGAGCGCTTCGGCGCCGCCGGGATCGTCAGCTGGGCGCAGAACCAGCGTCAGGCCTGGTGGGGGGAGGACGAGAGCCTGGTGCGCTGGGGGCACCTCGACAGCTTCGCGGCCCGTCCGACCTTCGCCTTCATGATCTCGCCCGCCCGGGCGCGCGCGCTCGCCGCCCGGCTCGCAGCGGGCGAGACGATCCGTCTCTCCGCGCGCGTCGAAGCCGGCGCAACGCCGGGTTCCTACTCGATCCCGACCGCGACGATTCCGGGCGCCGACCCGGCGGTGGCCGGCCAAGAGATCGTCTTCTCCTGCCACCTCGACCACCCGCGCCCCGGCGCCAACGACAACGCCAGCGGCTGCGCGGCGATCCTCGAGGTCGCGCGGACGCTCTCGAAGCTCGTCGCCGAGGGGCGTCTGGCGCCCCCGCGACGGACGCTGCGCTTCGTCTGGCCGCCGGAGATCGAGGGGACGCTCGCCCTGCTCGCCGGCCGACCCGACCTCGCAGCCCGCATCCGCGCGGCGATCCACCTCGACATGGTCGGCGGTGGGCCGGAGGCCAAGGCGGTCTTCCACGTCACGCGCGGCCCGGCGAGCCTCCCCTCGTTCGTGCACGACCTCGCCGCCGCCTACGCCCGCTGGGTGAACGCCGAGACCGCCGCGTACGCCGCGCACGGCGAGGCCGCCTTCCCGCTGGTCGCCGCCGGCGGCGGCAAGGAGCCGCTGCGCGCCGAGCTCGCCGACTTCTCGCTCGGCAGCGACCACCAGGTCTACAACGACAGCTCCTTCGCGATCCCGGCGATCTACTTCAACGACTGGCCCGACCGCTACATCCACACCGACCGGGATCGGCCGGGCAACCTCGACCCGACCAAGCTCGAGCGCGCGTCCTTCTTGGCGGCGGCGACCGGCTGGGCGCTCGCCAACCTCGGACGCGACGAGGGCGACGCGGCGGCGCTCTGGGCGATCCAGCGCGCCGCCGCGCTGCGCCGCGCGGCGCGCGGGTCGGAGCGGCGACAGCGCCTCGACGCCGAGTCGGCGGCGGCCTTCGCGCGATTCCAGCTGACGAGCGAACGGGCCCGCTTCGAGTCGATCGCGACCTTCGTGGCGGTCCCCCCGGCGCTCGCCGGGGAGGCGGGAAGCTTTCTCGACGAGCTGGCGGCGCTCGCCGGCGCCCCGCCGGCCGCGCCCCCGCCCGCCG
>WYBK01000096.1 GCA_011525905.1 Acidobacteriota bacterium
TCTTGCCGGTGAATTCGTCGGGCTCGAAGCGGAAGGTCGTCGTCTGGTGCCCCGCCTCGACCGTCACCGCCTCGCGCACCGCGAGCTGCCCGGTCGCCTTCAGGTACTTGGCCAGCGAGTAGAGGACTTCGGCGGTGGCGCGCGTCGACTTCCAGTGGTTGAGCTTCTTGTTGAGGAAGATCCACTGGACGAGGCCCGGCAGCCGGGGATTCTCGGGCTCGATCTCGAGCAGCGCGCGGATCGCCCAGGCGTGCGTCTCGATGGTGTCGTTGTACCAGAGCCAGGCGCGCTCCTCCGGCGCCCAGAAGGTCCCCTCGTCGCGGGTGGTCTTGGCCGAATCCATCACGCTCGACAGCACGAGTCGCGCGTCGGCGCCGCGGTCGGCGCGCTCGAGGGTCATGGCGAGCATCAGCTTCAGCATCGGCGAGTGCTGCCGCCAGTGCCCGAAGCTGAAGTCGAGCACCTTCCGGCGCTCGGCCGCGGGCAGCAGCTCCTCGATCCAGTCCGGGTCCGGATAGCTCGCGGCGACGTAGTTGAGGAAGGTGAGCGGCTCCCAGCAGCAGTCGTCCTTCAGGGCTCTGCGGATCCAGTCCTGGCGCGCTTCGCGCGCGAGGTACTCCCAGCCGCGGCGGACCATCGCCTCGGGCACCTCGACGCCGAACTCCCCCGCCCTGCCGAGGCCGTAGAGCAGGTAGAGGGTCATCCAGGGGGAGGGCGGGCCGCCCGGGAACCAGGGGAAGGCGCCGGAGGGGAGCTGGGCCTCCGCGAGCTTGGCGAGAGCGGAGCGCCGCTGCGCGTCGACGACCCGCGGATCGAGCACGCGCAGGAGGTCCTCCATGCCGAGCTCGCCGCCGCGAGAGGCGGCGAGCCAGGGGGTCTCCTCGAGCGCGAGGCGGCGATTCGGGTCGGGGGCGTCGAAGCGCTCGTACCGGGTCTCGCGCGTCGCGAGCTTCGCCGCCATCGCGCCGACCGCCGGGAAGCTCTGGTAGAGCGAGCCCAGGATGCCGGTCGACAGGAAGCGGTTGAGCGTCTGCTCGGTGCACTCGTAGGGGTAGTCGACCAGGTAGGGGAGCGCGTCGAGCATGCCGTAGAAGAGCTGACCGTCGACGGTCACCACCATCTGCTCGTTCTCGCGCGTCGGGTCGTCGCGGCGCAGGTCCGGAAAGTCGAGCTCGCGCCGGTCGTCACCCGAGAGCGCGACGAAGCGCGACTGGGCCAGCCGGAGGCGCGCCGGCAGGATCGGCAGCGGCCGCAGCTCGCCGTCCGAGAAGTCGCCGGCGCGCGCCTCGACGCGCACCGCGACGGGACCCAACCGCCTCGGCGTCGCGAGACGGAAGGTCAGGTCCGCTCCGGCGCCGGGCCCGACCGCGAACGGATGGGCGAGGTCGGCGGGTGCCAGCCCGAAGGCCTCGGCGAGGTTCTCGTTCGTCTCGGGGTCGTAGATCGCGAGCTTCGCCTCGCCCGCGAGACGCTGCTCGCCGGCGTTCTGGACGAGGACCTTCAGCTCGGCCTCGTCCCCTTCGCGCAGGAAGCGGGGGAGGTAGGGGCGGACCATCAGCTCCTTGACGCTCTCGGCGTTGCGCTCGCCGTAGCCCAGCGCGAGATCGCGCGTCGCCGCGGCGGCCCAGACCTTCCAGGAGGTCACCGAGTCGGGCACTTGGAATTCGATCGAGACCGAACCGTCCTCGCCGGTCAGCAGGTGGGGCTCGAAAAAGGCGGTCTCGGCGAACTGCGTGCGCAGCTCGACCGGCTCGGCGGGTGCCATCGCGGTCACCACCTGCTCTTCCATCGGCTCCGCGGCAGCCGCTCGCGCGTCGCCGGGCGCCGCCTCCTTCGCGGCGGCGGCCTGTGGCGACGCAGGTGCCGCGGCCGTCGCCATCTCCGCGACCATCGTGCGGCGCGCGAATCGCCGTCCGGGTCCGCCGATGCCGTAGGGGTCGATGGCCGCGAAGGCGTCGGGCCGCAGCGCTTCGACCTCGGTGAGCTCCCGCCACCCCTCCTCGCGTTGCCAGAGACCGGGGCTCTCTCCGAGATTCGAGCGCAGCGCCCGGCCGAGGCCGAAGCTCGGATAGAGCGAAGAGGCGAGCGGCACCGCGAAGGGGCGCAGCGCGTCGAGACTGCGGTCGTACATCGAGGCGACCAGCTCCGCGGCCCCCGCGCCGAGCGGCCGGCCGCGGTGATCCTTGACGGTCACCGTGAAGCGCTCGCGGCTGCCGGGGCGCAGCCGGTCGCGGAAGGTCGAGAAGGCGACCTCGAGCCCCTTGTCGTCCCAGGGCACGGCGAGGGTGGCGCTCTGCGAGACGAGCTGGTGGTCGGCGACCAGCGAGGCGCGCACGGCGAAGCCACCCCGGTCTGCGGCGGCCACCGGGATCTCGATCCAGGCGCCGTCGCTGCCGGCGCGGAGCGTCCAGCGAGCCTGGATCAACTCGCCGCGCAGCCGCTCGACGAAGATCGCCTGGCCGGGTCGGCCCGAGTGCACCCAGAGGCGCGCGGTGGCGCCGGGGAGAACCCGATCGTTCTCGAAGCGCAGCGCCAGGGGCACGGCGAGCGGCGTCGTCTCGCCCGCCACCACGAAGTCGGTCGCCATCTCGAAGAGCTCGCCGAAGCGGTCCTTCGTCTGGTAGCGCAGCCGATAGGCGCCGGGCGCGAGCCGGCCGAGGGCGAGCGTGGCGAGGCCGTCCTCGCCATGGCGGACCAGGCCCTCGGCGACCGCGCGGCCGTCGGCGAAGCCGGCGAGCAGATCGTCGAGCGCGGGTGCTTCGGCCCAGCGCGGACGGAGGCGATCGCCCGGTGTCCGGAAGCGCTCGCGAGCGTCGTCCTCGCCCGGCCGCTCGGGGACCTCCGCGGGCAGCGGAGCGGTCTCGGGCTGGGCGATCTCGAGCAGCCGCCAGCTCCCCTCGCCCGCTCGCGGGCCGCCGTCGAGATCGGTGCGCTCGAGCTCGAGCTCGACCTGACGGGTGGCGAGCTGGAAACCGGCGGCGGCGGCGAGCCGGGTCTCGACGCCGACCCACCCGAGGCGCAGCTCGCGCGCTCCCTCGCGCGTCTCGCCCCCGTCGTCGGTGACCTCGACCTCGGTGCGATAGAGGTAGGTCGCGCCCGACGCCCGCTCGCGCTCGTCGGCCTCCGGGGTGAAGGCGATCTCGAAGCCGCCGTCGGCGTCGAGCGAGGCGGTGCCGGAGGCGATTCGGCGCGGGTGGTCGTCGATGGGGTAGCCCCACCCCCGGACTCGCCACCAGGGGTGCTGGACGATCCGTTCGACCCGCCAGGCGACGCGGCCGGAGGCGACCGGCAGGCCGAAGTAGTAGCGCGCCTCGCCTCGGACTCTGGTCTCCTGGTTGAGGCGCGGCTCCACGGCCGGCCGCTCGAGCGTCACCTCGAAGGTCGGTCGCTTGTACTCCTCGACGCCGATCGCCGCCGAGCCCGAGGGGGTGACTTCGAGCCGCCAGTCGCCGAGCAGCCGGCCGGCCGGGACGGCGAAGCGGCCGGAGAAGGAGCCGAAGTCGTTGGTCGCTCCCTGCGCTTCGGCGGCCCGCTCACCGTTCGGGTCGACCAGGGCGACGGTGACGGCGGCGCGGGGAAGCAGCGCGAGGCGCCCTTCTTCCGCTCTCCCGGCGAAGGCGAGCACCTTGAAGTGGAGCGTCTGTCCGGGCCGGTAGAGGCTGCGGTCGGTGAAGACCAGGGCGCGCGGCCCGCTCTCGGGAGTCGCGCCCCGTGACCACCAACTCTGAAGGTCGAGCAGCGCGAGATCGTCGCCGCGGCGAGCCAGGAGGAACCGGCGCCCGCTCCGGAGCGAGTCGCCGTCGATCCAGAACAGGCCGTCGTCGTCGGTCGCGAGTCGCGAGGCGACCTGCGGTGCCGCGCGCCAGTCGTGCCGGTAGGTGGTCACCTCGACCCCGGCGAGCGGCGCTCCGCTCACTCCGTCGACGGCGCGCAGCTCGGTCGGTGAGCCCGGCTCGGAGAGCAGGACGAGATTCGAGACCAGCAGCCCGACCGCCTCGAGCCGGTTGCCCGAGCGTGCGAAATCGGCGCGCGCCGAGGCGACCAGCAGGTAGGCGCCCTTCTCGGCGAGCGGCGGCACGGCGTAGGTGCGGTGGCGCCGGTAGTCGGGCGTCGCCGGCAGCTCGAGCGTCCACGACGCTTGCGGCTCGCTGCCGCGCAGGTAGGCGTCGACCTCGCGCTCGCCGGCGGGGAAGAGGCCGCGAAAGTCGCTGCGCGCGAGCTGGCGCTCGACGTCGACGCGGTAGGCGCGCAGGTGGAGGCGATCGAGGTTGGCGTGATGGACGAGCACCGAGCGGCGCGCACGCCCGTCGACGGCCATCGCCTCGAGAGCGAAGGCCGGAGCCTCGATCTCCTCGCGGATCCGCCGGCAGAGGTGGCCGCCGTGGCTGCGCGGGTAGTCCTGCTCGCCCGCGAGCGCGATCCGTCGCGCTTCGACCAGGGCCTCCGGCGCGTCGCTCTGGCGGATCCGCTCGGCGAGCGCGGCCTGGCCGACGGCCCACCAGGGGTCGTCGCGAAAGCCCGGGAGCGTCCGCTCGAGCTCGAGGCGGATCGCCGCCTGGTCCTCCTCCTCGGCGAGGGCCTGGCCGACCAGGCGGAGCCGCTCGAGCCTGGCCTCGAGCTCGGCGCCCCGCTCCCCCCGCCCTCGATGCCAGCGCTCGAGGTCGCCGAGGACCGCCGCGGCGCGCGCGAGCGGGTGGATCGCCGGATCGGCGAGCGCCGCCTCGGAGAGGTCGCCTTCGCCGGCGAGGAGCGCGGCGCGGTCGAGCCGCCAGGTCTCTCCCTCGGCGGGAGTCCAGCGCGAGCTGTCGGCGAGCTCCTCGGCGAAGAGGTAGGCGACGGCGTCGCGCAGCGTCGGCCGGATCCCCTCGGGATAGTCGTTGGCTCGGAGGTACTCGAAGTCGGCGACCGGGATCTCGCCGAGCCGCTCGCGCTGCGCGAAGACGCGCGCCAGCTGGCGGCGCGACTCGGCGGCGATCTGGTCGGCGGTCCAGAGCTTCAGGTCGAGCCGCTCGTCGCTCGCCACCCGTTCGCGCTGGGCGATCTCCCAGGCGTAGGCGCGTTGATAGTCCGCGAGGGCGCGCGCCAGGTAGAGGCGCACGGCGGCCTCGGCGCGCGGCGCCGAGGGCCAGGGGGCGCCGGCGAGCTGCTCGACCGCGGTTTCGAAGCCGGCCAGGGCGAGGCGAAGCTGAGCGCGCCGGACGAGGGCGCGCGCCCAGGCGGCGTCGTCGCCGGCGGCGCGCGCGCGCTCGAGCAGCGGCTCGAGCGCGGCGGCGGCGGCCTCCAGCTTCTGCTCGGCGACCAGCGCCTCGATCGCACGCCAGTCGGCGGTCTCGGGTGGCTCGGCGGTCACGGCCGCGGCGTCCGTGCAGGCCAGCGCGGCGCCGGCGAGCGCGGCGGCGGCGACGGCGCCGGCGCCGCGGCGCAGCACCCGGAGCAGCGCTCCAGGGCGGGATCGGGTCGGGGACATGGCGATCTCCTGTCGAGCACGGTCGGCGGGCGTCGAGGCCATCGTACTCGCTCGCGGCTCGCGCGCGCCGTGTAGACTTCGACCCCCGAAGGTTCCCGCAGACAACCTGGAGGCCGCACGATGTCCCGATTCCGTACTGCCACAGCGCTCACCCTCGCCGCCCTGGTCGCCGCGCCGGCCGCCGCCGACCGCGTGGTGACGATCAAGAGCCACACCGACGCCATCGCGATGATGGGCCAGAAGACGCCGGCCACGGACGAGACCCACAAGTACTGGTTCGGCGACGACGCGGTCCGCTACGACGCCGGCGACCTGTCGACGGTGGTCCGTTTCGACCAGAAGAAGCTCTTCTGGATCAACCACCCGGAGAAGCAGTACAGCTCGATCGACCTGCCGATCGACTTCAAGAAGCTGGTGCCGCCGGAGATGGCGCCGATGATGGAGCAGATGGCCGGCATGATGAGCGCCTCGGCGCAGGTCAGCGAGACCGGCAAGACGGGCAGCTATGGCGGCTTCGACTGCACCTTCTACAAGGTCGACATCTCGATGGCGATGATGAGCACGAGCATGAACACCTGCGTGACGAAGAAGCTGCCGATCGACTACTCGCGCTACCAGGAGCTGGTCGCCTCGCAATCGGAGATGTTCCCGAACATGAAGTGGATGAAGGAACTCGCCAAGCTCGAGGGCTTCCCGGTGCGCAGCGAGTCGACCACCACGATGATGGGCAAGTCCTTCGGCAGCTGGCAGGAGATCGTCTCCTCCGAGGAGGTCAGCGCGCCGGCCGGCACCTACGGCCCCCCGGCCGGCTACCGGGAGCAGCCCTTCAACCCGATGGCGGGCGCCGGCCGGAACCGCTAGCCGTCGCGGCGGGCGCGGTCAGGCGGGGCCGAGGTAGCGGACGGCGAGCAGCGTGACGTCGTCGGCCGCCTCGCCCCCCTGGCGATGTTGCCGGGCGGCCTCGACCAGCGCCCGCCCGGTCTCCTCCGGGCTGGCGTCGTCGAGCTTGCGCAGCGCGGCGACCACGCCGCCGACGTCGAATTCGGCGCCGCCCGGCGATTCGGACTCGGTCACGCCGTCGCTGTAGAAGACCACCCGGTCGCCCGGCTCGAGCTCGAGGGGAAGCGACTGCCACTGCCCGCTCGGCAGCAGGCCGAGGACGGGTCCGGTGGGCGCCAGCAGCTCCGGCTCGCGCCCGCGGCGCAAGAGCACCGCGGGGCAGTGGCCGGCGCTCGAGAAGTCGGCGCGACCGTCCGGCGCGATGAGCAGCGCGGCGAGCGTCAGGAAACGGTTGTTCGGGTTGAAGCGCCGGAGCGACCGATTGAGCTCCGGCAGCAGCGCCTCGAGTGGGTGGGCGAGGTCGTGGAGCAGGCCGAGCAGGCCGCAGGCGAGCGCCATCCAGAGCGAGGCGCCGATGCCCTTGCCCGAGACGTCGCCGACCGCCAGCGCCAGCCGGCCGTCGGAGCGCAGGGCGCCGTGGTAGAGGTCGCCGCCGACGCTCGACGCCGGCGAGAAGAGCGCGAACGACTCGGCGAAGGGCACCGGCGGCGGCGCCTGGAGCAGCGCGGTCTGGAGCGTGCGCGCGAGCTCCATCTCGTGCTCGATCTTGGCCTTGTCGCGCGACTCGCGATAGAGCAGGGCGCCGTCGATCGCGGCCGCGGCGTCGGCCGCCAGCGTCTCGAGCACGGCGAGCTGGCCGCGCTCGAAGCCGCTCGACTGCCGGGTGCGCTCGACCAGGATGCCGCCGAGCGCGTCGACGCGACCGATGAACGAGGCCTCGCGGCCGCCGCCTATCGGCCGGCGCGCCACCAACAGCGGGCAGGCCACCGCCTCGAGCGCGCCGCGCGCCTCCATCGAGTCCGAGGGCTGGCCGTCGCCGCCGGCGATCAGCGTCGTCTTGGTCTCGATCGCCCGGCGCAGCAGGCTGCTGCGCTCGCCGGCGTCGATCGCGGCGGCCTGGCCGGGCGGGAAGGTGGCGAAGGCGACCGGCTCGCCGTCGGCGCGCACCAGCACGATGCGGGCGCGGTCCGCTTCGAGCAGGCGCGCGGCGGTCTCGAGCACGATCTCGAGCACCTGGTCGAGCTCGGTCGCCTTGGAGAGCGCTCGTGAGACCTCGAGCAGCGTCTGCAGCTGGCGCACGCTCTCCTCGGGGCGGCTGCGCAGGAAGGCGAGCTCGAGCGGCTGCGTGCCCGAGGTCTCGAGCCCGACCTCGTACTCGGCATGGCCGAGCCGGACCCGGTCGCCGAGCTGCAGGGCGTGTCGCTTGATTCGCTCGCCGTTGACGAAGGTGCCGATCGAAGAGCCGAGGTCCTCGATGGTCAGCGTCTCGCCGTCCCAGAGCAGCCGGGCATGGCGGCGCGAGATGGTCGCCTCGGCGACCACCACGTCGCAGTTGCGCTCGCGGCCGATCAGCAGCTCGCCCCGCTGCGCGCGAATGCGCGGCTCGGAGGGCGCGCCGACGCGGGGCAGCAGCAGCGGCGATCCGGTCCACATGGGCGTCGGCTCCGCGCGGCTAGGCCGCCGCGCCCAGCCGCCGGGCGAGGTGGTGGCGGGCCTGGCGCTGCCACCAGGTCCAGTTGTGCGCGACGTCGTGCCCCCAGATGTCGCGCTCGTGCCGGATCCCCTTGGCCTCGAACAGGTCGGCCAGCGCCTGGGTCTCTTCGATGCAACCCTCTTCGAACGCCCCCTGGCCGCAGACCAGCACGATGTGGGTCGAGCGCCGGATGCGCTCGAGCGCTTCGCCGGCCAGACCGGCGACGTAGGCCAGCGGGTTGTTGAAGTAGACGTCGGCGTTCGAGAAGCCGTCGGTGAAGTGGGTCATCGAGTAGCGGCCGCTCATGCACAGCGCCCAGCGGAAGGTCTCCGGGTGCTTGAGCGCGAGGTTGCAGGCGTAGAACGCGCCGAGCGAGCAGCCGGCCACCGCGAGCGGGATCTCGGGCGCGCGGCAGTCTTCGCGCACCTTGGGCACCAGCGTGTCGAGGACGAAGCGCTCGTAGGCGACGTGGCGTCCGATGCGCCAGGCGGCGTCGTGATCCCGACGCGTCCAGGCCTCGGCGACGTTCGACTCGGGGCAGTAGAGCTTGAGTCGGCCCGCCTCGAGCAGTGGCGCGAGCGCGTCGACCATGCCCTGGGCTTCCCACTCGTGGGCGAAGCCGGCCGCCGTCGGGAAAACGAGGAGCGGCGGGCCGAAGTGACCGTAGGACCAGAGGCTGACGCCTCGGCCGAGCTGCGGGCTGTGGACCCGTTCGAGATGTTTCTTCATTCCGTGGCTCCCGGTGACGCGCCGGGGCGGCATCCTATCCGACGACCCGCGCCGAGGGCGGCGTTCGGGCGGCGCGGCGGTGACCGAAAGTCGATTTTCGGACCTGCGAGTCCGCGATCGGAGGCGAGCGGCAAATCTCGTCGGATCAAGGCGCTTGACGTCGAGGGCGCGCTCGTGAAATTTTTCACGATCTCTTGCAGCGCTCGAACGCGGTCCGGTATCGTGCCGCGACACTGACCAAGAGACGGGACCTCGGATGGCGCAGATCTTCCCTCGCAGTGCGAATGCCCTGGCTCGCGGCAGCATCTTCCTCGGGCTCTTCCTCGTGCTGGCGCTCGGCGCGGCGGTCTTCGCGCTCGCGCGCTCCGGCTACGTGACGCGCCAGGGTCTGATCCTCGAGCAGCCGGTGCCCTTCTCGCACGACCATCACGTCGGGCAGATCGGCATCGACTGCCGCTACTGCCACACCGCGGTCGAGAAGACGGCCGCGGCGGGCATTCCGCCGACGGCGACCTGCATGAACTGCCACAACCAGCTCTGGACCAACGCCGCGATCCTCGAGCCGGTGCGCGCGAGCTTCAAGGACGGCACGCCGCTGCGCTGGAACAAGGTCAACGACCTGCCCGACTTCGTCTACTTCAACCACAGCATCCACGTCGCCAAGGGCGTGGCCTGCGTCACCTGCCACGGCCAGGTCGACAAGATGCCGCTGATGTACCAGGCCGAGTCGCTGCAGATGAACTGGTGCCTCGACTGCCACAAGGACCCGGTCGCCAATCTGCGGCCCCGCGAAGAGGTGACCAACGTCGCCTGGCAGCCTCCGGCCGACCTGCCGGCGCTGCAACGCGACCTGGCGATCCGCTACAACGTCAAGAGCAAGACTTCCTGCTCGACCTGTCACCGTTGAGGATCCGGATGAGCGAACGACCGAGCACGATGGCCACCGAGGCCGAGGGCGACTGCCACGCGGAGTGGCGACGGGCGGCGGCCGACCCGGCGCCGCCGGTCGATCTCGCCGAGGTGCGCGGCCGGCTCGCCGCGAGCCGCGGCCCCCGCTTCTGGCGGGGCCTCGAGGAGGTCGCGCAGACTCCCGAGTTCGAGGAGGTGCTGCACCGGGAGTTCCCGCGCTTCGCGTCGGAGTGGCCCGCGGGCGTCTCGCGCCGCAACTTCCTGCGCCTGTCCGCGGCCTCGCTCGGCCTGGCCGGCCTGACCGCCTGCACGCGCCAGCCGATCGAGCGCATCGTTCCCTACGTCAGGCAGCCCGAGGAGATCCTCCCCGGCCGGCCGCTCTTCTTCGCGACGGCCGCGCTTTCGGGTGGCTACGCCACGGGCGTGCTCGCCGAGAGCCACGAGGGACGGCCGACCAAGCTCGAAGGCAACCCCGAGCACCCGGCGAGCCTCGGCGCGACCGACGCGATCACCCAGGCCTCGGTGCTCAACCTCTACGACCCCGACCGCTCGCAGTCGGTGCTCAATCTCGGGCGGATCGCGAGCTGGGAGAGCCTGGTCGGCGCGCTCGGCGCGGCGATGTCGGCGCAGAGCGCCAAGGAGGGCGCCGGCCTGCGACTGCTCACCGGGCCGGTGACCGGCCCGACCGAGGCGGCGCTCGTCGCGCAGATCCTCGCCGACTATCCGCGGGCGCGCTGGCACCGCTGGGATCCGCTCGGCGCCGACAACGCCCGGCGCGGGCTCGCCGCGGCCTTCGGCGCGCCGCACGCCGCGCGCTTCGACCTGGCGCGCGCCGAAGTGGTGGTCGCGATCGACGCGGACCTGTTCTACGCCGGTCCGGCGGCGGTGCGCTACGTGCGCGACTTCACGGCGCGGCGCAAGGTCGAGCCGGGCGCGGCGGCGATGAACCGCCTCTACGTCGCCGAGGCGACGCCGTCGGTCACCGGCACGATGGCCGACCACCGGCTGGCTGCGCGGCCGAGCGCGCTGCCCGGGCTGGTCGCGGCGCTCGCCGCGCAGCTCGGCGTCGCGGGCGCCGTGGCGCCCGCCGGCCTCGACGAGCGCGCCGCGCGCTTCGCCGCCGCGGCGGCGCGCGATCTCGCGGCGCGTCGCGGCCGCTCGCTGGTGGTCGCCGGCGAGACGCTGCCGCCGGCGGCGCACGCGCTGGTCGCCGCCATCAACGACGCCCTGGGCAACGCCGGCGAGACGGTGGTCTACAGCGAGCCGGTCGAGGTCGATCCGGTCGACGGTCGCGCGTCGCTCGCCGAGCTCGCGACGGCGCTGCGCGCCGGCGAGGTCGACCTGCTGATCGTCTCCGGAGTCAACCCGGTCTACGACGCGCCGGCCGATCTCGACTTCGCCGCGGCGCTCAACCGCGAGGAGACGCTGCGCTTCCACCACGGCCTCTGGGTCGACGAGACCGCCGAGCTCTGCCAGTGGCACCTGCCGGCGACCCACGAGCTCGAGAGCTGGGCAGACGCGCGCGCCTACGACGGCACGGTGACGCTCGTCCAGCCCCTGATCGAACCGCTCTACGGCGGCAAGAGCGCGATCGAGCTCTGGGCCGCGCTCGCCGGCCGCACGGCGACGACCGGCTACGAGCTGCTGCAGGAGCATTGGCAGCAGACGCCGCTCGCCGAGGGCTCGTTCGAGGACGCCTTCCGCCAGGCGCTGCACGACGGCCTGGTCGCCGGCACGTCGCTGCCGGCGCTCATGCCCGCGCTCGACGCGGACGCGGCGGCGGCGGCGGCGCGCGAGCTCGCCGGCGCCGTGCCGGCGACCGGCTTCGAGCTGGCGATCCGGCCCGACCCCTGCGTGCTCGACGGCCGGCACGCCAACAACGGCTGGCTGCAGGAGCTGCCCAAGCCGATCACGCGGCTGACCTGGGACAACGCCCTGATGCTCGCGCCGCGCACCGCCGAGCGGCTGGGCGTGCACAACGAGGAGCTGGTGACGGTCACGGCCGGCGGCCGCTCGGTCACCGCGCCGGCCTGGATCCTGCCGGGGCTGCCCGAGGACGTGGCGACGCTCCACCTGGGCTATGGCCGGCGCCGCGCCGGACGGGTGGGCGACGGGCTCGGCGTCGCCGCGGCGGCGCTGCAGACGACGGCCGCGCCCTGGAACCTCGCCGGCGTCGAGCTGGTTCGCGCCGGCGGCTCGCATCCGCTCGCCTGCACCCAGGGGCATTACGCCATCCGCGGCTGGCTCCAGGAAGAGACGACCGAGGCCGAGCGCCGGCACCTGGTGCGGGCGGCGAGCTTCGAGGAGTTCCGCGCCAACCCCGCCTTCGCCGCCGAGGCCGAGCACGAGGGGGTCGATCCCAACGCGTCGCTGATGCCGGGGCACGACTATGGCGACGGCTACGCCTGGGGGATGACGATCGACCTGTCGGCCTGCAACGGCTGCAACGCCTGCATGGTCGCCTGTCAATCGGAGAACAACATTCCGGTGATCGGCAAGGAGCAGGTGCGGCGCGGCCGCGAGATGCACTGGATCCGAGTCGATCGCTACTTCCAGGGAGAGCTCGACGAGCCCGCGGCGATCGTCAACCAACCGGTGCCCTGCATGCAGTGCGAGCAGGCGCCCTGCGAAGTGGTCTGCCCGGTCGCGGCCACCGTCCACTCGGACGAGGGGCTCAACGACATGGTCTACAACCGCTGCGTCGGCACGCGCTACTGCGCCAACAACTGCCCCTACAAGGTGCGCCGCTTCAACTTCTTGCTCTACCAGGACTGGGAGACGCCGCAGCTCAAGCTGCAGCGCAACCCGGACGTCAGCGTGCGCAGCCGAGGCGTGATGGAGAAGTGCACTTACTGCGTGCAGCGCATCAACCGGGCGCGCATCGCCGCCGAGCGCGAGGGGCGCAAGATCGTCGACGGCGAGGTGCGCACCGCTTGCCAGCAAGCCTGTCCGGCGGACGCCATCGTCTTCGGCGATCTCAACGACGCCCGCTCGCGGGTGGTGGCCGCCAAGGCGAGCCCGCGCAACTACGCGCTGCTCGCCGAGCTCGGCACGCGGCCGCGCACGACCTACCTCGCCATGGTCAAGAACCCCAACCCGGAGCTCGCCGGATGAGCGTCGCCGACCTGCCGCAGTCCTCCCACCACGCGCCGCCGGTGCTGGCTCCGGGCCACGGCCCGGCGACGATCACCGACAAGATCAGCTCGGTCGTCTTCGGCCGCATGCCGCTCTGGTTCTACGTCGGCATGCTGATCGCGTTCGGCGGCGTCATGATGCTGCTCGGCGCCCTGACCAAGCTGGTCTTCGAGGGCATCGGCATCTGGGGGAACAACCAGCCGGTGGGCTGGGGCTTCGACATCATCAACTTCGTCTGGTGGATCGGTATCGGCCACGCCGGCACGCTGATCTCGGCGATCCTGCTGCTGCTGCGTCAGGAGTGGCGCACCTCGATCAACCGCTTCGCCGAGGCGATGACGCTGTTCGCGGTCGCCTGCGCGGTGATCTACCCGCTCTTCCACACCGGCCGGCCCTGGCTCGCGGCCTACTGGCTGCTGCCCTACCCCAACACCATGGGCATGTGGCCGAACTTCCGCTCGCCGCTGATCTGGGACGTCTTCGCGGTCTCGACCTACGGCTCGGTGTCGCTGCTGTTCTGGTACATCGGCCTCATCCCGGACCTCGCGGCGCTGCGCGACAAGGCGGTCAAGGCCTGGCAGCAGCGGGTCTACGGGATCTTCTCGCTCGGCTGGCGCAACTCGGCGCGGCACTGGCACAACTACGAGTCGGCCTACCTGCTGCTCGCCGGCCTCTCGACGCCGCTGGTGCTGTCGGTGCACTCGGTGGTCTCCTTCGACTTCGCCTCCGGGCAGATCCCCGGCTGGCACGCCACGATCTTCCCGCCCTACTTCGTCGCCGGCGCCGTGTTCGCCGGCTTCGCGATGGTGCTGACCCTGGTCATCCCGTTGCGCCGCTTCTTCGGCCTCGAGGACTTCATCACCACGCGCCACCTCGACAACATGGGCCGCGTGATGCTGCTG
This sequence comes from Acidobacteriota bacterium, assembly GCA_011525905.1. GTDB lineage: Bacteria > Acidobacteriota > Thermoanaerobaculia > Multivoradales > JAGPDF01 > JACTMI01. Next base: position 13,676 of record WYBK01000096.1, read on the forward strand.
ACCGGTCTGATCGTCGCCTACGGCTACGCGATGGAGCTGTTCACCGCCTGGTACAGCGGCAATCTGTACGAGATGTACATGGTCAAGAACCGCCTGACCGGCCCGTACGCCGCGATCTACGCGTCGTTGATCCTGTGCAACGTCCTGGCGATCCAGCCGCTCTGGTTCGAGCGCTTCCGCCGTTCGGTGGTCGCGCTCTGGATCATCTCGATGTTCGTCAACTTCGGCATGTGGTTCGAGCGCTTCATCATCATCCCGACCAGCCTGCACCGCGACTTCCTGCCCGGCGCCTGGGACATGTACACGCCGACGCGCTGGGACTTCGCCACCTTCTTCGGCACCATCGGGCTCTTCCTCGCCCTGATGTTCCTGTTCGTCCGCGTGCTGCCGGCGATCGCGATGTTCGAGATGAAGACGCTGACGCCCGAGGCCAAGATCAAGGAGGGCGCGCACTGATGCACGCCGCCGAAGCCACGCCCGACCTGCACGGCCTGCTCGCCGAGTTCGGCTCGGCGCAGGGGCTGGTCGACGCCGCCGAGCGGGCCCACCGCGCCGGCTATCGCGCGATGGACGCCTACAGCCCCTATCCGATCGAGCACCTCTCCGAGGTGATCTGCGAGCATCATCGCTCCAAGGTGCCGCTGATCTGCTTGACCGGTGGCGTGATCGGAGCGCTGTCGGGCTTCGCTCTCGCCTACTGGACCTCGGCGATCGACTATCCGATCAACATCGGCGGCCGGCCGTTCAACAGCTGGCCGGCGTTCATCCCGGTGATCTTCGAGACCACCATCCTGTTCGCGGCCTTCTCCGCCGGCATCGGCATGCTGGCGGTCAATCGCCTGCCCGAGCCCTACCATCCCGTGTTCAACGTCGAGCGCTTCCGGCAGGCCGGCGCGCGCGACGGCTACTTCCTGTGCATCGAGGCGACCGACCCGAAGTTCGACCGGACGGCCACCCGGCAGTTCCTGGTCGAGGCCGGAGCGGTGGAGGTGAACGAAGTTGCGCCCTGAGACCCGCCTCGCCGCGGGCGGTGGCCGCGCCGCCCTGCTGGCCGCCGCGCTCGCGGCCGCCGCGCTTGCCGCCGGCTGCCGGCAGGACATGCACGACGCGCCGCGCTACAAGCCGCTCGCGGAGAGCGCGTTCTTCGCCGACGGCGCCGCGGCGCGTCCGCTGCCGGCCGGCACCGTGGCGCGCGGCCAGTTGCGCGAGGACAAGCTCTTCCACACCGGCCGCACTCCCGAGGGCTCGCTCGCGATGGAAGTGCCGATGCCCGTCACCCGGGCGCTGCTGACCCGCGGGCGCGAGCGCTTCGACATCTTCTGCGCTCCTTGTCACGGCGCGCTCGGCGACGGGCGCGGCATGGTGGTGCAGCGCGGCTACAAGCAGCCGGCGAGCTTCCACGACGAACGGCTCCGGCGCGCGCCGGCCGGCTACTTCTTCTACAACATCACCAACGGATTCGGCGTGATGTCGAGCTATGCCTCGCAGATCCCGCCCGAGGACCGCTGGGCGATCACGGCCTACATCCGGGCGCTGCAACTGTCGCAGCGCGTCGACGCCTCCCGGCTGACGCCGGCCGAGCGGGCGCGACTCGACGCGCCGCCGGCCGCCAACGCCGCGGCGGCCGCACACTGACGGAGGCCGACGGGAACGCATCATGAGCCGACTCGACTTCCCGCTTCGCGCCGAGGACTTCCGCACGCCCGCCGACCTCGCCGGCCTGGGGGGGCGCGGCCTGCTGGTCGGCGGTCTGGCGGCGGCCGCGACCGCGGCCGGCGCCTTCCTCGACGTCGAGCGCTTCTTCCCCTCCTACCTGGTCGCCTGGCTGCTCTGGTTCACGGTGGCTTCCGGCTGCCTGGGACTGCTCATGCTCCACCACCTGTCGGGCGGCTCCTGGGGGCTGGTGCTGCGCCGCCAGATGGAGGCCGGGGCGCGCACGCTGCCGGTGGTCGGGCTCCTCGCCCTGCCGCTCTTCTTCGGGCTCGAGCGCCTCTACCTCTGGGCCGACCATGCCAAGGTCGAGGCCGACCACCTGCTCCACCACAAGGCGCCCTACTTGAACAGCGGCTTCTTCATCGGCCGCACCGTGGCGGCGATCGCGCTCTTCAGCTTCTTCGCCTACCGCCTGTCGGGAACCTCGGGCCGGCAGGACGCCGAGGGGGACGGCGGCCGCGCGGTGGCGATGCGCCGCTTCTCCGCCGTCGGGCTGCTCGTCTTCGTCCTGGTCAGCTCGTTCATCGGCTTCGATTGGCTGATGTCGCTCGATCCGCACTACTTCTCGAGCCTCTACGGGGCGATCTTCCTGACCGGCCAGGCGCTCGGCGGCCTGACCTTCCTGATCCTGGTCTCGGGCTTCCTCAAGCGCCGCGACCCGATGGCGGGCGTCTTCGTCAAGAAGGACTTCCACGACTTCGGCAAGCTGCTCTTCGCCTTCGTGATGTTCTTCACCTACCTCGCCATCTCGCAGTTCATCATCACCTACCAGGGCAACCTCCCCGAGGAGGTGGTCTGGTACCAGGAGCGCTTCCACGGCCCCTGGGCCTGGGTGGCGGTCGGCCTGCTGGTCTTCCACTTCTTCTTCCCCTTCCTGATCCTCTTGTCGCGCAGCGTCAAGGAGAACGCCCGGGCGCTCGCGGCGATCGCCGGCTTCGTCCTGGTGATGCGGCTGGTCGACCTGATCTGGAGCTCGCGTCCGAGCTTGGTCCACGACGGCTTCGGCCTGCACTGGCTCGACCTCGCGGCGCCGCTCGCCCTCGGCGGGCTCTGGCTCTTCTTCTTCGCGCGCGAGCTCGCCCGGCGGCCGCTGCTGCCGGTCAACGATCCCTACCTGAAGGAGGCGTTCGCCCGTGACTGAGTCCCGAGGGCAGGGCCCGCACGGCGGAGCGGACCACGCGATCGACCACGAGATCGACCGCCGCGGCATCCTGCACGCCGGCGTCTGGCTCGCGGCGACGATCGTCGCCGGCTTCGTGGTCGCCTCGTTGATCTACCTGGGCCTCGCGCGCGGCGTCGAGCGCGACGACCCGGCGCCGTCGCCGATCGCGGCCGCCCGCCAGCAGCCGCTGCCGCCCGGACCGCAGCTGCAGGCGCGTCCGGAGCGCGAGCTCGCGGCCTATCGCAAGGCGGTGAGAGAGCGGTTGGGCGGCTGGGGCTGGGTCGACCGCGATGCCGGGCTCGCGCACGTCCCGATCGAGCGCGCGATCGAGCTGGTCGCCGAAGAGGCGGCCGCGCCGCCCGCTCCGGCCGCCGACGCCGCGGGCGCGACGGACGCGGGAGCGCAGTGACCGGCCGCGCCCTCACTCGCCGCGGCCGGCGCACGATGTTCGCCGCGCTGCTCACCCTGGCGGCGGTGCCGGCCGCGGGTCAGTTCATGACCGGCCGGGGCACGGCGCCGGAGCGCGACGGCGCGGTCGATCCGCGGCGCGCCGAGCGCATCCTCTCCGAGGTCGGGTTCGACCAGCGTCTGGGCGAGCGCCTGCCGCTCGAGGTCGAAGTGGTCGACGAGACCGGCCGCGCCTTCCCGCTGGCCGAGCTGTTCGGCGACAAGCCGGTGCTGCTCGCCTTCGTCTACTACCGCTGCCCGATGCTCTGCCCGCTGGTCACCAAGGGGATCGCCTCGAGCTTCAAGGCGCTGCCGTACCGGCCGGGCGAGGACTTCGAGGCGGTGTTCGTGAGCATCGACCCGGAGGACACGCCGGCGCGGGCCGCCGAGAAGAAGGCCGATGCCCTCGAGTGGTACGGGGCGCCGGAGACCGCCGTCGGCTGGCACTTCCTCTCCGCCGGGCCGGAGGCGATCGCCGCGCTCACCGGGGCGGCGGGCTTCCGCTACGTCCAGGACGAGGCCACCGGCGAGTACGCGCACGCCGCCGGCGTCGTCCTGGCGACGCCGGACGGCCGCGTGTCGCGGTACGTCTTCGGCATCGACTACGCGCCGAAGGACCTCAAGCTCGCGCTGGTCGAAGCCTCGGAGGGGCGCGTCGGCGGCGTGGTCGAGAGGCTGCTGCTGCTCTGCTTCCACTACGACGTCGCGCTCGGCCGTTACACCGCGGTCTCCATGCTCTGGCTGCGGATCACGGCCGCCCTCACCCTGGCCGCGGTCGGCGGCTACGTGGCACTCATGCTCGTCCGCGAACGGCGGGCCCGTCGGCGCCTCGCCGCCGGAGGAATGGCTTCGGTATGAACTTCAAGATCCCCTTCGTGCCGGAACAGGCGTCGACCATGGCGCGCGACGTCGACCAGCTGACCTTCTTCCTGGTCGGCATGGCCGTCTTCTTCACCGTGCTGATCGCGGTGATGGTGCTCTACTTCGCGCTGCGCTACCGGCGGCGGGCCGCCGACCAGGTCGGCTCCTCGTTCGACCACTCGACGCTGCTCGAGGTCACCTGGACCGTGATCCCGCTGCTGATCGTGCTCTTCACCTTCGGCTGGGGGGCCAAGGTCTACTTCCGGCTCTATCGGCCGCCGGCCGACGCCGTGCAGTACTACGTCACGGGCAAGCAGTGGATGTGGAAGGCCCAGCACCCGACCGGTCAGCGCGAGATCAACGAGCTGCACGTGCCGGTCGGCCAGCCGACGCGGCTGCTGATGACCTCCGAGGACGTCATCCACAGCTTCTTCGTGCCCGCGTTCCGCACCAAGGCGGACGTGGTGCCGGGGCGCTACACCTCGCTCTGGTTCACGCCCACCAAGCCCGGGCGCTATCACCTGTTCTGCACCGAGTACTGCGGCGCCGAGCACTCGCGCATGATCGGCTGGGTGACCGTGCAGGAGCCCGAGGAGCATCAGCGCTGGCTCGCCTCCGTGCCGGTGCAGACCGCGCCCGCGGTCGCCGGCGGCGAGCTCTACGCCCGCTTGGCCTGTGGTAACTGTCACCGCGAGGAGCCGGGGCTGGCCGGCCCGCCGCTGCACGGCCTGTTCGGACGCGAAGTCGAGCTCGCCGACGGTCGCACGGTGCGCGCCGACGAGCAGTACTTGCGCGAGTCGATCCTGAGGCCGGGCGCCAAGGTGGTGGCCGGGTACCAGCCGGTCATGCCGAGCTACCAGAGCCAGGTCACCGAGGAGAACGTGCTGGCCCTGATCGACTACATCAAGAGTCTCGAGGGAGTCGCGCGATGAGCTCCGAAGCGATGGCCGCCGAGCGGCCGAACTACCTCAACGCCACGACCGGTCTGAAATCGTGGCTGTTGACCCTCGACCACAAGCGGATCGGCATTCTCTATCTGCTGGGGGTCTCCGCCTTCTTCGTGCTGGGCGGGATCTTCGCCATGTTGATCCGCCTCGAGCTGGTCACGCCCGCCGGGGACCTGGTCCAGCCGGACGCCTACAACCGGCTGTTCACCTCCCACGGCGTGCTGATGGTCTTCTTCTTCCTGATTCCGGCGATTCCCGGCGTGCTCGGCAACTTCCTCATCCCGATCATGATCGGGACCAAGGATCTGGCCTTCCCGCGCCTCAACCTGCTCTCCTGGTACCTGTTCATGGCCGGCGGCACGATGGCGCTCGGGGGCATCATCGCGGGCGGCGTCGACACCGGCTGGACCTTCTACACGCCCTATTCGTCGACCTACACCATGACCGCGGTGATCCCGGTCGGCCTCGGGGTGTTCGTCAACGGTTTCTCGGGCATCCTCACCGGCCTCAACTTCATGGTCACCATCCACCGGATGCGCGCGCCGGGGATGACCTGGTTCCGCCTGCCGCTGTTCGTCTGGAGCCACTACGCCACCAGCCTGATCCAGGTCCTCGGCACGCCGGTGCTGGCGATCACCCTGGTGCTGCTCGTCTTCGAGCGCGCCTTCCACATCGGCGTCTTCGATCCGACCCGCGGCGGCGATCCGGTCTTCTTCCAGCACCTGTTCTGGTTCTACTCGCACCCGGCGGTCTACATCATGATCCTGCCGTCGATGGCGGTGATCTCCGAGCTGATCGCCGCCTTCGCGCGCAAGCGCATCTTCGGCTACCACGCGGTCGCTTTCGCCTCGATCGGCATCGCGGTGCTCGGCTTCCTGGTCTGGGGGCACCACATGTTCGTCTCCGGCCAGTCGGTCTACGCCGGGACCGCCTTCTCGCTGCTCACCATGCTGGTGGCGATCCCGTCCGCGATCAAGGTCTTCAACTGGTCGTTCACGCTCTACCAGGGCTCGGTGTCGTTCCAGACGCCGATGCTCTACGCGCTCGGATTCATCGGCCTGTTCATGATCGGCGGCCTGACCGGGGTCTTTCTCGGCACGCTCGGCTTCGACGTGCACGTGCACGACACCTATTTCGTGGTCGCCCACTTCCACTACGTGATGGTCGGCGGCACGATCATGGGCTACCTCGGCGGCCTCCACTACTGGTGGCCGAAGATCACGGGCAAGCTCTACCCGGAGTTCTGGGGGAAGATCTCGGCCCTGCTGGTGTTCGTCGGCTTCAATCTGACCTTCTTCCCGCAGTTCCTGCTCGGCTACATGGGCATGCCGCGGCGCTACCACGCCTATCCCGAGGAGTGGCAGGTGCTCAACGTGCTGTCGAGCGCCGGGGCTTCGATCCTCGGCCTCGGCTTCGTCCTGCCGGTCCTCTACTTCGCCTGGTCGCTGAAGAAGGGTCCGCTCGCCGGCCGCAACCCCTGGGGGGCGCGCGGCCTCGAGTGGGAGACCGATTCGCCGCCGCCGACGCTCAACTTCGACGAGCCGCCGGTGATGAACCACGAGGTCTATCCCTACGCGGACGGCGAGCCGGGCTCGACGTCGGGCATGAAGCCCGCTTCGGCTCACTGAGCCGGCGGCGAGCGAGAAGGAGGAGAACTTGTCGACCGCGCATCCCGCCGTCCTGCACCACCAGTTCGACACGCTCGAGCAGCAGAAGGAGTCCGCGACGCTCGGCATGTGGCTCTTCCTGGTCCAGGAGATCCTGTTCTTCGGCGGCTTGTTCATGGCGTACATGCTCTACCGCTGGCGCGACCCGCAGGCCTTCGCCGCGGGCAGCCACGAGCTCGACATCACGCTCGGTCTGGTCAACACGGTCATCCTGATCGCCAGCTCGCTGACCATGGCGATGGCGGTGCACTCGGCGCAGACCGACAAGAACAAGGCGCTGGTGCGTTACCTGGTCGCCACCGGGATCCTCGGGCTCGCCTTCCTGGTGATCAAGTACTTCGAGTACAGCGCGAAGTGGGAGCACCACCTGGTGCCCGGCCCCAACTTCCACTTCCCCGAGCTGGCGATCGACGGGCGCGCCGAGATCTTCTTCTCGCTCTACTTCGCGATGACCGGCATGCACGCCCTGCACATGGTGGTCGGCCTGGTGCTGCTCGGCTGGCTGCTGGTGCCGGCCGCCCGGGGAAGGTTCAACTCCCAGTACCACAACCCGATCGAGTGCTTCGGACTCTACTGGCACTTCGTCGATATCGTCTGGATCTTCCTCTTCCCGCTGCTCTACCTGATCGGCCGCCACTACCACGGAGCCGTCTGACGATGTCCGACATCCACGTCGTCCCCGTCAAGATCTACGTCGCCGTCTTCCTCACCCTGATGGTGCTGACCGCGATCACGGTCGCGGTCGCCTTCGTCGACCTGGGAGCGCTCAACAACGTCGTGATGCTGGGCATCGCGGTCGCCAAGGCGACGCTGGTGGTGCTCTTCTTCATGCACGTGAAGTACGGCACCCGGCTCGTCCCGCTGGTCGCCGCCGGCGGCTTCTTCTGGCTGCTGATCCTGTTCGGCTTCACGCTCTCCGATTACCTCTCCCGGGGCTGGCTCGGCGCCGGCACCCCCTGGATGCGCTGAGCGCTCGCCGCGTGCGCGGCCCGAGCCCGAGCCTGCTCGACCTGCTGCTCGAGCTGCAGCTGCTCGACCGGGTGCCGCGCATCGGCTATCGGCTGCGCGGCATCACGGACGGCGAGTCGGTCGCCGAGCACACCTTCCAGCTGGCGCTGCTCGTCCGCCTGCTGGCGGCCGGGGAGCCCGGGATCGACCGCGCGCGCGCCGTCGAGCTCGCGCTGCTCCACGACTTGGGCGAGCTGCGCTTGGGCGACCTGCCTGCGACCGCGGCGGGCTACCTGCCCGACGGCGCGAAGCACGAGGCCGAGCGGCGCGCGGTCGAGCACCTGCTGGCGCCCGCCGACCCGGATGCCCGCGCCGCCTACCTGGAGTACGAATCGCGCGCGAGCCGCGAGGCGCGCTTCGTCGCCGCCTGCGACAAGCTGCAGCTGATGCTCAAGGTCTCGGTCTACCAAGCCCA
>WYBK01000001.1 GCA_011525905.1 Acidobacteriota bacterium
CTCGTCGCGTTGACCGCTTGGATCATCACCCGGAGGCTGGCCCGCCGGCGGCCTCCGCCACTTCGAGGAGTCTCGGAATGAAGAAGAACCGCACCGGCCTCGCTCTCGTCCCCGTCGTCGCTCTCGCGCTCGCCGCCTGCGCCGGCCCGTCGCAGGCCGAGCTCGCCGTCGGTCAGCCCGCTCCCGCGTTCTCGCTGCCGAGCGTCGACGGCGGCTCGGTCGCGCTCGCCGACTACGCCGGCAAGACGGTGGTGCTCGAGTGGATCAACCCCAACTGCCCGGTCTCGGAGCGCCACGCGAGAGCCAAGACGATGGTGACGACCTGGGACGAGCACGCCGACGTCGTCTGGCTGGCGATCAACAGCACCAGCCGGTCGCACGGCGACTACGTCGCGCCGGCCGAGCACAAGGCCTACCAGGAGAAGATGGGCATCGACTACCCGGTGCTCTACGACAGCTCGGGCGAGATCGGCCGCGCTTACGGCGCCAAGACCACGCCGCACATGTACGTCGTCGACCCGGCGGGCAAGATCGCCTACATGGGCGCCATCGACGACGATCCGCGCGGCAAGGGAGCGAGCGTCAACTACGTCGACGCCGCGCTCGACGCCCTGAAGTCGGGCAAGAGCCCCGACCCGGCCTCGACCAAGGCCTACGGCTGCAGCGTCAAGTACTGACGACGCGCATCCCCGAAGTGCCCGAGCCGCAGGTCAGGTGCGGTCAGGTGCCAGCCGTTTCGACGGACGAGGCGGTGCTGCGAAGAGACAGCGCTCGTCAGGTGATCGACCAGACGCTGACCAGCACGAGTCGGAGAGCAGCGAGTCTCAGGCCTCTAGCTTCGCGTAGACGCGACGAGGGGCAGGGCTGTGGTGTCGGTGCCCGCTGTTCGACCCGGTTGACGCCGGACAGGCGCTTCGCGCTGCACGAGGACGGCGCGCTCCCCTTCGCCAGAGGTCGACAATGGCGCTGTGACGCCGAGAGGCCGCCCATCATGCAGAGTTCCTAAGGCGGGCGGAAGGGCATCGCCGGCGGGAACGATCCTGCGGGGAAGGCGGCACCGGCCTCGCTCGCGCGAAGCTCCTCACACGCTTGCCGATAGGCGGAGAGGAAGCTCCCATAGGCGTCTCGAAAAGCGCTCCGTGCGGCTCGCGAGACGGCGTGCGCGATCGGTGCGGGCCGCTTTTCGACCTGACTCGGCACGTGCCGAGGATTCTGAGAAAGTACGCTGTCCTTGCCGAGAGGGGGCGCACCGGCTCGGCGCCTTTCCTCTCGAGCCTCCTCTTCGACGCTGGTGAGGAGCACCCGCAAACGGCTCTTCCTGGTCTGCTCGGACAGTGCCCGCCAGCACGGCAACGACGTGAGACGCAGTGTCTCGATCGAGACGGCATCCTCTGCATTCGGGCTTCGTCTTCTTCGCTTGGCGGCGTACTCGAGTGTCCGGTCGATCCATCGCCCGGATAGGTCCGTGCCCTCCAGGAGCGCCTTCGCGCAGTGGGCCCCGGGCCACTCGAGCGGGGAGGAGACCAGGCCCTCCTTCACCCCGTGGGCGAGAACGTACCGCAGGCGTCCGACCTGTGCCGCTTCTTCATCGGAAACCAGGATCGCTTGGTACCGGCGTCCCCAGAACTTCTCCCGCCACCGGACGAGACGCCCAGCTTCTCGAGCCAGATTCGAGTTCAAGTAGTTCATGAAGCGGGACAGGCGCTGTGCGTCCGGGACCGTGAGAAGCAAGTGGTAGTGGTTCGAGAGGAATGCGAAGCCGTGGACCTCGACCGGGTAGAGGCGTGCCGCGCGGGCGAGGACCCCGAGGGTCAAATCGCGTAGGACGGTGGAGGGTCGCAGGAGGAGCCGACCCTGAACCGTCCTGCAGGTGACCTCGACCAGAGAACCGGCCGGAACGAATCGCAATCGACGGGGCATCGGAGACATGAGTCGGAATACCACCCCCGACATCTCGCGCGATTCGGCTGGCACCTGGGTTGGGAGGGTTTCGGGTACGATTTCCGCGGAGACGAGGCGACCATGGGCGAGCGGCGGGGCAAGGCGGGTTGCGGCTGCTGCGGCGGCGGCATCTTCGGCAGCATCGGCGCCGTGCTGGCCGCGATCCTCTCCTGGCAGACGAACCAGAGCGTCCTCTGGGCCCTGGTCCACGCCTTCTTCAGCTGGTTCTACGTCCTCTACCACTGGCTCACCTACGGCCGCTGGCTCCCATGAGGTCCACCGCCGAGCGGCACGGTCGCGCGCGGCTCGGCCGGTCGCCGGCGACCGCGCCAGCTCCGCGCCGGCTCTTCGAGCCACGCACGCAGTCCACGACGAGGTTCCCATGCAGCTCAAGTTCGTCAGCCTGATGGTCGAGGACCAGCAGAAGGCCCTCGACTTCTACACCTCGGTGCTCGGCTTTCGGAAGATGGCCGACCTGCCGATGGGGACGTACCGCTGGCTCACCGTCACCTCCCCCGAGGGCATCGAAGGGGTCGAGCTCGTGCTCGAGCCGATGGCCTTCCCACCGGCGCGCACCTACCAGCGCGCTCTCTACGAGGCGGGGATCCCCGCCCTGGCGCTGGTCACGCGCGACGTCCATGCCGACTTCGAGCGGCTCTCGGCGCTCGGCGTCGCCTTCCGCGGCGCGCCCGAGGCCAGGGGACCGATCACCTCGACCACCTTCGAGGACGGCTGCGGCAACCTCGTCCACCTCGTCGAGCCTTCGGGGTAAGCCCGCGACCGCCGCCCTCTGCGGCACTCTCCGCAGCGCCTCGACTCGCCGACCGGCAGACTCCGTCGCGGTCGGCAGACGGGAGGGACGCGATGAAGGACGGCCTGCTCGAGTCACGCCAGGGGCGCAAGGAGCTGCGGCGACTGGCCAGCCTGGCGCACGACCGGGACTTGACCCGGGCGCTCGAGGCGCTCGACGCCGCCTTCGCCGAGTGGCGCGAGGGGAAGCTCGAGGCCTACGAGCTCAACGAGCGGATCCACGACTACCACCAGGGCGTCCAGCGCGAGATCTGGACGCTCTACAAGCGCGGCAACGAGGGCCTGGCCGTGGCGCGCGCCCTGGCGCTCGACCTGCTCGAGCCCGCGGAGGTCGCCCCCGAGCTCGCCGCCGCGCTCGAGCCGACCACGCGCCTCTTCCGCTCCGCCTGACCTCGGCCCCGCGCTGCGGCTAACATCGCGCCCCGCGGAAAGGGGGAGCGATGCCAACGGCACGGGCGGCACTCGAACGGTTGAAAGAAGGCAATCGGCGCTTCGTCGCCAGCATCGAGCGCGGCGAAGCGACGTTTCGCCCGCCGAAGCGGGCCGACCTCGCCCAGGAGCAGCGCCCCTCGGCGATCGTCCTCGGCTGCTCGGACTCGCGCGTGCCGGCCGAGATCGTCTTCGATCAGGGGCTGGGGGACCTGTTCGTCATCCGGGTCGCGGGCAACGTCGTCTCCCCCTCCCAGGTCGGCAGCGTCGAGTTCGCGGCTTCGCGCTTCGGCACCCGCCTGGTCGTCGTGCTCGGGCACTCGCAGTGCGGCGCGGTGGTCGCCACGATCGAAGAGCTGCGCCGCCCGGCCGGGACCCAGTCGAGGAACCTGCGCGCAATCGTCGATCGCGTCCGCCCTTCGGTCGAGCCGCTGCTCGCCACCGACCTCGCCGACCACCCGGAGGAGCTGCTGCGCCGAGCCGTGCGCGCCAACGTGCTCGCCGCGGTCGACCACCTGCGCCACGGCTCGGAGATCCTCGAGCAGCTGATGCGCACCGACGGGCTGCGCGTGGTCGGCGCCGAGTACTCGCTCGCGACCGGCGAGGTCGAGTTCTTCGAGGGCGTCGATGGCCTCTGAGAGCGAGCCGGCGGCGTGCGTCGAGGCGCTCGACCTGAGCGACCTCGCCGTCGCCGAACGCCTGCACGCCGTCCACCGGGCGGCCTACGCCCAGGAAGCCGAGCTGCTCGGCGCCCGCGACTTCCCGCCCCTCGAGCGCACCCTCGAGCAGCTGCGCGCGGGGAGCGACTCCTGGCTCGGCGTCCGTCGCGACGGAGCGCTCGCCGGCGCGATCGCCATCGAACCGGGCGACACCCCGGGGAGCCTGCACATCGCTGCGCTGGTCGTCGCACCCGAGCACCAGCGACTCGGTCTCGGGCGGCGGCTGGTCGAGGCGGTGATCGAGCGGGCCGGCCGCGGATCGCTGACCGTCTCGACCGGCGCCGCCAACGGACCGGCGCTCGCTCTCTACGCCGGTCTCGGTTTCGTCGAGGAGCGGCGCTCGACCGTCGGTCCCGAGGCGTTGCCGGTGATCCGGCTGCGCCGCTCGCCCGGCACCGCGACCGATCGATGAGCCACCTCCTGGTCACCCGCTTCGCGGTGCCCCGGCCGGGCAGCGGCGAGGTCTACCGCGATCCCGCCTGGCTCGAGACGCGGCTGCGTCTCTTCCGCGAGTCCTTCGTCCCGAGCGTCGCCGCCACCGGCGTGCCCGCCCTGCTGCTCTGCGGCCGCGCGGTCGCCGAGCGGATCGCCGCGGCGGTCGCCGACCTCGCGTGGGCGCGAGTCGAGGTCCAGGACGACTGGCGCGGCGGCTTTCGGGGGACTCCCGGCCAAGTGCTCTCCCGGCTCGACTCCGACGACGCCCTGCGCGCGGATTGGTTCGCCGCGGTCGACGCCGCGCCGCAGAGCGCGCGCGTCGTCGTCTCGCGGGAGTTCCTGCGCTACGACCCGGCCGCGCGCCGCCTCCACCGCTACCGGCGGCGAGAGCCCGCGCCGCTCGCCGCCTTCCGTGGCGGCGAGAACCCGTACGCGGTCGACCACAAGCACCTGCTCGGGCGCCCCGACGTCCACCTCCTCGAGGGGGCCTACCTGCTCCAGGTCGCCCACGGCGGCAACCTGAGCAACCGCCCCCCCTCCCCCTGGCGCCTCGACCGGCGGGTCTCCCTTCGCCGACTGGCCGAGTTCGGTCTCCTCCTGCCGCCCGGCGCAGGGAGGGCGTAGAATGCACTCCTCGCAAGGGAGGGAACTACGATGCGGACTTCTTTTCGCCTGACCGTACTGTGCGTGGGGCTCGCTCTCGGCGCCTCGATCGCTCAGGCCCAGATTCGGGTCGCCGTCGAGGACGGCAGCCCCTCCGGCTCGGGTGCCGACGTCGTCACCCAGCTCAATGACGACACCTTTTTCGACTTCGATGCGACCCTGGTCACCGCCGGCGACATCGACACGGCCGGCGAGCTCGCCGCCTACGACGTGGTGATCCTGGGCGGCAGCGGCTTCGACGATGCCGACTGGACCGCGCCGATGGCCGCGGCGCTACGCGCCTGGGTCGAGGCTGGGGGCGGCGCGGTCTTCACCGGCTGGGGCAACTACGACCTGCCGAGCGGTGCCGAGCCGGGGGCGGCCGATCTCGAAGCGATCTTTCCTACGCAGAACATCCCCTCGACCGACGAGTACGGCGACTCCACCTACACGATCGACTTCGTCGCCTCCCACCCGGTCGTGGACGGGATCCCCGATTTCTCGGTCGGCGACTTCGCCGACGACTGCTGCATCGAGGGCAATGCCTTCCCCGCCGAGGCCGACGACACCGTCCTCGCCACGATGACCCTCGACAACCCCAGCGGTCCCGGGATCGTGGTAGCGGTCAAGCAGCCGGGTGCCGGCTGCACCGCCTACCTCGGGCCGATCTACTTCGGTGACACCTCCAACTACTCGGACGTGCCGGACAATCTGCGCACCGGCCTGCCGGATCAGCTGCTCGAGCAGGCGGCCTCCTGGGCGGCGAGCTGTTTCGCGCCGCCGCTCGTCCAGGAGATTCCGACGCTCTCCGAGGCGGGCGCCGCGACGCTGGTCGTCGTCCTGGTGCTGGCCGGGGTGGTGGCGCTGCGGCGGCGCACCCGC
>WYBK01000097.1 GCA_011525905.1 Acidobacteriota bacterium
GAGGTCAGCGAACCTCTGGCCAGCGTCCACCGGCGAGCGCCAGGAGGTCGTTGACGGCGCGCTCGAGCACCTCGAGCCGCTCGAGGGGCGTGCGATGCAGGCTCTCCCAGATCTGTCCGCGGTCGACCCCTTCCGGCGAGAAGTGGACGCTCTCGACCCAGCCCGGGTAGGCGGGGTCGTCGAGAGCGGGCGCCCGCTCCGGGTCGGCGTCGGGCAGAGGCGGGAGGGCCCCGGGGGTCAAGGTGCGGCCATTCTAAGGCGACCCGCGCCGGGCTCGGTCTCCGAACAGCCGCTCGAGCCGCAGCCGCGTGATGCGCCGCTGCTCCTCCGCGGCCACGACGAGCTCGGCCGCCGGTTCGTTGGCGAGCCGCCGCTCGAGCAGCGCGAGCATCTCTTCGCCGCTCCTCCCGCTCGCGCAGACCACGTAGGTGTGGCCGAAGCGCGCCTCGTAGCGCCGGTTGCCCGCGGCCAGCGCGGTGGCGACCGCCGCCGGCGCGTCGGCAGCCCCCGCCTGCTCGCCGGCCGAGAAGCGCTCGCCGCGCGCGCTCTGTCGCCCGGCGTCGGCGCGCTCGCCGATCCGCGGGTGGGCGGCCAGGGCCTCGAGCCAGTCCTCCGGGGCGAGGCAGTCGAAGGCCCGCTCGGCCGCCGCTACCAGCGAGTCGAACGAGTCGAACGGCCGTTCGGCGGCGACCGCGACGACCCAGCGGCGAGCGGCGCAGGCGTCGGCGAGCTCGCGCTCGGCCGCCTCGGCCGGCAGCGCGTTCCAGCGCGCGAGTCGCGCGCCGGCGGTCACCTTGCGCTCTCGGCGAGTGTTCCGAAGAGCCGCAGGCGGGCCACGCCGCCGTCCGGAAAGATGTTCAGCCGCACGAAGCGAGTCGCGTGCGCCCCGTTCGCCTGCCCCGGCTCCGGGAAGAAGAGGTGCTCGGAGTCGGGGCGCAAGGGCTCGCGCGCCACCAGCTCGCGCCAGACCATCCCCACCGAGGAGTAGAGCGGCGACGCCGAGGCCTCGAGCGAGCACCACCCGGGGGCGTTGCCCTTGAAGTGCGCCGTGTCGACCAGGACGCGCGCGATGCGTCCCGGCGCGCCGAGCGCGACGACCACCCAGTCGTGCCCGGGCCCGCGGCGGCGCCTCGTCTCCCAACCGTCGGACATGCCGCGCGAGGGGCCGGGGTAGATCAGGCGGTGCGGCGGCCCGAAGAAGCGGTCCGAGGCGTCGACCACCCGGCCGCCGTGCTCGATCGCGGCGAGGTCGAGCTCGGCGCCGGCGGCGAGCCCGCTCCAGTCGGGCGCCACCTCGCCGTACACGCGCAGGCGCGCCACGCCGCCGTCGGGGTAGATGCGCAGCACGAGGTGGGTGACGCGCGGCGAGTCGGCGATGGCGAAGGCGTTGCGCCGGTCCCCCTCGAGGGCCGTGCGCGGCAGCAGCTCGCGGAAGCGCGGATCCCCCTCCCCGACTTCGGCTGGCGGATCGGTCTCGAGCGCCGCCCCCGCGATCGCGCAGGACTCCGGATAGTTGCCGCGGAAGTGGCGGGTGTCGGCCACCACGCCGCGCACCACGCCGGGCAGGCCGAGACGGATCAGGCACCAGTCGTGCCCCGGCTCGCGCCGGCGCCGGGTCTCCCAGCCGTCCATCCACTTGCCCCGGTCGGTGTAGACCCCCTCCTTCCAGACCGGCTCGCTCTCGAGGATCAGGTTCTCCTTGGGCGCGAAGAAGTCGTCGTTGGCCGCCAGGACGGCGCCCCCGAGACGCTCCGAGGCGAGGTCGGGCAGGTCGGTGAAGTCGCTCATCGCGCGTGGTGCTCCGGCGCGCGAATGGTACAGCGTCCGGACGCCGGCCGCGCCGGGATGCGCGTGCTACCATGCGACACGGTCGACCGTCCGAACCGCGATGGCCGGAATGCCCTCCTCTCCGCCCCAGTGCGCCGCTCTCCCGAGCGCCGACACGACGGCGACGCGGCCGGCGGCGCCGTGAGCCTGGAGCTCGATCCGGTCCGCGGGCGTCGCCAGCGGGAGGCGGTCGCCGAGCTGCACAACCTCCCCCAGCTCTGGGGGCGTCGCGGCTTCTGGCAGATCCGCCTGCGCTGGGCGGTGGCGCCCCTGATGCTGACCGGCGTGCTGCTCGCCCAGGCGGTCGGCTTCGAGCTGCGCGCCACGCCGATCCTGCTGGTCGCGCTGGCGAGCCCGGTCTACAACGCGCTGTTCGCCTGGATCTACTACCGCCACGCCCGCCGGCTCGAGGAGAGTCCGGCGCTCGAGCAGCTGGTCGTCGTCCTCGAGGTGGTCGCCGACTACCTGGCGATGCTGCTGCTCGTCCACTACACCGGCGGCGCCTCGAGCCCGCTCGCCCTCTTCCTGCTCTTCCACGTCCTCATCGGCGCGATCCAGTTCACGCCGGGCACCGCCTACCTGTTCGCGGCGCTGGCCGCCACCGGGCTCTGGGCGCTGCACTTCCTCCACCTCGCCGGCACGCTGCCCAGCCACGGCCTCTCCTTCCGGGGCGAGCCGCTGCACCTGCTCGACCAGCCCACGCTCGCGACGCTCGTGCTGCTGGCGGTGACGGCGACCCTCTTCGTCGCCGCGGCGATGGTCTCGCGCATCATGCGCCAGCTGCAGCGCCGGGTGGAGGAAGTCGCCGACGCCACGGCGGAGCTCGTCGACCTCAACGCCCGGCTCAACAGCCTCTACGCGATGGTGCGCGCGATCGGCGGCGAGCGGCGGCTGGCGCCGATCCTCGAGACCGTCGCGCGCGAGCTCGCTCAGGTCACCGGCGCGCCCGCGGCCGCGGTCAAGCTGCTCTCCGAGGACGGCCGGACGCTGCGCTACGTCGCCGCCCACGGCCTGCCCGCCGAGCTGGTCGACCGCGCGGTGATCGAGCTCGACCAGAGTCCGGTCAACCGGCGGATCGTCGAGGGGGAGACGCTGGTGCACGGCCGCGTCGGCGAGGAAGAGGAGTCGTTGCAGCTGCAGGACGAGCTCGCCGCGCTCGGCATCCGCTCGGCGGTGCTCGCGCCGCTCAAGATCGAGGAGCGGGTGATCGGCACGCTCGGCATCTACGCGCAGGGCGAGGACCGCTTCGACGAGCGCGATTCCGAGCTGCTCCAGCTCGCCGCCGAGCTGGTGGCGCTGGCGATCGAGGACGCCCGGGCCAACGAAGCGATCGAGCGGCTGATCGAGGAGCGCACGCAGTTCATGCTCAAGGTCGCCCACAACCTCCGGGCCCCGCTCTCGGCCGGCCTCTCGATGCTCGAGCTGGTGCGCGACGGGCTCCACGGCGACGTGTCGGCGGCGCAGGCCGAGCAGCTCCAGCGGGTCGAGGAGCGGCTGCGCGCGCTCGACCGGGCGATCGGCCAGCTGCTCACCATCGCCCGGGCGCGCGACGTGCGACGCGAGATTCCCGACGTGGTGATCGACGTCGAGCAGTTGGCGGCGCAGACCGAGCGGACGTTCCGCGACGCCGCGAGCCGCAGGGGTCTCGCCTTCGCGGTCGAAGTCGCGCCCGGCCTGCCCGCCGTCGAGAGCGGCGTCGACCTGCTCAAGGAGATGATGGAGAATCTGGTCTCCAACGCGATCAAGTACACCCCCGACGGCGGCGAGGTGGGCGTCCGCTTCGAGCAAGTCGCGCCGGAGGAAGTGCGCATCGTCGTGCGCGACACCGGCATCGGCATCCCGCGGCGCGAGCAGGGCAAGCTCTTCCAGGAGTTCTTCCGCGCCGCCAACGCCAAGAAGCACTCGCCGGCGGGCACCGGCCTCGGCCTCGCGCTGGTCAAGCAGACGGTCGAGCGCCACCACGGGCGCATCGCGATCGACAGCGACGAGGGGCGGGGAACGACCGTGACGATCGATATCCCGGTGCGCCGCATCGGCCAACCGGCCGCCGCGGCGCCCGAGGAGGACCTGACCCCGACGGCCCTCTAGCCCTTCGCGGCCGCGCCGGCGAGCGTCGCCTCGAGCACGGTGAGCAGGTGCTGGCGCGAGAGCGGCTTCTGGAAGACGCCAGCCAGGCCGAGCGGAGAGTAGTCGGTCACCAGGTTCAGGTTGTCGCCGACCGAGCTCAGCATGAAGATCGGCGCCCGGTTGCCCTGCGCGCGCAGCTCCTTGACGAAGGAGGTGCCGGAGTCGACCTCCTCCATCATCAGGTCGACGATCACCGCGTCGGGCGGCGTCTCCCGGTAGACGCGCAGTCCCTCTTCCGCGCTCGCCGCCCCGGCGTAGCCGTAGCCGGCGCCCTCGAGCACGGTTTCGAGGAACGACAGGATGTCCGGATCGTCGTCGATACAGAGGATCAGGGGCTTGCTCTCGGACATGGTCGGCCTCACCTTCACAGTCGGGCCACCGGCCGGGAGGCGGGTGGCTCGGATCGGGGGATCTCCTCGAGCGCGCCGACGCGCAGCGCCTCGCGCAGGTAGCCGGCGGCCGCGGCGAGGTTCTCGCGCGCGTGGCGCGACAGCGGATCGCCCAGCCGGTCGAACTCGTAGCCGCGGACGCCGAGCAGCCAGGCCTCCGGCTCGGCGCCGAACAGCTCGCGCGCGAGCGCCAGCAGCTGGCCGGGCGTCAGGCTGTGACTGCTCCAGGAGAGGCCGCTCGCCGCCGGGCTCAGGCGTCTCAGGAAGAAGGGCTCGGGGCCCTCGCGCGCGGCGTCGACGAACAGCACGCGCGCGTGCCGGGCGATCGCGGCGGCGTCCTCGACCTGGAGCTGATAGTCGGACTCGACCTCGACGCCGGGCGCCGCGAGCGCCTCCACCGCGTCGGCCAGCGCCGGGCCGAGGCCGTCGTCGCCGCGCCCCGGGTTGCCCCAGCCGAGGACCAACGTGCCTTCGGCGCTCACGACGGCCTCGTGCGCCGGTCGAGCACCTCGCCGCGGGCATCGACCAGCGTGACCTCGAGCGGCATCCGCCCGAGCGCGTGGGTCGCGCAGGAGAGGCAGGGGTCGTAGGCGCGGATGCCGATCTCGATCTGGTTGAGCAGCGCCTCGGTGATCTCCGGACGGCCCGAGATCTGGTCGTCGGCGATGCGGCGCACGGCGCGGTTCATCGCCTCGTTGTTGCAGGTCGTCGAGACGATCAGGTTGGCCATCGTCACCAAGTCGTTCTCGTCGACCCGGTAGTGGTGGGTCAGCGTGCCGCGCGGCGCCTCCAGCATGGCCACCGATTCGAAGCGACGCTCGCCCGCCGGCGCCACCAGGTCCTCGCCCTGCAGGTCGGCGTCACCGAGCAGCCGCTCGATGACCTCGGCGGCGTGCAGCAGCTCGACCATCCGGGCCCAGTGGTAGGCCATCGTGACGTTGCTCGGCCGGCCGCCGAGCGCCGCGAAGAGCTCGCGCCGCGCGGCCTCGGCGAGCGGCGTGTCGATCGAGTCGCAAACGTTCAAGCGCGCCAGCGGCCCGACGCGGTACCAGCCGTCGGCCGGACCGAGCGTCTTCAGGTAGGGGAACTTCATGTACGACCAGGGGCGGACCTCCTCGGCGATCACGTCGAGGTAGTCGCCCGGCTCGACCTGGTCGACCAGGACGCCGCCGCGCGCGTCGACCGCGCGCAGGCGGCCGTCGTAGAGGTCGAGCGCGCCGTCGGGGCGCACCAGCCCGACGTGGTTCGACTCGAACGAGCCGAAGTCCCGGAGCCGCTCCAGCTGGCCGAGCGTGTAGTCGCGCGCCAGCGCGACCGCCTTCTGGCTCCACTCGAGCATGCGCGGCAGGTCGGCCAGCAGCCGGTCGCGCTCGGGCACCGAGAGGTTCTTGTTGATGCCCCCCGGGATGGCGCCGGTGCCGTGGATCTTCTTGCCGGCGGTCGCCAGGATGATCTCCTGGCCGAACTTGCGCATCGCGACACCCTGCAGGGCGAGCTCGGGGTGCTCGGCGATGACGCCGACGACGTTGCGCCGCTCGACCGGCGCGTCGAAGCCGAGCAGCAGGTCGGGCGAGGCGAGGTAGAAGAAGTGCAGCGCGTGCGACTGGAAGATCTGGCCGTAGTGCATCAGCCGGCGCATCTTGTCGGCGGTCGGCGGCAGCCGGTCGACGCCGACGATGCCGTCGATCGCCTTGGCGGCGCACAGGTGGTGGCTGACCGGGCAGATGCCGCACAGCCGCTGGACGAGGACCGGTACCTCCCAGTAGGGGCGCCCCTGGATGAAGCGCTCGAAGCCGCGGAACTCGACGATGTGCAGCCGGGCCTGCTGCACCCGGTGGCGGTCGTCGAGCAGCAGCGTCACCTTGCCGTGCCCCTCGACGCGGGTGAGCGGCTCGATCACGATCCGCTGGGTTGCGGGATTGGCCATGGGGACTCTTCCTCTCCGCCTCAGTCGTACTTGACCAGCTCGTAGGGCAGCTCGGGCGACTTGCCGGCGAGCAGCGCGGTGAGCGCCGCCCAGAGCGTGTCGGCCGAGGGCGGGCAACCCGGCAGGTGGTAGTCGATCTTGACCACCTCGTGGCAGGGGCGGACGCGGTCGAGCAGGCGCGGGATCTCCGGGTCGTCGGGGATCCGGCGGCTCGGGTTGTCGACGCTCGGCCCCGAGAGGTAGGCCTCCTCGAAGCACTCGCCGAGCGGCACCAGGTTGCGCAGCGCGGGCACGCCGCCGTTGATGGCGCAGTCGCCCACCGAGATCAGCAGGCGGCAGCGCTCGCGGAACTCGCGCAGCACGCGGACGTTCTCCTCGTTGGCGCATCCCCCTTCGATCAGGCCGATGTCGACCGTGCCGCGGATCTCCTTGATGTCGTTGATCGGCGAGCGATCGAAGTCGACCTTGTCGACCAGATCGAGGATCCGCTCGTCGATGTCGAGCAGCGACATGTGGCAGCCGAAGCAGCCGGCGAGCGAGGTGGTCGCGACCTTGGGTTTCGCCATGTCGGCCTCCTCACTCCCCGCCCGCCGGCCGCGCGACTTCCGAGCCGATCGGTGCTTGGTCGTAACGGCGCCGGCCGACCGGCACGGCGTAGCCGACGCGCTTGGCGAGCAAGGCGCCGGTCGGGCAGGCGGCCATCGCGCGGTCGGCGGCGTCCGCCGCGGTCGCTCCGAGGCCGGCCGCCGCGCCGACCGCCAGCCGCCGGTTCGGTCCCCGTCCGGTGAAGCCGAAGAGCGCCTTGCCGTCGAGCTCGCGCGACGCGCGGGCGCAGCGCCCGCAGAGGATGCAACGGTTGCGGTCGATCAGCAGGTCGGGGTGCGTGGCGTCCAGCTCCCGCTGCGGGAAGAGGAAGGGGTACTTGGGCGCCGTAATGCCGAAGCGGTAGGCGAGCGCCTGCAGCTCGCAGTTGCCGCTCTTCTCGCAGAACATGCAGAAGTGGTTGCCCTCGACGAACAGCATGTCGATCAGGTCGCGGCGCAGCGCGCGCAGCTCCTCGGTGTCGTTCTCGACCACCATGCCGGGCGCCGCCGGCTGGGTGCAGGCCGCCTGCGGCCGGCCGTTGACCCGGACGGTGCAGACGCGGCAGCTGCCGGAGGGGGAGAGCCCTTGCAGCCAGCAGAGCCGCGGGATGTAGATGCCGGCCGCCTCGGCGGCCTCGAGGATGGTCTGGCCCGGCCGCGCCTCGATCGGGCGGCCGTCGACCGTCAGGGGAATCGTTCCGTCGGTCATCGCAGATCCCGTACGGTTTCGAAGTGGAGGGAACGGGCGCCGACCCGCGCGCCCGCCTCGGCGAGGCTGGCGCCCAGGTCGAAGCCCGGCTGCAGGCCCGCGGTCGAGCGGGTCAGGCGCGCCTCGTAGAGCGGCCGGAAGGCCGAGAGCGTCGAGAGCACCGGGTTGGGCGAGGTCTGCCCCAAACCGCAGCGGCTGGCGGTCCGGATGGTCTCGCCGAGCCCCTGCAGGTAGTCGAGGTCCGCGGCCTCGCCGCGCCCGGCGCGAATCCGGTCGAGCCGCTCCTTGAGCAGCACGTTGCCGACCCGGCAGGGCGTGCAGTAGCCGCAGCTCTCGTGGATGAAGAAGTCGAGATAGCTCGAGGCGATCTCGAGCAGGTCGCGCGAACCGTCGAAGACGACCAGCGCGCCGCCCGTCGAGAGGTCGTCGAAGCAGAGCTCGCGGTCGAAGTCCGCCTCGCCCACCATGCGGCCGCTCGGGCCGCCGACCAGCACGGCGCGCGCCTCCTCGGCGCCGCACTGCTCGAGCACCGCCGCCAGCCGCGTGCCGAGCGGCAGCTCGTAGACGCCGCGCTGCGTGCAGTCGCCCGAGATGCTCAGCAGCTTGGTGCCGGTGCTCTTGCGCGAGCCGAGCGAGGCGAACCACCCCGAGCCCATCTCGAGGATGCGCGCCACGCAGCAGAGCGTCTCGACGTTGTTGACCGAGGTCGGCTGGCCGAGGTAGCCGCGCTGCGCCGGGAAGGGGGGGCGGTTCTTCGGGTCGCCGCGCAGCCCCTCGGCGGAGGCGATCAGCGCGGTCTCCTCGCCGCAGACGTAGGCGCCGGCGCCGAGCTGGATGCGGATGTCGAAGTCGAACCCGGGTCGCCCGTAGACCCGTCGCCCCAGCAGGCCGTGGGCGCGCCGCCAGGCGAGCACGTGCTCGAGGTACTCGAGCAGGTAGGCGTACTCGCCGCGCAGATAGAGGATGCCCTTGCTGGCGCCGAGCGCGTAGCCGGCGATCGTCATCCCCTCGAAGAGCAGGTCGGGGCGCTCGGTCAGCACCACGCGGTCCTTGAAGGTGCCCGGCTCCCCCTCGTCGGCGTTGCAGATCAGGTAGCGCTGGTCGCTCGTCGCGGCGCGCGTGAACTCCCACTTGAGGCCGGTCGGGAAGCCGGCACCGCCGCGGCCGCGCAGACGCGCGGTCTTGACCTCGCGAATGACCTCGGCCGGGCTCATCGCCAGCGCCTTGGCGAGGCCGGCGTTGGCCTCGCGCTCGGCGAAGACGACCTCGCCGGCGTGGCGCAGGTTGTTCTTCACCGCCGCGCGCACCAGCGCGTGCGCGTTCTGGCCGTCGCCGTACTCGCGCACCAGCAGGCGGCGCAGGTCCTTGGCGTCCGGGTTCGCGCGGATCTCGCGCACCAGCCGGCGCGCCGCGCCCTGGCCGAGATTGGGCACCACGACGTCGTTGATCAGCGCCGCGGGCGCCTGGTCCGACATGCCGATGCAGGAGGCGTGCTCGAGCGTGAAGCGACCGTCGGGCGTGGTCTCGCCGAAGCGGATGCCGAGCTCCTCCTCGAGCCCGGCGGCCACGCGATCGGCGCCCATCAGCAGGTCGGGCACGTCGTTGCACAGGCGGATGACCACACGGCCGCGTCGCTGGCCGCCGAGAAAGGAGTAGAAGGAGACCACGCTCGCGACGTCGACGCGCGGCAGGCCGAGGCCGGCGGCGACGCCGTCGATCGTGGCGTCGTCGAGCTGGCCGAGCCGCCGCTGCAGGGCGAGCAGGATGTCGAGCAGCCGCGAGCGGTCGTGCTCGAAGCTCCCCAGGACCTCGTCCAGGGGGGGCGTTGCGGATGTCGTCACGGTTGCACCTCTGAGACTCGGCGCGGCCGGGTCGGACCGGCAGGGGGCCGGGCCGGCGGCCCGCGCGCGCTCCTGTGCCCCCATTCTCCGCGCCGCCACGCGCCGCGCCCCCACCCCGTAGCCGAGACCGCGCCCACCTTTCCGGGCCGTGCGCCCGGGCGCGGATTCGGGCAGAGTGCTGCGCCCATCGCCGCGCCGCGAATCACGAGGTTCGGCGCCTCGCGCTCAGTCTCCGGAGGGCTCGCGCCCGCGGCCGGGCTCCACCCGCCCCGCCGCGAAGACCGGCTCGCCGCGCAGGTAAGTCGCGAGGACCCGGCCGCGCAGCCGCCGCCCCGAATAGGGGGTGAGCGGATGGCGCTGGCGGAGCGCGGCCGGATCGACGAAGAAGCTCGCCTCCGGATCGAAGACCACGAGGTCGGCGTCGCGGCCGGGGGCGATCGCCCCCTTGCGCCGCGCGAGCCCCGCGAGCCGCGCGGGGGCCGCCGCCGTCCACGCGGCCAGGCGCTCGAGCCCGAAGCCGCGCTCGACCGCTCCGGTCCAAGTCGCGGCGAGCGCCAGCTCGAGCGAGGCGATGCCCCCCCAGGCGGCGAAGAAGTCTCCCCCGTCGCGCCGCTTGAGCGCCGGCGGGCAGGGGGAGTGGTCGCTCGCCACCAGCGCGATCGAGCCGTCGCCGAGCCCCTGCCAGAGCCGCTCCCGCTCGACGCGCCCGCGGATCGGCGGCGCGCACTTCCACTCGGTGGCGCCGTCCGGAATCTCCTCGGAGGCGAAGGTCAGGTAGTGCGGGCAGGTCTCGGCGCTGATCGACAGGCCGGCGGCACGCGCCCGTCGCACACGATCCAGGCCGGCGGCCGAGGAGAGGTGGACGACGTGGATCCGGGCGCCGGTCGACGCAGCGATCTCGGCCAACTGCTCGATCGCCGCCGCTTCGCTCTCCGGCGGCCGTGACGCCTCCCAGACGGCGTGGGCGCGCGGGTCGCCGCCGCGCGCCGGCCCGGGCGCGATCCGCTCCGGCGCTTCGGCGTGGACCAGCAGAAGGGAGCCCAGGCGGGCGATCTCGGCGGCGGCCGCGCGCAGCTCCTCGGCCCCGACGGCGGGGAATTCCTCGACGCCCGAAGCGACCAGGAAGGCCTTGAAGCCCCGGACGCCGGCACTGTGGAGCGGCGCGAGATCGGCGAGGTTGCCCGGCACGACGCCCCCCCAGAAGGCGACGTCGATGCTCGTCCGCCCCGCCGCGGCGCGCCGCTTCGCTTCGAGCGCGGCGACCGAGGTGGTCGCCGGGATCGAGTTGAGCGGCATGTCGACCAGGGTCGTGACGCCGCCGGCGGCCGCCGCCGCGGTGGCGGTCGCGAAACCCTCCCAGTCCGCGCGCCCCGGCTCGTCGACGTGCACGTGGGTGTCGACCGCGCCGGGCAGCAGCACGAGGTCGTCCAGCCGCTCGATCGCCCCGGAGCCCCCGAGCTCGCCGGGAGCGCCGACCGCGACGATGCGGCCCTCGGCGATGCCGACCGCCGCCGGACGCACCCCCTCGGGGGTCACGACCCGGCGGCTCTCGAGGACTCGATCGAACGCGCGCAAGCCGGGGCGATTCTGCCAGAGCGCCGGCGCTAGACTGCGACCGCCCGCGTACGGACTCTCGCGGGCGGGAGGAGAGGATCATGGAGCTCGCCGACGTCGACCGCAGCGTGGTGGTGGTCATCGACCTGCAGGGGAAGCTGGTCGAGATGGTCTACCGGCCGGAGCTCGTGCTGGCCGCGACCCGCAGGCTGCTGCGCCTGGCCGAGCTCTTCCGCGTGCCGGTGGTGGTCACCGAGCAGTACCCGCGCGGCCTGGGGCCGACCCATCCGGAGATCCTCGCCGACTTCGAGGGCCTGACGGTGCCCAGGCGCCGCATCGACAAGACCGCCTTCGGCTGCTGCGGCGATCCGGGCTTCGAGGCGGCGCTCGCGGAGCTGCGCCCCGGCCTGCCTCGAGGGCGGCGGCAGCTCGTGGTGGTCGGCATCGAGGCGCACGTCTGCGTGATGCAGACCGTGCTCGAGGCGCTGCGCTGGGGCGAGGAGGTCCACCTCTGCTGGGAGGGGGTCTCCGGCCGCGGCGCCGAGCACCGCCAGTGGGCGCTCGAGCGGATGCGCCAGGCCGGCGCGGTCGTCTCCAACCTCGAATCGGTCGCCTTCGAATGGGCGCGCCACAAGGACCACGCCGCCTTCAAGTCGCTCTCGGCGATCCTCAAGGAGGGGCAGCTGGGGGGAGAGAGTGGCTCGTGACGCGGGCGGTAGACTGAGAGCGTGCGCAGACCCGCCGACGCCGAGCGGATCCACCGGCTGCTGCGAGGCTTGGGCGAGCGGTCCCGCGGCGCCGGACGCGTCTACCTGACGGGCGGCGCGACGGCTCTGCTCGTCGGATGGCGGTCGAGCACGGTCGACGTCGATCTGAAGCTCGACCCGGAGCCCGAAGGGATCTTCGAGGCGATCGCCGCGCTCAAGGAGGAGCTCGACCTCAACGTCGAGCTCGCCGCGCCCGACCAGTTCTTGCCGCCGCTGCCCGACTGGCGCGAGCGCTCGTGGTTCGTGGCGCGCCACGGAGAGGTCGACTTCTTCCACTACGACCTGCGAGCGCAAGCGCTCGCCAAGCTGGCGCGCGCCCACGACCGCGACCTCGCGGACGTCGGCGAGATGCTGGCCCGCTCTCTGGTGACGTCGGCCGAGCTGCTCGAGGGGCTCGAGCAGATGCTGCCCGGCCTCGTGCGCTACCCGGCGCTCGACGCGCGCGCCTTCGAGCGCCGAGCCCGTGCCTTCATCGAGGAGCGCGGAGCCAGAGATGCCTGAGCTCACGGGGCTGCCGGCGGCGGACCGGATCGAGCGAGGCCTGCGCGCGCTGGCGCGGGGGGAGCGGAGCGCCGACGCGCTGCTGGTCGCGATCGCCGCCCAGCGCCTGCGCGGGCTCGGCTTCGAGCTGCCCAGCGACATCCAGCTGCCCCGAGACCCCGAGCTCGCGCTCTATCGAACCCTCGGTTCGACGTCCGAGGATCCCTTCTCCGCCTACCGCGCCGCGCTCGCGGAGCTCGACAGCTTCCTCGCCGGTTGCGAGCGGCGCGGTTGAATGGCGCCTGTCTCGATCCGCGAACAGCGCGAACGCCGCCCATTCGCCGGTTCGGCCTGCCGCCAGCTGGTGCCGGATCCCGAGGTCAGAAGCGGCCAGCGGAGTGGTCAGCGACCGCCCTGGCTGTCTGGCGAAGGCTCCACAGCAAAGAGGGTCAAGCGATGGCGCGCCAGCGCGTCGATCCGGCCCGGAATCGCGTCGGCGCCTGCGCGGCTCGACAGGCGCAGCTGCCTCTGCAGCCGGTCCATGCAGGACAGGTCCCTGGTCTTGGGGAAGGCGAGGAAGCAGGCCTTCTCGGCGGGGCTCACCTCGGGCGCCTGCCGGGCGCTTTCCAGATACGCCCGCGCGAAGAGGATCGTGCAAATCGCCAAGAGCAGCACGTTCAGCGCGTGAACCCTCCTTCCGGATCCCGGAGCCGCGCGCCCCTCGCCGCACAGTGCTAGCGCAGCGATACCGAGCAGGCCGATCCAGAAAAGAGCCGCTACGATTACGTAGCGGTCGTTCGTAGCATGGACGAGGCCCATCCCGGCTCTCCCGAGCGAGGTCAGCGTCGCAATGCCCAGCGCGAAGCCGCACATCGCGAGCCAGGGAGCGATTTCCTCGAGCTCGCCCCCCTGCCGGCGATGCCACCAACAGTCGACTGCGAGCAGGCCGAGACCCGCGATCCCGAGCACCACGGCGAGCGCGACGTCGTCGCTGCGGTGCGCCACCAAGGGCCCACCGAGGAAGGCGCCCACGAACTCGAGCCGCTCAAGCACGCTCGACTCGGTCTCCCGACCCGATAGGTAGTGTGGCAGACGGAATCCCTGGTAGTAGCAGGTGAGGACGACGGCGCCGAGACACAACCAACAGAGGTGGTTCGCGAGCTTCCGATAGCGCGCGGCCCAGAGGTATCCGAAGCCGAGGGGCCAGAGAAGCGCGCCCACCCCCTGCGAAAAGGTCGCGCAGGCGACGAAGAGCCCGGAGGAGAGCAGCCTCCGCCAACTGGGAGCGCGCAGGGCGACGACGGCGACCGCCGCGAGCCAGAAGAACCTAGCGAAGTGCCAGGCGTTGTGCCAGCTCCTCACCCAGCTCGCGCGCAGCGTGAAGAGGAGCAGCGCGATCACTGGCAGCAGCAAGTATCGGGCACTTCCGAGCCGAGCGGGGAGCAAGCGGAAAACAAGGAGCAGACTCACGAGGGAGATCACGACGCTGATGCTCGCCTCGATCCGGAGATCCCAGTGAGACGTCTGCGCGAGCAACAGGGCAAGAGCCCTGCTGAAAGCCGGGCGATGAACGGTGTGCCACTCGAAGATGTCCGCGGGGCGAAGCGAACCTTCTGCGGCTCGCAGGACGGTCACGACCGAGCCGCTCCACTGGTCTCCGAGCGGGATGTTGGGCGACTTCGCGACGATCTGGTGAAGAACGGCAATCGCCGGCAGCAGGCTGGCGACAATCCAGAGGCCCCGGATCGCGCGGCTCCAGATCACGAGACGTCCACTCTGGCAGTCCTGGGAAGTGGAAGCAGATCGCTTGGTGGGGTTGCGCGCATCGTGGATCTGCGGGGCCGAGCGCCTGCGCAGCCCTTCGGAACCAGGGGTCCCGAAAGCCGCGTGAGGTGGCGACCGGGGTGGATCGTATCGAAGCCGCCAGCGGCACTGGCGTTGCAGCTCGCGGCCGCCCAAGTCCTCCGCCGAGCCGAAGGAGCCGAGGAAAGAAGGGCCGGCGAGTCGCCTCGCCGGCCCCCAGGGTATGGAACGGCGCGGCGTGCGCCGCGCCGGGATCTCGTCAGTACATCCCGCCCATGCCGCCGCCCGGCATGCCGGCGGGGCCCTTCTTCTCCTCCTCCTTGATCTCGGCGACCATCGCCTCGGTCGTGAGCATCAGGCCGGCGATCGAAGAAGCGTTGAGGATGGCGGTCTTGGTGACCTTGGCCGGGTCGATGACGCCGGCCTTGACCAGGTCCTCGAACTTGCCGTTGCCGGCGTTGAAGCCGACGTTGCCCTTCTCGGTCGCCAACTGGCGGACGATCACCGAGCCCTCTTCGCCCGCGTTCTGGGCGATCTGGCGCGACGGCTCCTCGAGCGCGCGGCGGACGATCCTGACGCCGACCGCGACGTCGCCCTCGGCCTTGATCTTGTCGACCGCCTCGATGGCGCGGATGAGCGCCACACCGCCGCCGGCGACGATGCCCTCCTCGACCGCCGCCTTGGTGGCGTGCATCGCGTCCTCGACGCGCGCCTTCTTCTCCTTCATCTCGGTCTCGGTGGCGGCACCGACCTTGATCACCGCCACGCCGCCGACCAGCTTGGCCAAGCGCTCCTGCAGCTTCTCGCGGTCGTAGTCGGAGGTCGTCTCCTCGATCTGGGTACGGATCTGCTTGACCCGGCCGGCGATCGCCTCGCGGCGCTTCTTGTCGTCGACGTCGGTGACGATCGTGGTGTCGTCCTTGTTGACGACGAGCTTCTTGGCCTCGCCCAGGTCCTCCCACTTGACGTTCTCGAGCTTGATGCCGAGGTCCTCGGTGATCAGCTTGCCGCCGGTCAGGATCGCGATGTCCTCGAGCATCGCCTTGCGGCGGTCGCCGAAGCCGGGGGCCTTGACGGCACAGATCTGCAGCGTGCCGCGCAGCTTGTTGACGACCAGCGTGGCGAGCGCCTCGCCCTCGACGTCCTCGGCGACGATCAAGAGGGGCTTGCCCTGGCGGGCGACCTGCTCGAGGATCGGCAGCAGGTCTTTCATCGAGGAGATCTTCTTCTCGTAGAGCAGGATCTTGGCGTTCTCGAGCACGGCCTCCATGCGCTCCGCGTCGGTCACGAAGTAGGGCGAGAGGTAGCCGCGGTCGAACTGCATGCCCTCGACCACTTCGAGCGTTGTCTCGAGGCCCTTGGCCTCCTCGACCGTGATCACGCCGTCCTTGCCGACCTTCTCCATCGCCTCGGCGATGATCTTGCCGATCTCCTGGTCGTTGTTGGCCGAGATCGTGCCGACGTGGGCGATCTCCGAGCCCTCGACCGGCTTCGCCATCTTGTCGATCGACTCGACCACGGCCTTGACCGCCAGGTCGATGCCGCGCTTGAGCTCCATCGGGTTGGCGCCGGCGGTAACGTTCTTGGCGCCCTCGCGGTAGATCGCCTGGGCGAGCACCGTCGCCGTGGTGGTTCCGTCGCCGGCGACGTCGGAGGTCTTCGAGGCGACCTCGCGCACCATCTGGGCGCCCATGTTCTCGAGCGCGTCGGCGAGCTCGATCTCCTTGGCGACGGTGACGCCGTCCTTGGTGATCGTCGGCGAGCCGAACTTCTTCTCGATGACGACGTTGCGGCCCTTCGGGCCGAGGGTCACCTTGACCGCGTCGGCGAGCTTGTTGACGCCCCGCAGGATGGCGCCGCGCGCCTCCTCGGAGTAGGTGATGTACTTGGCAGCCATGGATTCTCTCTCCTGGTTCGCTGGGTTCGGGTCCGGGGGCTTACTTGTCGAGGACGGCGAGGATCTCGTCCTCGCGCAGGATCACGTACTCCTCGTCGCCGAGCTTGATCTCGGAGCCGGAGTACTTGCCGATCAGGATGCGGTCGCCCTTCTTGACGTCCATCGGCGAGCGCTTCCCCTCGTCGTTGAGCTTGCCGGGGCCGACGGCGTAGACCTCGGCCTCCTGCGGCTTCTCCTTGGCGGTGTCGGGGATGATGATGCCCCCGCGGATCTGCTCCTGCGCCTCGATGCGCTTGACCACGACGCGGTCGTGCAACGGACGGATGTTCACGGCATGCTCCTCCTTGCTGTCCTGGGCCCTCGAGGGACCTCGGTTGTCTCGGAACCCGGCCCGCCCCCGTGTTAGCACTCGGAGGCGGTGAGTGCTAACA
>WYBK01000098.1 GCA_011525905.1 Acidobacteriota bacterium
GCGGTCCGTGCCGGCGGCCGGCGCGGAGAGCGGGACGACCGGCGGGTCGGCGGCGTGCGGCAGGGCTAGTTCCATGTCGGGCCTCCCAGGATCCGGCTGGCCGGTGGACCAGCTGCCCCCGGAGCAGCGCAAGAGCCCTGCCAGCTCCCGCGGGAAGCCCGAAAGCCAATGTTCTCAGGTCCTTGCACGGTCCGCTCAGGTCGCCGCCGGGAGCCGCGCGCCGTGCACCGTCCAGAAACTGGAGATCGGGTCAGCTCGCGCCCTCGCCCTCCGACTCGAGCCTCTGCACGATCTGCGTGACCTCGAGCTCGGCCTTGCGGATCTTGCCCCGGCAGAGCTCGAGCAGCTCGGCGGCGCGTGCGAGCTCCGCGGCGAGCGCATCGACATCGACCTCTTCGGCCTCGATGCGGCCGAGAATCGCTTCGAGCTCGCGGATCGCCTCCGAGAAGCTCGGGCCCGTGGCGCTCTCGGCGCTCCCCTTCTTCGCGCTCATTCCCCCTCCACGCGGCTCGCGAGCCGGCCGCCCGCGAGCTCGGTCGTCAGTCGATCGCCGGGCCCGACCTCGGCCGGCGCCAAGAGCGCCCGCCCGGCCGGGCCGCGCGTGATGCTGAAGCCGCGCCGCAGCGTACGCTCGGGAGCCAGCCCGGCGACCAGACGGGTGGTGCCGTCGAGCCGGGCGCCCGCCAGGAGCAGCCGGCCGCGCGCGCGAGAGAGCAGGCTCTCGCCGGTTCGCCGCCAGGCTCGCGCGGCGCGGTCGACCGCCCGGGGCGCGGCGCGGCGCAGCTGCCCGGCGAGGGCCCGATGTCGGTCGCGCGCGCCGCGCAGCGCGAGCGGCGCGGTGGCGGCGAGCGCCCGGCCGAGCGCTCCCAGGCGGGCCGCGACGTCGGCGAGACGTTGGCGCGCCCCGAGGAAGCGCCGCTCGGCACGCGCCAACGCCTCGCCGGCGCGAGCGAGCGGCACCCTGCCGGCCGAGCCGCAACGGGCGCGCAGGCGCTCCGCGGACTGCTCGGCCGCCTGGAGCCGCTCGACCAGGAACTCGGCGGCCTTGGTCGGCGTCTTGAACGCCGCGTGCGCCACCCGGTCGGCGACCGATTCGTCGATCTCGTGGCCGAGGCCGGTGAGCACCGGCAGTGGCGCGCGCGCCACCGCGAAGGCGATCGCGCGGCTGTCGAAGGCGGCGAGATCGCTGCGCGCGCCGCCGCCGCGCACGACGGCGACACAGTCGACTCCCGCGTCGGCGAGCAGCTCGAGCGCCGAGGCGACGGCGACTTCGGCCTCCCGCCCCTGCACGGCGGCGTGGACGAAGGTGACCCGGAAGCCGAAGCCGCTCTCGGCGAGCGTCGCGAGGAAATCGTGGTAGGCGGCCGACCCCTCCGAGGTCACCAAGCCGATGGCGAGGGGCAGGTCGGGCAGCGGCCGCTGCCGGTTGGCCTCGAGCAGACCCTCGGCGGCGAGCGCGGCGAGCGTTTCGCGGCGCCGCGCCTCGAGCTGCCCGAGCGCGAAGACGGGGTCGACCTCGCGGATCTGCGCCTGCAGCTTGCCGTGCGGCGGGTAGAAGTCGAGCGCGATGCGGCAGCGGATGGCCAGGCCGTCGGCCAGCCGCTGGCCGTGACGATCGAGCGCCGTCCGGACGCGGGCCGCGTCGCTGCGCCAGAGGACGGCGTCGAGCCGGCCGACCAGGGCGTCGCCCTCCCCCTTCTCCACGAGCTCGAGGTAGACGTGGCCGCTCGGGTGCGTTCGCAGCCGCTGGATCTCGCCGGCCACCCAGACCGCGGGATAGGCCTCGCGCAGCAGCTCCGCGAGCTCGCGGCCGAGCTGCGAGATCGAGTAGGTCTCTGTGGCGAACAGGTCGAGGGTCCTGCGGTCGCGCGGCGGCATCGGCGGCGGCCGGCCCGCCTAGTGGTAGCTCTTGAGCTCTTTGGCGGAGGCGAGCGGCAACGCCTCGGCCCATTCGAGCGCCTTGCGGTCGCCGCCGGTGCGCTTGCGCAGGAAGCTCGCGGCCTCCTTGCGGTCGGCGAAGAGACGCCAGACGAAGGTGTGGCCGGCCGGCGCGGTGAAGTACGTGTAGTCCTGCGGGCTGGTGGAGAGCTCGAAACCCAGGTCGGGGTCGCCGTTGACTCCGACGCAGGCCGCGGCGATCGCCCGGTGGGCGAGCACCAGCGCCTTGACCGACTCCTCGTGGTCGGCGAGCTCCTCCTTCGACTGGGCCGTGTGCAGCAACGCGACGCGGCCCGACTCCTCGTCGGCGAGCAGGTTGTAGGGGACGTCGTGACGGTCCATCGCCTCCTTGGTCTCGGCGGTGGTGACGAAGACGTCGTCGGTGCCGTCCACCTTGTAGGCGATGCAGAAGCTCTCCGCCTCGAACTTGGGGAAGGCCTCGGCGAGAATCCCCTCGTCTTCGACGGTAAAGTAGTAGAGCCGGTTCAAGAGTCGGCGCGATGCCATGGTGATCCACCTCCAGGACGGAACCTTCTATCACAGTGCCGGCCGCTCCCGGTGAGCGCGCCGGAGACGCCCACCGCCCCTCCGCGCCGGCTGCCGGCCGCCGTGGTCAAGGCCTGGCTCGACTCGTCACCGCTCGGCGTCGAGCTGGCCCACCGGCTCTCGGCCGACGTGCCGGGCGCCGTGCTCACGCGCGCCGGCACCTGGATGCTGCCGCCGCGGGCGGCCGACCCGGCGGTCTTCGACCGGGCGATCCTGCTCGCCGAGCGGGTGCTCGCCCGTCTGCAGCGCGAGGTCGGCCAGGGTCGCGCCCGCGCGCTCGTGCTGCCCGGCGCGGTCTGCGTCCATCGCGGCACCGTCGAGCCGCTCGAGGACGCGCTGCTCGCCGAGCTCGAGCGACGCCCGCCGCCGCTCACCGCCGACGTCCTGCATCTGACCGGACACGCCGCGCACGGCCTCGAGGGGCGTTGGGCGACCGCCCGCGCGGACAACCTGCTGCTCGGCTCGGGGCGGCAAGTCCCGACCGTGGTGCTCGGCCCTCCGGCACCCGGTCTCCCCCCCTGGCGCAACCCGGAGCTGCTGGCGCGCAGCTTGCGCTGGTCCCCGCGCCTCGAGCCGGCCGAGGAGCTGGCCGATGCGCTGACCTCCCCGGCCGCGCGGCTCACCGGTCCGCTCGGCGTGGGCAAGACGCGGCTCGCCTGGGAGGTGCTCAAGGCCGCCCAACTCGCGACGCTCTGGCGGCGCACCACCGGCGTCGCGAGCGACGCGCCGGCGGCGCCGCTCGCCGCGGCGCTCGCCGCCGAGCGGCGGCGCCCGCTCTGGCTGGTCTACGACTCGCTCGAGGCGGCCGACGAGGCGGCTTGGGCCGAGGTCTCGGAGGTCGCCGAGCGCCCCGACCTCGGCAAGGGGCTCCACCTCCTGCTGCTGGCGCGCTCCGGCACGAGCTGGCCCGCCCGGCTCGCCGCGCTGCCCGAGGTGCGGCTCGGCGCGCTCACCGGCGAGGCCTGGGACCGTTTCTGCTTCCAGGTCTTCCACGGGCTCGCGCTGCCGATGGGCGTCGCCGAGCGGCTCGCCGAGCGCGCCGCGGGCAGCCCCTTCGCGCTCGAGGAGGCGCTGCTCTTCCTGGTGCGCGACCGGCAGCTGCGCCAGGTCTTCGGCTCCTTCTTCTTCAGCGGCACCGAGGCCAAGGCCGAGTTCCAGCCCTCCGCGCGCTTCCGCCTGCATGCCGAGGCGGAAGCGGCGCGGCTCGACGACCCGACGCCGGTGCGCCTGCTGGCCCTCGCCGGGGTCCCCGTCCCCGCCGAAGAGCTGCGGGCCGCGACCTTCGCCGCCGGCGCGCCCGCCCCGGCAGGGGACTGGGAGAGCCGCTGGCTCGAGGCCGGGCTACTCGCCCGTCGCGAGGGACCCTGGGGAGAGGGCCTGGTCCACCTCTGGCCGGCGGTCGAGCAGTCGCTCGGGGCGGCGCTGCCCGAAACGGAAGCCGGTGCGGCTCGCCGCACCCTGGGGGAGCTCTTGGCCGCGCGCAGCGTGCGCGCCGAGGAGCTCTGGGGAGCCTGGCCGCTGGTCGCGGGCGACGACGAGGGCACGCGGGTCCTGCTGGCCGCGGCCGAGGCCCCGCCCTCGCCCAAGCTGCCGCGCGAGGCGCTGTTCGGGGCGCTGCGCGCCGAGATCGCGGCGGTCTCCGAGCGCGGCGGCGACCCGCAGCTCGAGCTCGACCTGCTCTGGACCCTGTTGCCGATCGCGCGCAGCGTCGGCCGTCTGCACGAGCTCGAGGCGGCCGTGGGGCGGGGCGTCACGCTCGCCCGGGGCCGTCCGGAGCGGCTGCTCGCCATCGCCCAGGTGGCCGCCGAGCTCGAGCAGAAGGGGGGCCGCTACCGCGAAGCCGAGGCGACGCTGCGCAAGGCGCTCGCCGCCGCGCGTGAGGCCGACGACCGCAGCAAGGAGAGCCTGCTGATCGAGCTCGGGCGCGTGCTGGTACGCCAGGGGCGCCAGGCCGAGGCGCGCGACCTCTTCGCCAAGACGCTGCAGGTCGCCGAGCGCGCCGGCCGGCGGGAGATCGTCGCCACCTGCCGCTTCCACCTGGGCAACCTGGCGCTCGCCACCCACCGGCTCGACGAGGCGCGCGCCGAGCAGCAGGCGGCGCTCGAGCTGCGGCGTCAGGCGGCGCTCGGCGGCGAATCGGCCCCCCTCTCGGCGCTCGGTGCGATCGCGCTGGCCGACGGCAACTACCCG
The DNA here is from genome assembly GCA_011525905.1 of Acidobacteriota bacterium. Classification (GTDB taxonomy): domain Bacteria; phylum Acidobacteriota; class Thermoanaerobaculia; order Multivoradales; family JAGPDF01; genus JACTMI01. The sequence goes on from WYBK01000098.1 coordinate 4,675, forward strand.
GAGGCGCTCGCCCGCTTCCGCGAGGCGGAAGCCGCGCAGGCCCGCGACGGCGGCGGCGCCGAGAGCTCGTACGTGCTGCTCGGCGTCGCGCGCACGCTCGCCGGTCTCGGCGACCACGCCGCCGCCGCGCCGGAGTTCCGGCGGGCGCTGGCGCTGCGCGAGGGTCGCGACGACGTGGTCGGCGAAGCGATCGCGCGCATCGCGGTCGCCGAGAGCCACCTCGCCCTCGGCCGCCTCGAGGCCGCGCACGAGGAGGCCCGGCGGGCGCTCTTCTCGCTCTCGCTGGTCGCCGAGGTCGACGCCCGGGCCGACGCCGAGCGCGTGCTCGGCCAAGTGCTGCTGCTGCAGCGCCGCCCCGAGGAGGCCGACGCCCGCTTCGTCGAGGCCGAGCGGATCCAGCGTGCCGCGGGCGACGACCGCGCGCTGCTCACGCTGCTCGCGCTGCGGCTCGAAACGGCGATCGCGATGGGGCGCGCGCCGGCGGTCGAGAGCGCGATGGCCGCGCTCGAAGCCGAGCGGCGGTTGCGTCCGGAGGTCCCCTCCGGGGCGCTCTTCGACTTCCACCTCTGGAAGGGCGCCGCCTGGCTGCGCGGCCACGGCCGGTCGGGGCCCGATCCGCTCCCCTTCCTGCGCCGAGCCCACGAGGAGCTGCTGCGTCAGACCGGCTTCCTCCAGCCGTCGCTGCGGCAGCGTTTCCTCTTCCAGGTCTCCGAGCACGCCGCGATCCTCGAGGCGGCGAACCGCGCCGGGCTCCCCATGCCGGGCTGAGCCTGCCGGCTCACCGCGCCGCGGCGATCAGCCGGTCGAGCCGTGCCCGCTCCTCGGCGCCGAGCTCGGTGTCGGGCAGGAAGACTTCGCCGGTCTCGCGCGGCAGCGGCACCGCGGGCCGGGTCAGGGCCTCCTCGAGCCCCGCGCAAGAGACCGCGCCGAGCGTGAGCAGTTCGGCCGAGCCGCAGAGGTTGAGGACCGAGACCGCCAGGCGCGACTGCACCGCCACCCGCACCCGCTCGGGCAGCTCGAGCACCGTCACCCGGTACCCCCCGGCGGCGCGCTCGACCCGCGCCCGCCCGGCGACGACCAGAGTCTGCGGGGGCAGGAGGATCTCGTCGTCGAAGGTCTGGCGGATGCCGCCCAGATCGACGTCGGCGACCAGCGCCCCCTTGCCGACGACGTCGAGCTCGAGCCGGCCGACCAGCGTTCCCCCCGGCGCGGGATCGGCGTGGATCCGGTTGGCGCGCACGGTCAGGCTCTGCGACGGCGACGAGAGGCGTACGCGCACCGGATCGGCGACGTAGGGCTCGAGCTCGCCGACCAGGTCGGTGTAGGTGCGGTTGTACGCCTCGAGCTCGATCGGCGCCTCGGCGGCGACGAGCGGCGCGGCGGCCAGCGCCGCGCAGACCAGCAGTGGGGAGAGTCGCGACATGGTCAAGGAGTGTAGCCGCGCGCCGAGCGCGCCTTCAAACCGGGGCGGCCGACCTTGACCTCGATCGAATGGCGCTCCCCCTCGCGCGGCGCGGGATTCGGCGAGAAGGCGAGCAGGTACTGGCTGCGCAGCTCCCGTTCGATCTGCTCGTAGACGCCGGCGAGCTCGGTCGCCTTGGCGATGTAGAAGACCCGGCCCCCGGTCTCCTCGGCGAGCTGCTGCAGCTTGCCGCGGATGGCGAGGCTAGTCGCTCCGACGTCGAGCCCAATGGTGTAGATCGACACGCCGCTCCTCTGCGCGTAGGCGAGCGCGTCGTCGAAGGTCACCAGGCTCGCCGTGTCGTCGCCGTCGGAAAGCAGCACCATCGCCTTGCGCCCGCGGATGCCGCGGTACTGGTAGAGCGAGTAGACCAAGGCATCGTGCAGCGAGGTGTTGCCGTAAGCGGGCAGGTCGCGGAAGGCGATCTCGAGCGCCCCGGGGTCGGCGGTCAGCGGCATCAGCAGCGCCGGCCGCTCGGAGAAGCCGACGGCGAAGCCGCGGTCCTTGGGCGTCATCACCGCGCGCAGGAAGCCGCTCGCGGCCCGTTTGGCCTCGCCGATCGACTCGCGCATCGAGCCGGAGGTGTCGAGCACCAGGCCGACGGTCAGCGGCAGGTCGCGCACCAGCTCGAATTTCTCGAGCGTCTGAGGCTTGCCGTTGTCGAGCAGCGTGAAGTCGCTCTCGACCAGCCCGTCGACCGGGGCGCCGCTCTTGTCGAGCACCGTCGCGTAGATCTCGACCAGGTCGACCTCGATCTCCTCGAGGAAGTCCGAGGCGCCGAGGATGCGGTAGTCCTCGACCACGGTGCCGTCGGCGAAGGTCGCGGTCACGGTCAGGTAGGAGACGCTCTCCCCGGCCGGCGCCTCGAAGGTCGCCTCCCAGGGGGGCCGCTCGAGCGAGGCCAGCACCCGGTCGTTGAGCTTGAAGGCGACCTGAGTCACCTGCCTCCCCTCGGGCTCGACCACCGCGGCGCGCGCCCGGACGGTGCCGGTCGGCCGCCTGCCGCGGGGCGGCGAGAGCAGCTTGACGCGCGGCTCCCCCTGCGGCTCGTTGAGCAGGATCTCGTCGGCCGCCACCACCTGGCCGTCGGCGTCGTAGCCCTCGGCGCGCACCACGGTCTCGGTCGGGATCGAGGGCAGCCGCAGCTCGGCGCTCCAGGGGGGAGCGCCCCGGGTCAGCTGCGCCTTGCCGTCGACGAAGAAGGCGACGCGCCGGATCCGTTGGCCGGCGACGATCGCCTCGGCGCGGTAGAGGCCGAAGACGACGTCTGCGGCCGGCGGCAGCAGCACCAGGGTGTCGCGGCCGTGGACGCGCGTCAGGGCGAGGTCGGCGCCGGTCACCACCGCGCCGCCGGCGGCCGCCTCCGCGGGCAGCGGGGTCGGCTCGCCCGGCACGGCGAAGCCGGCGTCGAGGATGGCACGCCGGCCGGAGACCTCGTCGGCGAGCTCGATGTGGAGCACGAAGCGCTGCTTCGGGCGCAGCGCGCGCTCGAGCTCGAGCACGACCGGCGTCGCGGGGTCCGGGGGCGGCAGGACGAAGCGGGTGCGGAAGCGCTCGAAGGTCTCGTCGGTCGCGTCGACCCTGCCGGCCGCGATCAGCCGCACCTCCCGGCTCCCCCCCTCCTCCTCGAAGACGCCGAGCGGCACCCCCGCCGGCAGCTCGATCCGGACGCGGGTGAGGATGCGCTGGTCGCGCCATTCCGGGAAGGCGAAGGCGAGACCGGCGACCGGCAGCGGCTCGACGCTCCCGGAGCCCTCGGAGATTGCGGAGCCCTCGACGCTCTCGGCCGCCGCGGCCTTCGCCCAGGCGGCCAGATCCTGCGGTGGCGCGAACAGCGCCTCGACCTCGCCGTCGGTCATCCGCTCCTTGCGGAAACCGAACAGGCCTTCGACCCCGGTGGTCTCGTCGACGAGCTTGGTGTCCTGACAGAGCTGCAGGTCGGGGCGCTTGCCCCGGATCCGGCCGCGCAGCTCCTCGAACTGCTCGAGGAAGTACTCCATCTCGGACTCGTAGAGCCGGCGCTTCGAGTCGGTCGGCAGCCAGGCTCGGAAGGGGGCGTCGGCGCGCGGGCCGTAGAGCACGACCCGGCGCGCCTCGGGCCCCGAGCCGTAGGTCCAGATCTCCAGCGGCTTGAAGGCGCCGCTGCATTCGACCTTGTGCCGGTCGGTGGGCGCCCCGCGCAGGAAGAGCAGGCGCGCCCGATCGTCGAACCAGGTCCACCCCTCGGCGACCACCTGACGGCGCCGGCGCGCGATCCCCTGCTCGAGCTCGTTTCCCGCGGTCTCCGGAACCGGGTCGCGGCTGAGCCAGGCCGCCACGTGGCCGATGCGCTCCGGCTCGGGCAGGGCCGCGAGCCGCTCGCGCTCGGCGCGCGGGAGCAGCCAGGCCGGCCCGTCTTCGAAGAAGGCGCGGGTGCGCTCGGCGGCAGGATCGACCGACGTCCAGCCGTCGGCGCCCGCGACCGGCAGTGGGGCGGCGAGGGCGAGGGCCAGGGCGAGCGAAGGCAGGGATCGGCGCATGGGTCTCCCTCGGCAGCAATCTCCGGACCAGCCCGGCGGCGCGACTATACTGGCGCCCCGGAACCCGCCGATGACGCCCCCGCCTCCCGCCGCGCGCGCCCGCCCGATCGCCACCTGGAAGGCCGGCGACCAGGTCGCCGGGTTCGCCTTTCTGCGCCGCAAGGAGATGCGCCAGGACCGCACCGGCAAGAGCTACCTCGACCTCGAGCTGGTCGACGCCTCCGGGTCGATCGCGGCCAAGGCCTGGTCGGACTCCGCGGCGCTCGCCCAGTCCTTCGCCGCGCCCGGCTTCGTCAAGTTCCGCGGCCAGGTCCAGAGCTACCGCGACCAACTCCAGCTCAAGGTCGACAACTGCCGGGCGGCGACCGAGGCCGACCGCGCCGAGGGCTTCGACGAAGGCTCGCTCGTGCCGAGCGCCCGCGAGGACCTGGGCGAGCTCTGGACGCGCCTCGAGGAGACGCTCGCCGGCCACCTGCACCGGCCCGAGGCGCGCCGGCTCGGCGAGGAGACGCTGCGCGCCTACGGCGACCGCCTGAAGACCCACCCCGCGGCCAAGGCGATCCACCACGCCTACCGCGGCGGTCTGCTCGAGCACGTCGTCTCCATGCTCGGCCTCGCCTGCAAGCTCGCCGACCACTACCCCGAGCTCGACCGCGACCTGCTGCTGCTCGGCGTCCTCTTCCACGACCTGGGCAAGCTCGACGAGCTCGGGGCGATGCCGCTCAACGACTACACCCCCGTGGGGCGCCTGGTCGGCCACATCGTCCTCGGCCGCGACCTGGTGCGCGAGCGGGTGGCCGCGATCCCCGACTTCCCCGCCGACTTCGCGCTCGAGCTCGAGCACCTCGTGCTCTCCCACCAGGGCAAGCGCGAGTTCGCCTCGCCGGTCGAGCCGATGACCAAGGAGGCCTTCGCCCTCCACATGATCGACGACCTCGACTCGAAGCTCGCGGTGCTGCGCGACCTCGCCGCGGCGGGCTCCGGCTTCGTCTGGGCCAAGAGCCTCGAGCGCTTCGTCTGGACCGGCGCCGCGCCGGGTGCCGAGGAGGGCCCGTCAGGGGAGGCGCCCGAGCCGGAGGCGGACGAGTCCGACGAGGAAGGACCTCAGTCGAAGATCTGGTGAGCGGTCAGAGCCCCATCCGGTAGAGCATCCAGTAGACGACGACACCCGTGATCGAGACGTAGAGCCAGATCGGCAGCGTCCAGCGGGCGATCCGCCGGTGGCTGTCGAACTTGCGGGCGAGCGCGCGCGAGAGCGTGATCAGCGCGAGCGGCGGCACGGCGGCGGCGAGCACCGTGTGGCTGAGCAGGATCGCGAAGTAGAACGCGCGCACTGCGCCCTGCCCCTGAAAGCGAACGGAGCCGACCTGGAAGTGGTAGACGAGGTAGCTCGCGAGGAAGAGCGCCGAGGTCGCGAAGGCGGCGAGCATCGCCCGGCGGTGGGCCTCGATTCGGCGGCGGCGGATCAGCAGCCAGCCGACGACCAGGAGCAGCGCCGCGAGGGCGTTGAGCAGCGCGTTGAGGGTCGGCAGGTCGCGCAGCGTGAGACCCATCAACTGCTCAACTTCCCCCTTCCTCGGCGAGGATCGCGGCGAGATCGGCGATCAGCCGGTCGAGCGCCTCGGGCTCGAACGCCTCGTAGGTGCCGCGCAGCCGTCCGGCGGCGTCGACCAGCGCGAAGCGGTTGCTGTGCAGGACCGGCATGTCGACGTTGCCCGGATCGTCCTCGACC
>WYBK01000099.1 GCA_011525905.1 Acidobacteriota bacterium
GCCGCCCTCGGTTTGACACCACCGCGACCGGGCTCGTATCCTGCGCCGCGAGCTCGCCCGCCCGGTACCCCGTGAATCTCGTCGCCAAGGCCACCATCCTCGATGCCGGACAGATCGTCCGCATCGTCCGGCGAATGGCGGGCGAGATCACCGAGGCGCACAAGGGGGTCGAGGAGCTCATGCTCATCGGAATCCGGACTCGGGGCGTGCCGCTCGCCGAGGCCCTCGCCGACGAGATCGAGCGCCTCGAGGGGCGCCGCCCCCCTCTGGGCACGCTCGACATCACCCTCTACCGCGACGACCTCTCGCTGGTGGCGCCCAAACCCGTGGTGAAGGAGAGCCATTTCCCCGAGCCGATCCAGGACCGCGTCCTGGTCCTGGTCGACGACGTGCTGTACACCGGCCGGACGATCCGCTCGGCGCTCGACGCCCTGCTCGACTACGGCCGGCCGCGCGCGGTCCGTCTCGCCGTGCTGGTCGACCGAGGCTGGCGCGAGCTGCCGATTCAGGCCGACGTCGTGGGGCGCAAGGTCCCGACCTCGGCGACCGAGGTAATCAAGGTCGCCTTCGAGTCGACCGACGGCGTCACCCGGGTCCAGATCCTGGATCGCGCGGTCGAGGCATGACCGCTCCGATCTGGACGAAGAAGGACCTGCTCGGCATCGCCGAGCTTTCCGACAGCGAGATCCGCACCATCCTCTCCACCGCGGAGTCGTTCTCCGAGGTGGCCGAGCGCCCGGTCAAGAAGGTGCCGACGTTGCGCGGCAAGACGGTGGTCAACCTCTTCTTCGAGCCCTCGACGCGGACGCGGGTCTCCTTCGAGATCGCCGCGCAGCGCCTGTCGGCCGACATCGTCAACTTCTCGACCGAGGGCTCGTCGCAGTCGAAGGGCGAGACCCTGACCGACACCGCGAAGAACATCGCCTCGATGTTTCCAGACTTCGTCGTGGTCCGCCATCGCCACGTCGGCGTCCCGGCGATGCTCGCGCGCGAGCTCAAGGCGGCAGTGGTCAACGCCGGCGACGGTTCGCACGAGCATCCTACGCAGGCCCTGCTCGACGCGCTCACCATCCGTCGCCACAAGGGCTCGATCCAGGGGCTCACCGTGGCGATGGTCGGCGACATCACCCACAGCCGGGTCGCGCGCTCGAACATCCACCTGCTCACCCGACTCGGCGCGCGGGTCCGCGTCGCCGGGCCGCGCACCATGGTGCCGGCCGACATCGCCGCGCTCGGCGTCGAGGTCCACTATGCGCTCGAGCCGGCGATTCGCGACGCCGACGTGGTGATGATGCTGCGGCTGCAGCTGGAGCGGCAGAGCCGATTCCTGTTCCCGAGCCTCGGCGAGTACGCCCGCCTGTTCGGCCTGACGCTCGACCGGCTCGAGCTCGCGAAGCCGGACGCGATCGTCCTCCACCCCGGACCGATGAACCGGGGCGTCGAGATCGCGAGCGACGTCGCCGACGGCCCCCGTTCGGTGATCCTCGACCAGGTCGGCCAGGGGGTGGCGGTCCGCATGGCCGTGCTCTACCTGCTCGCGGCGGCGCGCGGAGGGCAGATCGCATGAGCCTGCTGATCCGCGGTGGGCGGGTGGTCGATCCGAGCCAGGGGCTCGACGCGGTTTGCGACCTGCTCGTCGAGGACGGCGCGGTCGCGCGCCTCGAGCCCCGCCTCGAGCCGGCGCCGGGCGACGAAGTCCTCGACGCCTCCGGAAAGGTCGTGGCGCCGGGCCTGATCGACATCCACGTCCACCTGCGCGAGCCCGGCCAGGAGGCCAAGGAGACCGTCGCCACCGGCGTGGCGGCGGCGGTGACCGGAGGCTTCACGGCGGTCGCCTGCATGGCGAACACGGCGCCGATCAACGACTCGAAGCTGATCACCTCGGCGATCCGCGCGGCGGCCGAGCGCGCCGGGCTGGCCCGCGTCTACCCGATCGGCGCCATCAGCCGCGGGCTCGAGGGGGATTCGCTGGCCCCCCTGGGCGAGCTCGCGGCGGCCGGCTGCGTCGCCTTCTCCGACGACGGTCGGCCGGTGTTCAACGCGGAGCTGATGCGACGCGCGCTCGAGTACTCCCAGCACTTCGGCGCCCCGGTCGTCCAGCACGCGCAGGATCTCGACCTCTCCGGCGACGGCGCGATGAACGAGGGGCGCTGGTCGGTGTGCTGCGGCATGCCGGGCATCCCGGGGCTCGCCGAGGAAGTGATGATCGCGCGCGATCTGCTGCTGCTGGAAGAAACCGGCGGGCGCTATCACGTGGCGCACCTGTCGACCGCGCGCAGCTTGCGCCTGGTGCGCGAGGCGAGGGCGCGCGGGCTGGCGGTGACCTGCGAGGTGACGCCGCACCACCTGGTGCTCGAGGACCGGGCGGTGATCGAGTCGGGCTTCCACGGGCACTGGAAGATGAACCCGCCGCTGCGCGCAGCCGCCGATCTCGAGGCCCTCGTCGAGGGGCTCGCCGACGGCAGCGTCGACGCCATCGCCTCCGACCACGCTCCGCACACCGCCGACGAGAAGCGGCTCGAGTTCGAGCTGGCGCCCTTCGGCATCGTCGGCCTCGAGACGACGCTGTCGATCTGCCTCGACCGGCTGGTGCACGCGGGCCGCATCTCGATGCCGCGCCTGGTCGAACTGCTGTCGACCGGTCCGGCGCGCACGCTGGGCCTGCCGGGCGGCTCGCTGGCGCCGGGCAGTCCGGGCGACGTGACGGTGATCGACCCGGAGCGCGAGGTCGAGGTCGCCGCCGCCCGCTTCCGCTCGAAATCCGCCAACACCCCCTTCGAGGGGTGGCGCCTCAAGGGCGCCGCGGTCGCCACCGTGGTCGCCGGCCGCGTCGTCTACCGGGCGCCCGAGCCCGGCGCAGCCGGGCACTGAGCTCCCCACCCCACTCCTCGGGCGCGCGATCGAGCGTCGAGCTGGGTCAGACGCCCTAAAGCTCTCAGGTAGGGGGAGACCGAGCGATCGCTTCGGCGCGCTGCGAGCCGGCGCCGTGCCGGTTCGGGCGCCAGAGAAGCGGCACCTGGTAGGAGATCGCAGAGCGCCGCGGCGCGAGGCGAGCCGGGGCTGCGCCGGTTCGATCGCCCGATGGCCGGCGGTCGGAGGGCGCTCGAACCGCCTCGACGAGTGGCGGCAGGCCCCGGCATCCGATTCCCACACCCCGTAATCGGAGCTTCTTCGCCCCGGCTGGCGTCGGCCTCGTGGCCGGAAGCAAGTCGCTGGGAACCCGTCAGGCCTGTACCGATATGTGGTAGTCGAAGATGCTCGAAAGCACAAGATCTTGTATGCTGCGTCACGAATCTGCTACCTTGCGACCCTCTCGAGGCGAGGAGCTGGGATGCTGAAGCTGGACCGTCTGGAGCTTTCCGGATTCAAGTCGTTCGTCGACCCCGTCGA